>CAWUIN010000228.1:0-1539 GCA_963922535.1 uncultured Hyphomicrobiaceae bacterium | reverse complement strand
CATTGCTGCTCTCCATTTGTCTCCAGCGAATCACCAGCGAAAGGATCTCATCCTTAGCCGGAGAGCAGCAACCTCATGTACGGTATGTATTATTTTGATGCTCAGCTGACACGAATATATCCGGCAAGCCCAGTTTTCTGATGCTCGATCACATGACAATGCAAAGCCCAATTGCCAGGATTATCAGCAACTAGGCCAATATCGACAACTTCATTGCGCAGAAGAGTGATAGTATCCATCCAATTCGAGGGCAGCTTGCGTTGGTTTGACCTGAGCGGCCGGAAAACAAGCCCGTGGAGGTGGATGGGATGGATGTTAGGGCTTTCGTTACGTACACGCAAAACGTAACTTTTGCCCAGCTTTAGCTCCGCAATGGGACCAATGTCTTTGACGGCATCACCAGGCCAGGGCTTTCTATTTATAGACCAAAAGGTATATCCGAGAGATCCGCATAAGCCATTATTTGGCTTCAGGCCGTCCGGCGACCACCCTAGCAACAACTCAATCAGCTCACTGGAGCCGAGATCAACGTCAGGCACTTCATTTGATGGTAAAGCCGCAAGCTCATTTAAATTTCTCTTAAAAGGCTGCCCAACGCTGCGCAGCGTCGCCAGCGTCCTGCTTCTCATGCCTGAATGATGCTTGAGGACAACGGTTTTGCCCTCCTGTGCCGGCATCACGAGTGCGATGTCAGCCCGCTGACCAGCGCCCAGAACAAGCGGTGCATTCTCTGTTGGCCATGCCACAGGTTCACGCACAGGGTGTCCGTCCATAGCAATGATTTTGCCGTCAGCGCCTTCGATAGAAAGGCGGTAAATCCGGGTCGTGTCCGTTGCACCCACACGCAGCCGGACAAGTGAGCCCGACTTGTGATCATACGCTGGGTCTTGCTGCCAGTTGGCAGTCATAACGGTACCAAGTGTACCACCACGTGCCGCCTTTCGGGCTGAATAAAGTTTTAGAAATTGCCCGTCCTTACCTAATCTGAAATCTCTCAAATTTAGCGCGGTTTCACCATCAAAACCAGGATCACGTTGTTCTTCCACAATGAAAAGACCAGTCAAGCCAAGCGCCATTTGCTGCATAGTCATGCAATGGGGATGATACCAATAGGTTCCGGCATCACCGACTGTAAAGTCGTAGCGCCAGGTTTCATTCTCAATAATCGGCCATTGGGTGAGATACGGCACGCCATCCATCTTGTTGGGCACGCGTATGCCATGCCAGTGCATCGCCGTTGGATCGGCCATAGCATTGATCACATCGGCAACAAACCGGTCACCCTGTTTGACGCGCAGAACAGGCGGCGGCGCATCAGGCGCTGTGCTCACCATATTTTCGGTTACAGCATCGCGAATTCTAAAGCGTGCGGTTTGAATGCGCAGTTGTAGCGGATCAGGAGAGGGCTTCGCTGCAAAGGCTGCAATGTGAGCGCCGGCCGTTACGCCGGCAGCGCCACCGGCAAGCTTTAGAAATGCGCGTCGATCCATGAAACGCCTCCCGCAAAATGCTTTAAGTTTACAGACCCAGCGCCTTTGA
>CAWUIN010000227.1:0-1543 GCA_963922535.1 uncultured Hyphomicrobiaceae bacterium | reverse complement strand
TAACTCCGTGAACCCTTGTCTGGTATCGTTGAGCGTGTCATGTACCACAGCGCTGAAAGTAGCTTTTGTGTTTTGCGCGTCAAGGTGAATGACACGCGGCAAACAGTTGGTTGTTCTAATCGGCCAGAAAAAAGCAATATGTATTGCGGTACGTGGAATTCAAGGCCGACGGAGATGGTCAAAACTCAAAAAATTACTCATGATGGAGGACGCTGAATTTCTGACGTGTAATTAACTCGTAGAGAGTTCGATATATGTTCCATGTGACCATACGCCACTGACATCGAAGTGTTTAGCTTTGATCTAAAATTATGCCCTTAAATTCAAGGCTTTGCAAGGAATTAACTAAAATCGCGAAGGCAATAGGTTCAGAGAATATCGGCCCTGAGAGACCGGTTTTCGACTATTTGGTGCTGCCTGAGGTGAATAGCTTTCACACTATAACCCTTGAAAACAAGGGGAAATTCCGGGCGCCGCTGCAAAAGGAGAACCATTCCGCTCAGGTCAGTGGCGGAGGGGACAAGACCGGCATCGAACGTTCTCTGCATGTTAAGTTGTTGAAATTACTGGCATTACACTTGGTTTACAATGCCAATCAACGCAAATACGACTGGGATCGAACTCAGAAAGGTTCATACTCAAATCACTGATGCGATGCCGCTTGCCATGCATGACAACAAAACTCTATTTTTCATCACGAGCCTCAAATAGCTCACCACTCCACGGATTAAAGGTGGCAACGTTGGCAGCTTGCATATCACTAACATCGCGTGTAGCGACAACGAGGTCATGGCACGCTGCAGTCGCAGCAATCAGTACATCAGGATGGGAGAAAGTGTGCCCCTTCTTCCTGCCATTCTCAATGATAAGGCGCCATTTAAGCAAGACATCCTCGCTAACTTCGAGAACGCGAGAGCCAAACATGGGGCGCAATTTATTTTGCAGCCACAGATTGATTTCGGAACGCTTTCCGACATCCGCCAGTTTTTCAATGCCAAAACGGATTTCGGCGAAAGTGACGGTGCTGACGTAGAGCCGATCCAGGGACTGGGTGGCGACAAACTCGACTACCTTCGCTTCAGGCTTCGGCTTCCGCAGCTCTGACAGGGTGTTGGTATCCAGAAGCCAGCCACTCACAAATCGACCTCGCGAACCGGTCCCTCAATATGTTCGCGTTCGCACAGTACATCCTTCAAGGGTGAATTGCCCAGAAGCTCGACAAGTTCTTGCCCGGTACGCTCACTCTTAAGACGATTATAATCTTGCTCAGAGAGCACAACGACGGCTTGACATCCATTTACGGTTATGTGCTGCGGTCCTGAACTCTGCGCCTCGTGCACAAGTTCTGAAAACCGCATTTTAGCATCTTGCAACGGCCAGACATCATGTTTTTCATTTTCCATGGCTGTCTCCAGGTCTGATTAACAACATATTATATCATAATACTCTTCAACGTGAAGCAAATAGTCGAATGAAACTTCAAAGATGTCCAGCTTAGTGATGGCATTATGAGCTGCTTCTCGTCAGCATAACGGGCCAGCAG
>CAWUIN010000226.1:0-1548 GCA_963922535.1 uncultured Hyphomicrobiaceae bacterium | reverse complement strand
AGTCGATGGATGCGGGACTGAGCGTATAATATCCGAGTATCGTTGTTGGTGCAGAAGTCTCGACGGCGACAAAAGTCTTGGCGCCGCCGCTTTCGTGGTTTTGCCGGGCGTATTTCTGCAAATAATCATTGAGCGCCGGTTCACCGCAGTCGAACGCTTTGCGATCATGGCTGCGCTCAAGCGCCGTTTCCTGCCAGACTATTGTCACAACAAGGTTTGGCCGGCTTTGGCTGCGCGCTTTAACTTTGCCGGCGGTTCCGGTGGGTGCTCCAGCAAATCAAGTACCTTCAGGCTGTCGCGCTCAGAAAGCGCGATGCGCTCAGAGCGCTCGACGACGGCCTGGGCTTCCGGCAAAATTTTGCGTAGGATAAAGCCAGTGACATCAACGTGTTCTAAGGCTGCTGCGCGGGCGATCAGCGCTTTGTCTTCTGACTTGATCCTGATCTCAATCCGGCTTGCATCACTAATATGACGTGGCATGGCTTGTTTCTCCTTCACTCCTCATGATAGCGTACGGAACAGTTCCGTACAATACTTAACTTTTGTTGGCGCGTGACAAGATTGATTTTGAACGATTTTAGATGGTCTTCATGACGGCCGAGAATGACGAGATCACGGAAATTCGGCAGCGCCTGAAGGCGCTTGACCTGGAGCGGGAACGCTTGTCGGTACGGTTGCATGAACTTGAATGTGCTCAACGTCAATCAGTCTCTCAGATAACTTCTGTCCAAGTTGGTGTCACGAGCAGCTCCTCTGCAAAGGATAAAATCGCATTATTTCGTCGGCTGTTCTGCGGTAGAACGGACGTGTTTCCAGTCAGATGGGAAAACCTGAAATCCGGACGTTCCGGCTATGCGCCGGTATGCGCCAACGAGTGGGTGCGCGGGATATGCGGTAAGCCGAAGGTCAAATGCGGAGACTGCCAACACCAGAGCTTTATTGCCGTTTCGGACAAGGTCATCGAATGTCATCTGCGTGGCGAGGACAGAATTCGGCCCAATGGCCGTGGTGGCACCTTTGTGGCCGGTGTCTACCCCATGCTTTTCGATGATACATGTACATTTCTGGCTGTCGATTTTGATAATGACAATTGGTCAGACGATGCAAGCGCGTTCCTGGCGACGTGCCGCGAGCTTGATTTGCCTGCAGCTTTGGAAAGATCACGTTCCGGTAATGGCGGGCATGTCTGGATCTTCTTTGCCGAGCCTGTTGTTGCTTCAGATGCTCGCCGCCTCGGCACCTTGCTGCTGACACGCACCATGAACACTCGGCCGGAGATCGGTTTCAAGTCTTATGATCGCTTGTTTCCCAGCCAGTACACGATGCCGAAAGGCGGTTTTGGAAACTTGATCGCGCTGCCATTGCAACGTCAGGCGCGCGAGAATGGAAACAGTGTTTTCGTCAATGATGATTTGACACCGTTCGAAGACCAATGGGCATTTCTATCAAGCTTGCGCCGCGTTGCCCCTAGCGAAGTTACTGCATTTATTGAGCAGATCGAAAATAGCATGCCGGCCTGTGCCACGGGCGTAAGGCTGCCAGTCGAGG
>CAWUIN010000225.1:0-1556 GCA_963922535.1 uncultured Hyphomicrobiaceae bacterium | reverse complement strand
TTCTTGTGGTGCCGGACGTAAGTCGCCTCTTCGCTGACTTCGGCCATAAGAATGATATCGCGCGATTTGTCAGCCTGAGCAAACGCCGCAATACCAGGCGAGAGCTGATCGCCGAGGAGTAGGATGAGGTTGCCTTTGCTCATGTGCTAAGCAACACGCATGCTGGCCGCCAACATTCTGTAAACATGAGCTTATCAGTGTAATACACTGGGGTTTTCGTTGCCATAGCCGTTTCCATCTCAAAGCTGTCTATGAGTAGAACGAATATGCCTCTGCTTCAGCTTGAATGGAAAACGTAACCGTTGGTCGCATAATGATAACAAGTTTGCAGAAGATGCCCAATCGTGAAGCGCGAGCCCGTCTCAGGCATGAGCTTGCCCTGTCCCGCGACATGCTGGTTGAGAATGTTGACGTTGTGCCGCGATTTATACTGGAGCTGCCGCACCTCAAGCACATGGCCATCTTAACAAATCTGCCGCCCTCCGGTCCCAAGCGTGATAAGGCCCTTAAGTTGATTGCCACAATCATGGCCTACAAAACGGCATTGTCGTTTGTGTTTGCGTTGGAAACGCGAAATCCGGATACAATCCACGCTGTGCTGGTTTCACCTCGCCTGCATCTTGGCGCCCTGCAGACATTCGAACGTTGCAATCTGAATTTCGGTGAAATGATCTTTTTCAATCCCGAGCATACTGACCGCGATATTGTAGAGCTTTTTCCAAGGGGCTGTCATACCTTGACGCGCGAAGACGAATTTGAAATCCGCAATTTTCTTAATCAAAATGAGGCTTGGCCTGACACCTTCATGCTTGAGGTTTGAAACGCTGGCGTGTGGCGCAAGATGGCTATTTCAAGCGCTATATCGATGTCAACATTGATGCAGCGGTGGCGGAGGGTTCCTTCAATCGTCAGCGATCTGAGTTGGCGTGTTCTGCGTTATAGTCACACGAACATAATTTCGCATTTATGTTCTATCTCGGGATCAATCGCGCCGCAGACACTTGTCGAAACAGCACACACCTGGGCCGAAATATATGGATAATTTCATACGCACACGTCCGGATGGGGATACGCACGATCGCGAGGTGTGTCACACGTGCGGTTTTATTAACTATCAGAATCCAAAGATTATTGTTGGCTCCGTTGTACGCCACGCAGACCGCATCTTAATGTGCCGGCGCGCAATTGAGCCGAGCATCGGGCTGTGGACGCTACCTGCCGGTTATATGGAAATAGGCGAGACAGTTGCGGAAGGCGCGCAACGCGAGGCACGGGAAGAAGCGTGCGCGACGATTGCGATCGATGGTGTGCTCGCGGTGTACAGCCTTGCGCACATCGCACAGGTGCATATCATCCATCTCGCAACATTGATCGGGCATAATTTCGCCCCTGGCCCTGAAAGCATGGAAGTCAGGCTTTTTGCCTGGGATGAGCTGCCCTGGAATACGTTGGCCTTTCCTTCTGTTGCATGGGCCTTAAAGCACGAACGCATGGCGCAGTACGGTGCACACGCGACACCGTTCACAGCGCCGGCTTAGTGATTGCAAGTATGCTAG
>CAWUIN010000224.1:0-1619 GCA_963922535.1 uncultured Hyphomicrobiaceae bacterium | reverse complement strand
AAAGGATCTCATCCTTCGCCGGAGAGCAGCAACCTCATGTACGGTATGTATTACATTCACACAAACGCCGTAATTGTCCTTGCTTCTATTCAAGTCGACGTCGGATCTACACAGTCGGACTGCATTTGCGATTTTATTCAATGGCGATACGCGAGGAGGGGGACGGTGTATTTGTAACCGCTTAAAGTATCTGTTAAATAATTCAATTGGCCTGCCTCCCCCCGGCACAAACGAAACCCGAAGCAGACGGATCAATCCCCCTCTTACAAACATTCGCAAATCGCTTAAGACGAGGCAACTTGTTCATGAAAACGACATTTGTCAGGAACCTGATAGCTCTAGCTATTATGATGGGGAGCGCCTGTATAGCAAAGGCACACCCGCATATGTTCTTCACGTCCACAGCTCAATTTATCCTCGACGGCCAGGGGCGGTTATCGAAGGTTCGGATTGTCTTCCTGATTGACGAACTCAATACGATGTATACCTTTACCGAACTTGGTGTGAACAAGGATGGCAATCAGACGCTCACTGACGAAGAAACCGATAAGATCGCGCAGACGGTTATCGAGGGCTTTGGATACTATCAATATTTCACCTATATGCGCGATCGGAGAAGAAGCATACCTCTTGGCAAGCCGCTTAGTGTCAGCGTGCATCTGCATCAACTTCGCCTTGGTCTGGAATTTATCATTCCACTGGAGACACCACTGGTTCTGAGCGGTCAATCGATATCTCTTCAGCTCTATGATCCAACGTATTTCACGGCCATCACAATTGGTTTCCCCCCCGTTATAGTTGGCGGCGAAACTGATTGCGCAGTATCTGTCATCAAGCCATCCGAGACAGAGCAAACACGCAGCAACCAGCTTCTCTTATCGCAGCTCTCGCGTGAGGAAACACCGCAGATTGAAGATGTAGGCGCAATATTTGCCGAAACAACGCGGTTGATATGCCAAGAATGACCCAAGCTGTCTCTGTGATCCTGACGGCGGCCGCAATTCTAGTCGCGATCGCGGCAAACTGGAACGATATTGTGACCTGAGTGCAGGTTGAACAGCGTGCCATGCAAACCCAGCTTGCACGCGCCATCCAGAATGTTCGCTCAGGTAATCAGTTCGCTGTCGCCTCGCTACTTAGCGCCTGCTTCATCTACGGTCTTCTTCATGCGATCGGCCCTCGTCATGGCAAATTGTATTCGTCGCGATCGCCCGCGGCCGAAAGATAAATGGCACGTGGATGAAGTTGTGATCACAATCCGAGGCAAAAAGCATTGGTTGTGGACGGCTATCGCTCGCCGCGCAGGCTGAACAAAGCCCTCATGCAGCAACTGGCTACCTGCCGGTGGATTGCAGACAAACGCAATCTGCTTATCACCGGCCCGTCCGGTCCTGATTCATAATGCCTACCTTGCTATGTTGTTAGAATTAAAGCGTTTTTTGATCCGCATTTTGAGACGGCGGTCCCGCCATGCGGCGTTGGTCTGCTTCCTTTACGACCGTGTCGCGCTCAAGATCAGATTTTTTGATAATCCACGGCGCACCTTTGCAGAATTGGCTGGCAGAAGGCGTGCCGGGAGGATCACACCGTTGTCTACACCCGCGTGCCGCGCCTGTTCG
>CAWUIN010000223.1:0-1682 GCA_963922535.1 uncultured Hyphomicrobiaceae bacterium | reverse complement strand
AAAACGGAAGCCTTTCAGGCGGGGGAAAGAGGACTGTATTTTCATGAAAATCAAACAGCCGATGTGGAAACATCAAACAAGTTGGCAATACCTTTTTGCGTTATTGATATGTGTAACAGGTTTTGCGTCATCAACATGTGCAGCAGATTGAGGCCATATATGTTCACGGAACTCTAATGCATCCTTAACAATTAATACAACCCCTATAAGCCCAACCATATACCAAAGTATTCTATATTTTTTGAGAGTTGTTTTACCGAAGTATCCTAAGCTTATAATTCCCACCAAAAGAATAGTTATCTCTAAAACTAATGCCATTAGTTTATTCCGGTGATTTGTTCATCGTCATAATCTATTAGACTAGGTGCGCTCGATTTAAAAGAGGCTTGAGATGCACGGTTTTTGCCTTTCCATGGAGCTCTGCTTACAGCAGCTTTTATTCTCAAGTTGGATCCTCCCGCATTGCAGCCAGACCTAACCGAATAGGTATGCCGTTGCATCAGGAAAAAAATGCCGCAAACAACCATTTATGGCACACTCTATACGCTCAGTCTTCATCCGGCAGCCAGGTTGGCGGTAATGTGCCGTCAATCACATTCTCGATAATCACTTCATCGTCACCGACTGAGTAAAACACAAGATACTTGTAGGGTGTGGTTTGAATATACAGTGTGCCTGGTATGTTTGTCCGGCTGCCGACGTATGGATACTCAGAAATTAGCGTGATGACCTTCTGTATCCTGGCATGCACATTACGCGCGCCGGATGGATTAACCTGCGCAATATAGTCAAGCAATGATGCGAGTTCGGCACCTGCCGTTGGCGTATATCGAACTCTCACAGGCCGTGCTTTGCCCAAATAGCGCGAATTTCATCGTCGCTCAGGAATTCTCCGCGACTGGCTTCCTCTTTCGAGCGAAGAATTTTCTCACGCACTTTATCCGGCACACGCAACGGGGGCGCATCGTCATCCTGGCGCAATAAGAGTTCAATGGCTAGGGCGCGTTGCTCACTGCCGGTCAAGCTGCCAGCTACCTGGAGGGCTTCTTCATATGTTGTGCTCATATTTCTAACCTGACAAGTTACAATCAAAGATCAATGATAACCGCGCCGGACCTTTTGGTCACGCAATTCGTCATGCTTTGACTGAGCCAGACCGGCATCGTCAAAATGCTCGCGCCGCTCCTGGCCGCCATCCTCGCCAATCCGGCCCCATTGCCGGACAAGCTGCACGCCGCCGAACAGGTCGGGTAAGATCGCCATATAATAGAAGCGTGCCATATTTTGCTCGGGATCAATCCTAGTCAGAGTGGTTATCATGGGGTGGCCTCCTTCGGTCTGAATTCTTCGATTTTTCCGCGCGGATAGTAGCGATAGAAAGTTGAACGGCTGAGATTACTGGCTTTGATAATGTCGGAAATGAATGGATATCCGACCCTGTCGCGCAGCATGGCCTCGATTTGCCGGGCGTCCTTTTCGCTGAGTTTGAATTTGGGGCCGCTTTTGCGGCCTTTCGCACGGGCGTTCGCTAAGCCCTCGTTGGTTCGCTCCCGGATGAGCGAGCGTTCAAATTGCGTAAGTGCCGCAAAGACCGTAAAAATGAACTCGCCGCCCGCCGTCGTGGTGTCGATGGTCTCGGTCAGACTCCTGAGGCCCATGGATTTGGATTTCAGAAGTTCGGC
>CAWUIN010000222.1:0-1701 GCA_963922535.1 uncultured Hyphomicrobiaceae bacterium | reverse complement strand
AACAACCATTGGCTGATTACCATTAAGCAAGCTGTCCACTAGAGTGTCGGTGTCAAGTTTGCGGAGGCTATCCAAGTTCGCCTTAGTGAAGGTCTTTTGAAAGAACTGAAAGTCTTTAAATTTAAAGCAATCGTTATGCACCAACACTGCCGGAGCATCGGGATTATCAGCGTCGGCCACATAATAGTTATGCGTGTATAGCGCGACAAACTGGATGAGAGCGGGGCGACAATCACGATGAGAACTGGCGGCCAAGCTTCATGATCGGTGATCGCCGCCATTTTTGCAAGAGGCTTTCGGTTTGCAAGGCTTATTTTTTGTGTCGCGCAGAGCTCGTCTGCGGGCTGCGCGTCACTCAGACCGCGATTTGATTGTCGCTTTTTTTGCCGGTTTGCCGCGGCCGCGTTTCCGCTCGACGGCGGCTTTGCGCCGATAGCTCTCGACATTCATTTCGAGGATGGTAGCGTGGTGGACGAGACGATCGACAGCGGCCAACGTCATCGCCTGATCGGGGAAGATTTTACTCCATTCACCGAACGGTTGACCTCCTGCCATTTCTGCACTCTGGCCGGTGTACCGTCACAAGTATGGAGGTCGGTACCGACTTTAAGATTTTCGGCGTCAACCCATGTCTTTGTCGACGGCACATAGAACGGATGCTCGTGCGTCGTGATGATCTTCGATGTCTCGCCGGTCTGCGGGAAATGCAGCGTCAGATGCAGCTGCTTTTCATGATGCTCCGACCAGACGCCTGTGACTTTGCTCAGCACATTACCGGTCGGCTTGACTGCGCGTGTGCCATCGGCGTTGAGAAGAATAGGGCGTTCCGCACCTTTCGAGACAAGTTGAGCAGCATTCGCAGGCGCTTCGATTTGCGCGAAGAACGCATCGATATGGTTGGAGGCGATTGTATGCTGCGCATCCGCCCGGATGTTGCTCACATACAAGGTGACTGTTTCTTCGTGGGGATTGGAAGATTGGGCCAATGCCTGCTTCCAGCCCATTTCACCAGTCTTCTCGTTGTGCGACCAGACCCATTGCTTGCCAGCCCGCAATTCACTAATAGCCACCATGCCATGGCGCGTTTTAACTTGCGTGTCGCTACGGAAGGAACAGCCCCGCGCCACGAGTCGAGCCAAACGTGCGGCTCCAACACCCTGTCCAAGCCCGGGAACTGCTGAAAGAAAATTCTCACCAGCTCCCCAGAGATCGCCACGCAACAGGGAAATCGTGCCGTTCAAAATATCAGCCGCATTACCAATACCCGGAACAAGGCCTGCGCCTGTTAAACCGGCTTGCAAGGCGTCGAGGCGTTGCCCCTACTTATTGGGGGCACTCCATAGAAGGGAAAAAATCGTACGCTAAGGGCTTGCTTATGAATAAGTGAATCGCACCCCCGTGAAAAGAAAGCGCAGTGCTTAGCTTTGATTGCGGGAATTGTAGTAGTTATTTTGCGGGGCGCCCTAAGCGCTATCTTGCGATGATGAACTGCCAAGAGAGCCAGATAGCTTCGCCCAATCTTTCAGCTTCTGATATAGGTGGTAGTCTGACACACCACCGTCGACGTCGAGTTTGCAGGCACTTGCGAGTACCATTAGTTCTTTCCGATCGCTGTCGGTGTATTGGTTGCCATCAGAAATCACATGAACCTAAAAAAAGCAGTTGGACGTCAATTTCGTCACGTTGGCGCCAGCAAAGGGG
>CAWUIN010000221.1:0-1743 GCA_963922535.1 uncultured Hyphomicrobiaceae bacterium | reverse complement strand
GGGTGACAACGCTCACGGAACTTATGCAGCCGCCAAGCAATAGACTTGAGCGCCTTAAGGGCAAGCGAAGCGGAGAGCATTCGATACGAATAAACGACCAATGGCGCGTGTGCTTCGTATGGACAGACAATGGGCCGGAAAACGTAAAAATTGAGGATTATCACTGATGGCAACTAGGATCACAACACATCCGGGCGAAATGCTGCGCGAAGAGTTCCTGGAGCCTTGGGGACTAAGCGCTAGTGCGCTCGCTCGCGCTATTGGCGTACCGCCTAACAGGATAACGGATTTGTGCCGTGAGCGTCGTGACATGACGGCAGATACCGCGTTGCGCTTAGCTCAATACACTGGAATGAGTGCTGATTTCTGGCTTGGATTGCAGCTCGACCATGATTTATCTAAGGCAAGAGCTGAAAGGGATTATTCACATATCAAGCCGCACGAGGGTAGCGTATCAGCTTGATACCCCCTCCCTACGCCAAATGTGCAGCATAGATGTTCCGCAAACGGTCGTTCGCGGAACACCTTAAATTCTACATATCTATTTCGTTACCATCTTCATCGGCTTTGCAATATCACGCGCTTTATCGTAAGCCCAATAGGTGCCGCCCTTGTCGTCTTTACGCGGCGCCAGCTCAGGTGTGCGGTTCTGCGGCGGACGCTGGCCTGCAGCAATCAAGCGGGTAATTTCGCCGAACAGCAAAGGATCGTTGGCGAACACGCCGTGGTGGTTTTTGCCTGTAACAAGCGTTTTTACGCTGCCGCGCCCACCCATGCCGGTTGTGTCTATGGTCTCAATACCTTCATAGACGCGTGGTAAACGTCCGCATCGCGACTTTCCGATACGCAAGCCTTTTGCAATCCAAAGCGCCCAGTCATCCTGGTTAACATAGTTAGTGATGCCGCGCACAAACCGATGTACCTTGCCGAGCTTTTCACACCATTCAGGATCGACATCAGCATGGGCAAGAATAACCTCGCCAATCTTCGGGCGTTTGGCATCTTGGGGGCGTTCGGAGATCTGATGCAGAGCGCGCGTGAGAATACGGTTACCCATAGAGTGGGCCATGATGTGAAGCGTGACATTGGGGAACTTTGACGATAGCTGATCAAGCATTGCGACAAAGCGGGCAACGGATTTGTCTGCACGGCCACGATCACGTGCGTAGGCAATGGGATTGCCGCGACCAAGCGAGGCCCATGAAAAAGCAATCAAGGCTCCATCAAACTCAAGATCAAAGGCGACCTGGCTAATCCGCTGCGTGGCCTCATCAAAGTCAACGTTAAAGCCATGAACAAAGATAAGCGCCTGCTTTTTGAATAATGCAGAGCGGGATATCGAAGCCTTGAGAGAGGCCGCAAGCTGATCAGAGGTTAACGCACGATGGCGAACACGCTTGAAAACGTCGGCAGCGGAAATTTTATCGCGTGACTTACTGAGAATAAGAGATTGGGCGCGCCTTTCGGCCAGTTTCTGAATTGTCTCTTCCGGCACCTGCATCGTGATGCGGCCAAAAGAGAGTACATCACTATCATCGCCTCCATACGTCTGATCTTGATCAGAACGGGCGCGCGTTGTTGCAAAATAAACCGGGATGTGCCGGGTGCCGGGTTCTGGCATGCGGGCCAACCGTTCGCGCACTCTCTTTTCCTCAGCAGATTGCTTGGTTTCCTTATACAGGGCTGCCAGGTTGTTGAGCGTCGTGCCGACTTTGGGGTGATCAGGGCCTAACGCTTTTTCAC
>CAWUIN010000220.1:0-1756 GCA_963922535.1 uncultured Hyphomicrobiaceae bacterium | reverse complement strand
ACGCGCAATGCCGCATCCAGATTTGATAGAGGTTCATCCATCAGGAAGGCGACAGGCTTGCGCACCATGGCACGTCCAACGGCAACTCTTTGTCTTTGACCGCCTGAGAGTTGTCCTGGCTTGCGTTTGAGCAAATCCTGCATTTTAAGTGTTTGAGCTGTCTCATCAATAATTTTGCGAATGGTACGCATCTTACGCCAGCGGCTCGGCATCAAATGTCCTAAGACAGGAACGCGCTCAATACCTCTCAAATCACGCAACTTGAGTGGCACCGTCATGTTTTCCTCAACGCTTAGATGCGGATAAAGTGCGTATGATTGGAAGACCATCGCAAGGTCGCGGTTGCTCGGCCGCATATTGTTGACATTGCGCCCCTCGATAATCACGTCGCCCGATGTTTGTGCTTCGAGGCCTGCAATAATGCGCAGGAGTGTAGACTTACCACAACCGGATGGGCCAACCAGCGCGATAAACTCCCCATCGTCAATCGCGAGATTAACAGATTTGAGAACTTCGGTTGCCCCAAAGGTTTTACGAATGTTTTGAATGTCAACGCTGGCCACTGATGTCCCCTGCAACAGTTCTTGAGGAGAGATATAGCAAGCATAATTGACATCAATATATACAATTATTAGTCAAACTAATACTAATGCCAGCGGTAATGATAAAAGCACAAAACCTCTGTGGTGAGAGATAATGCGGATCAGCCCTCAGCAAATCGAAGCGTTTACGTACGCTGCGCGCGAGCGCAGTTTTTCCAGGGCCGCAAACGTGCTCGGCGTGACTCAGTCTGCCGTAACGCAGCATGTCGGCAAACTAGAGCGCATGATGGGTGTGCAGCTGTTCGTGCGCAAACGATCGGGACTTGAGCTGACACGGCCTGCGAAAGAACTATTTGTTCTGTCAGACCGTATGTGCACAATCGAACAGCTGATCGCAGAGCGTCTGCAGTCGTATAGCGCACTCTCCACCGGCCATCTGAGAATTATTGCGAATGCTCCCCTACCGGCAATGCCTCTGATTGCAGCCTACCGTGAGCGCTATCCCGACGTTAACGTCGAGTTTGGCCTTTACAGCTGGACCTTAGCCATGAACATGGTGCGTGAGCGTGCTATTGATATCGCTATTATCACCGAGCCGGATCATATCGAAGGTATGTTTTCGCAAGAACTCGAAAGTACGCAATATACTGCCTACATGAAGCGTAGTCATGCACTGGCCAACCGCCGCCCGCTGTCGCTCCATGATCTCATAAATGAAACAGTCGTGTTGCCTGAGGCCGGCTCATTGACACAGAAAGTGATACATGAGCGAACCGCCGCACTGGGCATTGAGCTTAAGCGTGTCATGACAATGCTGACCTTTCCGGTTGTTAAGGAGGCGGTCATGCATGGCATTGGAATTGGCATACTGCTTGATAACAGCTTTTCCCCTTCAAGCTATCTGGTCACGCGGCCGATCAAGGAACTTGAAGACGTCTTTCGAACTTATATGGTTGCCCCTGCCGATAAATCAGATCTTCATTTCGTTCGATCATTTATTGAAATCGCAGATCAATGAGCGGGCCGCAGATAACAGCTAACGATGCTATAGGCAAAGTACCCGTCATAAAAATGTAACAAGCAGCAGAATGCAATGACTGCTTCTCCGACCATTACAGCCACAACCTAAAATTTTATTCTGTACCGCAAAATTTCTCCCTTGGGTCATAAGAATGCATCAATTTGCACCAAAGCCGTGCTCGAAGACCCTCAAA
>CAWUIN010000219.1:0-1761 GCA_963922535.1 uncultured Hyphomicrobiaceae bacterium | reverse complement strand
ATTTCAATAGGCTACTGGCCTACCGCTATCAATGAGCAGCGTTGAACAGCCCTGACCCAAGGTCGACTTAATGCGACAAATCGTCTTGACTTTAGCGCGAATAAGCTGCGTTTTCAAACTTGTCGCGCGTTCCAGCCTCACGCATTCGAAGACAGCAGTCAGAATTTATGTTCCTGATGATAAAGCGTAATCCGGTAGATTAAAATTGTTCTTAGAATATTTATTAGAACGTTTCTTATAAACTTTCTAAGAGATTGAAAAGATTTGATTTCTTGACATGTCTCCCGGCGTTTGAAAAAAGAACTTCGTTAAAAATTACATCGGTAACCGCACTCCATATCTCGATGTATTTGGTCGTCGATACAGTATTTAACTGGAGAAGAATGATGGATCTGTCTCGTCAGCCCCTACACCATACACCAGAACACCTCGTTGGCATTGGTTTTCGTGGTTGGCTTGCAGGTTATGAATATCACGATATTGCTTGCTGGGAGCTGGTTTGGAATACATACGCGACCGCGCTCGGCCCCAAAAAAGCTAAACACGCTGTCACAGACCTGTCTGCCTGGGTGCGTACCGTGAGGCAAACGGCGCACCGCCCGATCAAAACGCTGCCGGCTGGATGCTGTTGTTTTTGCGAGGACGAGCGCACGGCTATTTCTATCATTGCAGCCTGTCAACATAACCCCTGCCCAGCATTGCTCGTCTGCGCACGTACTTTGCTCGGATCTTCCGATGTCGATGCAATGCTTGAGGAAGCATTTGACTTTGCAGAACTGCTCGCAGAAGCCGGCCAAAATCTCGCATTGTCATCGACCTGCGTTATGGGATGTGCGGACGGGGATAAAAATTTAAAGGTCCATCGTCATTAGGCAGATCGAATATGATGAAAAGTACAGGCTATCTTACGGCATTTGCTGGCGTGCCTGAAGTGCGCATAAACGGCACATGAAGTCGTTAAGGCATGCTTTGAGATAAACTCGCGAA
This sequence comes from uncultured Hyphomicrobiaceae bacterium, assembly GCA_963922535.1. Taxonomy (GTDB): domain Bacteria; phylum Pseudomonadota; class Alphaproteobacteria; order Rhizobiales; family Hyphomicrobiaceae; genus Tectiglobus. Next base: position 774 of record CAWUIN010000219.1, on the reverse strand, counting down.
GTGTGACGCTTGCCTCTCTGACAACGGTCGGGATTTCGGGCCAGGGGTGGCGGGAAAGGCCGTTGACTGATTGGCGCATTGGTTGGCTTTGTGAAAACACTAAGGGTACCCACCAATGTACACAACAAGCATCTGCCTGATAATGAGCAGGCGTCTTTTGCACGGCCAGAGTAAGAAGCGGTTTCACTGTTTCCATGCCTAACAAAGGTGCGCTGATGCCGATTGTTGCAGTTGCCTCTGCTACTTCTTGCGCAAGATGAAAAGGCTTGTGGTTATTTGTCGCTCGAAGTGACGAAGGCATATTTGCTTTGTCACGCAGGTACATTTGCTTGCAAGGGACGCTGCACCGCCCTAAAAACGCGCTTTGCCGGGCCAAAACTCGCCTTCCCAGCCTTGCGCGAATGAGCGCTTCCCCCACCTCATGCTGCTGGTATCTTGATTGTAATTTTCCCATCGCCATACGACTTCAGATTGTTTTATTCTGAGCATTTACAACTTCGCGGTGGCTGGCCAGCGTCTAATCTTACGTTATAAGGACAACTTCAATCAGATAACGTGAAGTGTTTCAAATTGGCAGTTCCATCATCCCGTCAAGTTCCATCGTCGCATCAAGCGGATTGGCAAACGCGTGACGATCGCCAGCGCGCGCACCACTCTCAAAAGGGCGCAAGCTGCGAAGGCACAAGCCTTGATAGCTTGGACTTTCTCGTTCGCACACATATCGACAGTGAAACCCTGGATCATGCGCGTCTGATCGCCAGCGGATGGGATGTG
>CAWUIN010000218.1:0-1767 GCA_963922535.1 uncultured Hyphomicrobiaceae bacterium | reverse complement strand
ATTTGCGGCAAAAGTGAATCCAGGTGAGTCAATTCATCTATGGATTGGTATTATTGCGCGTGATGGCGTTCGATGGCCTTTTCAATCATTTCACGGGCGGCGTCGGCATCAGCCCAGCCCTTGACTTTTACCCATTTGTTGGGTTCCAGATCCTTATAGTGCTCAAAAAAATGCTCCGTCTGCTGAATAGTAATTTCCGGCAGGTCTGTGTAGTTATTAACTTTGTTGTAGCGGCTTGTCAGACGGTTGCTTGGCACAGCAATGACTTTTTCATCTTCACCACCATCGTCTTCCATGAGCAACACACCAACGGGCCGGCACGCCATGACTGCACCCGGCACGATTGCGCGCATATTGCAGACAAGAACATCGATGGGATCGCCATCGTTAGACAGCGTGTGCGGCATAAAACCGTAATTACCCGGATATCGCATAGGTGTGAAAAGAAAGCGGTCAACGAACAGGGTGCCGGACTCTTTATCGAGTTCGTATTTAATCGGGTCGCCGCCAACGGGGACTTCAATAATGACGTTGATTTCGTGCGGCGGGTTATCCCCAGCGCTGATTGCATCTATCCGCATGGTTTTTGCTCCAAATATTCCTGTCACTTAAGGGCTGTTGATATCTGCCGTGCGGGGGAGGCAGTTGAGACGGCTGAGGCACATTAATCCTTGCTGCATCCTTGCTGCATCCTTGCTGGCGCAATTACATCTTATCTGATGAAACGCACAACCTTTACTTCACAAAACGCATCTTTCCAGGTGAAGGATGTCGTGCCGCTGCTCCCGTACGGTAGATATCAACAGGCCTAATCCCCCCCTTATCAATTGTTTATGCCAAACAGGCAAGCGCATTAAGGGATTTAAGTTGCGCGCAATGATAAATGCGTCGCATTTTGTTCATCTGCTCTGAGACTGTGAAAGCCCCCCACATCGCCGTGATTCTCAGATATGATTCCGTCCATAATGAAACGACGCTACAAGACGGGCACGGCTCGCGACCAGATCAGTATGCTGCCGCCGCGCATCGAGAATTACGTCTCGGAGAATGCGCCGGTCAGGACAATTGATGCTTACGTTGACATACTCGATCTTATTAAAGCCCTCGGCTTTTGCGTAAAAGCCGTGTCAGGCGCATTTCGCCGGCGCGATTGCCGCCGAGCGAACGCACAGCCACGCCAAGCTGGCCAACCTCCATCAGGCGCCGGCGTAAAAATGCGCCCCATTTTTAAGGCGCGCGTCGCCAAAATCGCCAAGCCCATAGTCTATTTGCTCGCCCTCAAAGCTGATTCGTTTGATAGCGCGCGTCGCTCAAAGCACAAAGTGAAAACATCATTGTTTTTAAGGAATTTTTCCCGCCTTTACCATACACGCTTTCAATCCATTGCGTGCATGAAAGGCACGTCCGACAGGCCAATTGCGTTACGCCTGGTGACACGGGTGCCGGAATTGTCGTACATGGGCAAGTGAGTGGGAAATTCCTGGGAGGCTGCAATGCGTATTCTGCGTATCTTCGGTATCTTGTTAGCTGTTCTGCTTGCTGTATCCACGCCTGTCAGGGCGCAAAATGAGGGGGAAATTTCTAAACTCAACCAGCAAGTCAACCGTCTTTATCAGGGGGGGGGGAATACGCCGTAGCAATTGCAGTTGCTAAAAAAGCACTGGAATTGTCAGAGCAAAAATTCGGCTCGGACCACACAAATGTCGGCACGACGCTCAACAACCTGGCCGCGCTGTATGAAAGCCAAGGCCGTTACGCGGAGGCAGA
>CAWUIN010000217.1:0-1831 GCA_963922535.1 uncultured Hyphomicrobiaceae bacterium | reverse complement strand
CCCTTGAAACTGATCCACTGATCCACCCCGATGTTGGCCTCACGGAAGCCGATCTCATAGACTGCAATTGCCTCGCGGCAAAGACAGCCAAAAACTTTGCGACACTCCCCCTGCTGTTAAAGCACCGCTTACACCTGACGAGCACACCTACTTCCTCGACAAAATGACCTTTGGTGGGGCCTTGGCGCCTTTGCTGCTCGTGCTCGTGCTATGGCTACCGCACAGGCCAAGCTGTTTGCGCGCTTCTGCCCTGAGCACGTCGATCGGCTTTAATTTGCCCTCCACCTCGAAATGCCAGAATACCCAGCCGTTGCAGGCTGATTTACCTTGCACTTCGGCACCGAGGCGATGGATCGAGCCGCGTACGCCGTTCTCACCGGCAAGCGCCAGCGTACCATCGGCGTGCACCTCAGCCCGATAGCGGCGGCGCTCGTCCATCAGACGCGTGCCGGGTTCAAGAATGCCCATTTCCACGATGGTGCCGAACGGTACGCGCGGTTCATTGCGTTTGGCCGGCAGAGGTGCAATGGCCCCTGGCGCCAGCGGCACAACCCGCCCAATGCGCTCTATCGCATCTGCTGCATAGCCTGGATCACGTTCGATGCCGATCCAGTTGCGTCCCAGACGCTTTGCAACGGCGCCGGTTGTGCCAGTGCCGAAGAACGGGTCGAGCACGACATCGCCAGGGTGAGTTGTGGCGGTCAGGATGCGGTAAAGCAGTGCTTCCGGTTTCTGAGTAGGATGCGCCTTGCGGCCTTCACGGCCTTTAAGCCGCTCCGGGCCGGAGCAAATGGGAAACAGCCAGTCGGAGCGCATTTGCAAATCGTCATTACTGCATTTAAGGCCTTGATAATTGAACGTGACCTTGGCGTTGGCGTCACGCCCGGCCCAGATCAGCGTTTCGTGTGCGTTGGTAAAGCGCGTGCCGTGAAAATTCGGCATTGGATTGGTCTTGCGCCAGATCACATCGTTCTGCAGCCAGAAGCCTAGGTCCTGGAGCAGCGCGCCAAGCCGAAAGATATTGTGATAGGACCCGATCACCCAGATCGCACCGTTTGGCTTGAGTATACGGCGGCATTCGCCAAGCCAGAGCCGGCAAAATGCATCGTAATCGGAAAAGCTGGCAAATTTATCCCAGGCCTGGTGGACGCCGTCGACAACGGTGTCGTTCGGCCGCCGCAACGTGCCGTCAAGCTGCAGATTATAGGGAGGATCGGCAAAGACGAGATCAACACTTCGATCGGGAATTCTGCCGAGTTCTGTAATGCAATCGCCAATGACAACGGAATTCAAAGGGCTTTTATTCAACGGGCTTTTATTCAACGGGCTTTTATTCAACGGGCTTTTATTCAATTGGCTTTTAACGCCGCTTGTTTTACGCTTGCCCTGCAACTGGCCCATGGACGCTTACTTTCTCTTTATACTGATGCTCACTCAGACAGGCGCCTGCAGGCGCTGGAAGGCGGACGATGCTCATTAGCTTATGCGATGTAACAGTGGATATTAAGTATTAATCAACCGTTAATATCCCATGATAAAATCAGTTGCCTTGCCGATGGATGGTCATCAAGCCTCTGGATTAAAAGTTTTTTTGCAGAATGTTATCGGATAATAAGATCGATGTAACGAATAAATTGCCGCCAGAGCATATGAAAAGTATCTACCCGCGCGTGGATGGCACGGACGAAACCATGTGCGTCGGCAAGTTCAAAATATTCGATGGTAGTGTCGCAAAGTTTTTGGCTGTCATTGCCACGTAGGCAATTGCAGTCTATTAGATCGGCTTCCGTGAGGCCAACATCGGGGTGGATCAGTGGATCAGTTTCAAGGG
>CAWUIN010000216.1:0-1906 GCA_963922535.1 uncultured Hyphomicrobiaceae bacterium | reverse complement strand
GTCCGCATTTGCAGACTGCGCCATATTTCCTTATTTTTCATTGAGCCTTGCCGTCTTGAGCTGTCCCTCCGCCTGATTTGTCTTCGTTGTTTGTAGCAGCAGCAGCATTTATGCTACCAGTCGCATCATTTGATCCACAATTTGATTTACAGTTAAGGCAAGCTGGATGAGAAGCCTGACGGCGGCGACCGTAAGAAAAGCCACGTCTGTGCCGATCTCAAGCCTTACTTTGTGGCCTCAAGTCGTCCTGTGATCCGGTCAATCAATCGACCATCAATAAAAATAAGCCCTATACCGATTATGATTGCGCCGATGATCTCCGTAGATTGAATTCGTTCGCCTAAAAAAGCATTTCCCAAAATCAAAGCTGTGATTGGTATGAGCAAGGTAACTAGCATTACATTACTGGCACCTGCACGAGCAAGGATTTGGAAGAACACGATATACGCCAATGATGTGCCCAAAACTGCTAGCGCCAGAAGAGAGCAGATTGTCTTTTGGCTTGGCACACTTAGCGTCCAAGGTTTATCAATCAATACAACAATCACAGCCATCATAATTGTCGAACAGATCAGCTGACACGTTGCCGATTTTATCGGTGCTACGCTGGCCAATCGCCTTCGCCCCCAAAGCGCTGCGAAACCGTAGCTTAGAGCTCCAGCCATGCACAGAGTAATCCCTACGGTTTGCGCTCCTCCAATTGGCGCTTCGAGACCGCGAAGTGTGCCAACGCCGACTACACCCAATAATACACCAATGACACGACAAACAGTGAGGCGTTCTTCTCGAAACGCTGCCATGATAACAATAGTAAATAAGGGGGTCATCGCATTGATTATTGACGATAGGCCAACAGTAATATGTGTTTGGCCGGCAAAAATAAAGCCAAACGGTAGCACATTATTGAGCAGTCCCATGCCTAGAAACGGAAGCCATGCGATTAAACTTGTAGGGAACGTATGCCCGAAATACAAAAATATGGGCAGTAGAGCCAGTGCGGCTAAACTAACTCTGATCAAGACCACAGTCAGCGGTGGTAGTTCCTTCACAGCCACGCCTGCAAAAAAGAATGCACCGCCCCAAAGAACCGAAAGAAAAATGAGCAGGCCCCAATCCTGCGTATCCATAGTTTTTGCTATGCCTGACATTATTCGCTCCAATAATCACGTTAGCGAGTTAAATGCCAGTAGATGGGGTGCCCGTCGACCCGTTTCTTGTACGAGGCGCCCGCTTACGGCAATACTTCTTTATCCCGCCTGAAAGGCCACCTTTTTCCTCGCGAAGTCATCGCCTACGCGGTTCGGGCTTACCATCGCTTTACCATAAGTGCTGACCTGATTACCCCGATACGTCCGCTACTGATGTATTAAACCTCTGATCTTGATGCAAAAACTTACAAGATCGCGTTTCATGAGTAATTGCATATCAAGTTTATGATTTTGTTGAAGAAGTTAAACTTCAGCGTAATCAGGAGTTCTGAAGATGTTGAGGATTTGCTGGCTGAACGTGGTGTCATCGTCAGCCATGAGGCTGTCCGTCAATGGATGGACGAGTTTGGCGGCTACTCCGCAAACTCAAGGCCTTGGCCGGACCTGATTACACCGATGTCTTCGCTGGGGCTTAAATTCTTCAAAAAACTCAGCGATTTGAGCGTTGATAGCTGCTGAAGTGCAGATCTTCATGTTTTCCCATCAAGATCAAAGGGGTAGAACAACAGTGGCGGAGACATCGGTGTAATCAGGTGGCCGGAAACGCGGATTATAGAGCACATAGAGAATTGAATAATGCGATCGAGGTTTCTCATCGCCGCCCCCGAAAACAAGAGAAAATATTCGGCCACTTCAAATCGTTCTAGCATGCTCAAAGGTTTTTGTCTGCTCACGACCAGATCAACCTCATATTCCGC
>CAWUIN010000215.1:0-1938 GCA_963922535.1 uncultured Hyphomicrobiaceae bacterium | reverse complement strand
CCTTTGCTGGCGCCAACGTGACGAAATTGACGTCCAACTGCTTTTTTTAGGATAATCCGATACAAATGTTATACGGCGCAGCTGAGCGTGAGCTTTCACATCGCGAGCTGTCCCATATTCTGCATGCGGGCAGTTGGCGCACTCAGCTACTTTGCAGCTGTGATGCGCCACAAACACAGAATAGCGGGGAGACGTAATTTACATCCTATCCCTTTGAATTGAGCGGGCCGCGCCGCATTGAGCGGCCGTAACGATGGATTGCAACACATCATTTTTTTAATCTGTAACCGGTCTTGAAAATCCACAAGACAGTACCTAAGCAGACAAGTAAAAACAATATGGTCATGGCAAAGCTGACCCAAATATTAACATCGGCGATTTCCGTAAAGCTCCAGCGAAAGCCGCTGACCAGATAAACAACTGGATTGAACAGGCTGACCGTCTGCCAGAATGGCGGCAACATATCAATGGAATAAAAGCTGCCGCCCAGAAATGCTAACGGTGTAATAACCAGCAGTGGTACAACCTGCAATTGTTCGAAGTTTTGTGCCCAGATGCCAATGATAAAGCCGAGCAGTGCAAACGTAAGCGATGTCTGCACAAGAAATAAAAACATCACAAAAGGATGTGCAATTCTCACTTCAACGATAAACGATGCCGTCACAAGTATGACAAGGCCGAGTATAACGGATTTTGTAGCCGCAGCACCAACATAGCCTAAGACAATCTCAAGATAAGATACTGGCGCTGACAAAATCTCATAAATCGTTCCGGTAAACTTCGGAAAATAAATTCCAAAAGAGGCGTTTGCCACACTTTGCGTCAACATCGTCAACATAATAAGGCCCGGCACGATGAATACGCCGTAACTTACACCTTCGATTTCTGTAATGCGTGAGCCAATTGCAGCGCCAAACACCACGAAATAAAGACATGTGGAGATTACCGGCGAAAGTATGCTTTGCATAAGCGTGCGCCAGGTGCGCGCCATTTCATATTTATAAATTGTCCAGACAGCGCGGTAATTCACGGCTTTTCCTCTCTGACGAGGTCAACAAAAATATCCTCAAGCGAACTCTGGGTCGTGTGAAGATCGCGAAAACTCAGGCCGGCATTATCCAAAGCATTAAGCAGCGTGCGAATTCCCGTACGCTCAGCACGTGTGTCATACGTATAGATCAGTTCCTGGCCATTTTTTGAGCGTTCCAGATTGAATGCTGTAAGTGCTGCTGGGATGTCGATAACCGGCTCATGCAACTCAAGCGTCAACTGCTTTTTGCCGAGTTTGCGCATCAGTTCGCTTGTCTGTTCGACCAGAATTAATTCACCACCACTGATAACACCGATACGATCTGCCATTTCTTCGGCTTCCTCGATGTAATGCGTCGTCAAAATGATTGTGACACCGCTGGCCTGCAGATCACGCACCACCTGCCACATGTCACGGCGCAATTCGACATCTACGCCGGCGGTCGGCTCATCCAGAAACAGAATATCCGGCTCGTGGCTCAACGCCTTGGCAATGAGAACACGCCTTTTCATTCCGCCTGACAGCAGCATGAGCTGGGTATCTTTCTTATTCCACAGGCTTAGTGCCCGCAAAATCTTTTCAATATGCTCTGGCGACGGAGGTTTGCCGAATAGTCCGCGGCTGAATGATACGGTTGCCCAAACCGTTTCAAACGCATCCGTCGTGAGTTCCTGCGGCACCAGACCGATCCGCGATCGCGCGTCGCGATATTTATGAATAATATCATAACCATCGACGGTCACCGTACCGCTGGAGGGATTTATAATGCCACAAATAATACTGATGAGCGTTGTCTTGCCTGCGCCGTTTGGGCCAAGCAAAGCAAAAATTTCACTGCGTTCGATGTCAAGATTGACAGACTTGATAGCTTGAAATCCGTTTGCGTACACTTTTGATAGATTTGAAAT
>CAWUIN010000214.1:0-1941 GCA_963922535.1 uncultured Hyphomicrobiaceae bacterium | reverse complement strand
CTGATAGGAGTGATTTGCCAACTTGCCATGGCTCACCACGACGTGCCGCTTCATGCAGCGCACGAACAACTTGCGACTGGATCGGGCCAAAACGGAAATGACATCCGCCATAGCGGACTTCGGTGTAATTCAATGATGCGCTAAAGATGGGATTTAATGCGGATACCTTGCTTGAAAAGCCTATTTCGGCCTCGTAGCGATCCCGTTCTTCGAGGCCATGAAAGAAATTCTATTTTAGCCGCAGCGACGTTGCCGTGCAGCGATTATTAGCAAGAAGAGCCGGATATGCTGGAATGGGCGAAAATCTGCGCTCTGAAGGCTGGTGGCATTGGAATAGGGATATATTGGCCCCAAATGCGCGTAGAATTTTGCTCAGCGGCGCGATTTTGTCGGTTCTGCAGGCTTTTCTGGCGCTCAAGGCAATATTCTTTGAAAGCCTCCAGGCCGATGATGTTTAAGACCCGGGCGAAGTTGTAACAGGTCGCCATCAGCGCCCATTCGCCGCCGACCTTCTCAAAGCCGCGGACGAGGAAGTGGCTCCAGCCGGCACGGTGCTTTAAGGTGCCAAAGGGATGCTCGGCGAGGCCGGAACGCTCACGCATTTTCTGGCCGCCCGCCTCTTTCATGCGGGCACGCTGACGCTCGACGACCTCTTCGTGTTCGGAACGATAAATCTGGCGGACTTTTGTCTTTTCAGCCAGACACTTTTCCCGCAAAGGACAGGTTTTGCATTGCTCTGCGCTGCTCGCATAGCGGGTGCGCATTTTGCCTTTGTGTTTCGTCGGCTGGCCGCGCTGCGTAAGGTCTTGCGCGTTGGGACAGACATAGACGTTGCGATCCGGATCATAACGGAAGGCATCGCGGGTGAAGCGGCCCTGGCTCTCGGTCTTCGCCGATGCGTTGGGCTCCGGCACGTAGGTGGTGATATTGTCCTGCTCGCATGCGGCGAGGTTTTCTGCTTCATGAAAGCCTGCATCGGCCAGCGCTTCAAGCTCTTCGACTTCGAGCTCTTGCTTTGCCATCGCCGCCATGCGGTGAAGCTGGTGCTTGTCGTTGCCGTCATTGGTGACATCGCTGGCGACGATCAGCTTGTGCTTGTCGTCAACGGCGATTTGTACGTTGTAACCGGCGAGTGTGCCGTTGCCTTTGTTCAATAGGCGGGCGTCTTCATCGGTCGTCGAAATCTGGTTCCCGCCGCTGGCTTCGAGCTTGTCCTTGAGAGCCTGCTTCTCGCTTTGCAGTTCTTTAAGCTTGTCAAGTTTTTCGGCAAGTTCGGGAACTTCGGGCGCCGGCGCGTCGTCGCCATTTGCCTCGCTGGCGTCGTTATCATCAAGCTGCTTTTGATACGCTTCGATTTTGGCGTCCAATTCGCTCAGCTGCTTGTCGAGTTTCTCTTTGGTGTGAATGCTGGCCTTGGAGGCGTTGCCATGAAAGAAGCTGCCATCGATGCCGACCTTGGTACCGCCGAACAGATTGAGGTCCTTACAGAGCGCGATGAAATTCTTGTTGACCGCCTTCAGTGCCTCGGCATTGTCCTTGCGGAAATTGGCGATGGTCTTGTAGTTCGGCGTCAGGCCGCGCAGTAACCAGATGACTTCAAGATTGCGCCCTGCTTCGCATTCTAAGCAGCGCGAGGAGCGCACCTTGTTGAGATAGCCGTAAAGGTAGAGTTTGAGGTGGTCGCCCGGATGATAGGGCGGCTGGCCGTTGCCCCTGGCGTGACCGCCGTCGGAATAGCAAAAGCCGAGGGCTTTAAGATCGAGTATGTCAACGTAAGCATCAATCGCCCTGACCGGCGCATTCTCTGAGACATAATCCTCGATGCGCGGCGGCAACAGGCTGATCTGGTCGCGGGCCGTGCCCGTCTTATAGCGTCGTTTCATCATGGGCGGAATCATAGCTGAGAATCACGACGATGTGGGGATTTCTTTCACAGTCTCT
>CAWUIN010000213.1:0-2134 GCA_963922535.1 uncultured Hyphomicrobiaceae bacterium | reverse complement strand
GTTTCTATGTGCCAAAAGTGGTTTGGCCCTGATGGCCAATATCCGATTGTCCATATTGAAACGATGGAATTACGCGATGTCTGAAGGCTCAAAAACCGCCCTGCCTCAAGATTGGCTGGTGCTGGCGATATTCGGTATTGTGACGGCAGCCGGTGCGACGGGGCAAAGCGCCTGGTTTATTATCTATGGTATCCTCTGTTTGGTGGCGCGGGATATTGCGCATTATTGGGATATAATTTGTAAGGCGTGGAGCCTGCCTGACTGGCGAGCCACAGTTTTTGTATGGTGGAATTTGTTCACGCAAGGGGCATGTTTTGCGTTCGCTTTAAGTTGTATCAGCTTCAAAACACCCTGCGTTTTTGAACGCGTGACGATCATGCCGTCGGGATAAATCAATAAAATGATCGGTTACACAGGGTAAAATCAGTCCTCGGAAGAGGTTTTTTTGACCTCGCTGACGATTTCATTGATGTGCTGATCATTACACGGTTCACCTGTTGGCGCATTATCGACGATTGGCACGTTGAGCCACATCGTTTCCATACGGATAAACTGACCGTCTTGATCAAACACAACGGCGTCGGTTGCGTATTGGAGGCCAAACGCTCCTTCTTGAGTGTTCCATCGTAAAGCTTTCACAGGGCCTGAGATGCTTTTGATAATCTCATGGTCATTGGTTGTGAAGTGTGATTTTTTCATTACTCTCATTCCACAAATTTACTTGTTTGATAGTTTCCCACATAGGGCAATCTGCCGCGCAGGATTGTGGCGCGGCAAAAAAGATACAATTTACACCTTGTAGGGGCATTGTTTTGCCCCTGCGGGATAATCTATATTACTTTTCATAAATTCTGTCAGTATCATTATTGCATATCCCTTGCAGGTGTATCTTTATTGCCTACGAAAGCATAGGCGCGTAGAAAAGAGGGCATGAAATTGCATTTAACTGATTTCACGCCAATGGATTCAGGTGAGCTTCGCGGGGTAATGGCCGATTTAGGCTTGACCTATGAGGAGACCGCCGAAATTGTTGGCATGACTCCGAGCGGTATCAGCAAATGGCTGTATGAAGGACGGCCAATTAAGAACGTGGCGGCGGTGACGTTGCTGCGAATGCTTCGTGCTGACTTAACAATCTTGCCAAAGATACGAGAGGCACGTGCAAACAAAGGTAATCCAGCAGAGCCGCGCGAAGTCGGTCTTAATGCAGCGAAGCGAAAAAAAGATAAAATCAACCGGGATATAGAAGATAAAGATGATTGAGCGCTTGATGTAAGTTTCCCGTGTACTCGTTTTGTATGTTCTTATTATATTAAATAAATATATTTATAGCCTTGATAATTATATAAAATTAAATTTGTTGACATATGCGTTTTTTATATTTAACGCATCTACATAATTGGTTTTTGCCAGTTTTATTTTTAAGTATATTTTAATGGAGTAATATAATGGGAAATAGATATTTAGTTCGTAGTGGAGAAAGGTCCGCCCTGCCGGAAGACACAGAGGCTCTCGGTACATTGAGACCAGAAGACCGTGCAAGAACAATCACCTATATTGTAGAAAAGTTCCTGAAGGCTGGAAAAGTAGATGGCGAGAATTTCGATCCAGAGAGAGCTTTGGAGGCGATTGATGCTGATAACGGTAATTTGCAGCTTCGTGGAAGTGCCAATCAAATTGCAGCGCAATTAGTCATCCTACGAGGTGTAAATGATCTCTTGAATTTACTTTGTAAAGTTCAAGTTGTTGAAAGTGCGCGACCACTTTCAAGGCCAAGAAGAGCGGCTATGAACACATCAAGCGAGAGTATTTTACCGGCATATGAAGAAAACCCTGTAGAACCTAAACAGAAATAAGTACTGATGAAGGGTCAGGATGATATAGCCGCAATCATGGGTTCACTGAATACATCTGAACGTATTCTCGTGATGATAGATGCTCTTGAAATAGTTTTAAAGGCTGGCACACGTCCAGGACCGGACGGTGCCACTATTTTCGATGTTGATGCTGCATGCAGCAGCTTGGATCACGTAAGCATTGAAGGAACACCATTAGGAAACAAGGCGGGTTTGATTTTGGCTGCTTTGATGCAAGACGCAGTCCGACGTGCGCTTTCTTATCCGTTTATTCCAGA
>CAWUIN010000212.1:0-2156 GCA_963922535.1 uncultured Hyphomicrobiaceae bacterium | reverse complement strand
CGGCACCATCAGAGCCATGGCGTGCGGTGATCACGATACCAGCTTCAAGCACATTGACAGCCGAGATGATTTTGCGCGATGCTTCGGCAAGGGCATCACGGAACTGAGAACTCTCTGGCTCACTCAGCGTTGTTCTTTGACGAATGGCTCAAGAATATGCGTGACATAGAGGCCCCCTGCGCTGTTCTGTCAGGCTAGAGAATAGAGCAGGGTTAAGCCGTTATCATTGTGATTTTGACCGGGCAGCCAAACGATGACTAAAACGTTTTCATGTCAAACGGCTGCTCAAACGGCTGCGAGCAACGCTTCGGCGTCCTGCAGTGGCTGCGGGAGATGGCGTAATAGCCGCTGGTCCATTTTGAGGCCAAGATAATCCCTTGCTGCAGCTGCAGCCAGCTTCGCCTGCGCTATATCCCGCGGTCTGCTACGCGGCTGGCGGCTTTCCTGCTTGGACAGCCATGCCTTGTGCAAAGCAAAAATTCGAGGGTCCACGCAAACAATTCGTACAGGTAGGCCATCTTCGCCAATTACGGTTTCATCGATCTTCTGCGCTGCCACAAGCCAATCGTTTGCAGGATCTGGTATTGGCTCAAGATCCTCCGGCGCTATAGGCTCTGGCGGCGGCTGCACATCAGGGCAGAACAGATCGACAAAATAGCCATCGCGATTCTGCGCCCGCATGCCATAGTCATCTGCCGTCGAGAACGATTTGTCCGCCTGCTTCAACACGCCAAGCAGCCCTTCGGGTGATACCTTTGATGCCGCCAGGCGGATGCGTTTTTTTGCATCCCACAGCAGGTCGAAATCCTGCGTGGCAAGTACACCGCTTTCAAAAAGCACACCAGCCTTTGCCTCGTAGGCGTACATGGCATTGGTGCCGATGACGAACAGGCTGTTGCCTAGTAATTCTGCTTCATCGAGAGCGCGTAAGATCTTCACAGTCATCAGAGGAACACGATTGAGCCGTAACGCTTTGTTGACGCGCGCCATCTCTTTCAAGCGGTCCCTGGTCGAGCGGAACGTCTCGCGCTCACGCTGATGACGCTCGAACAAAGCTTCCGTCTCTGGAGATCTGCGCCCCAGCGATCGCTCTTTGCCCTGACGCGTTACTGTCAGATATTCGTGCCCACGTGCTTGCTTCCAACGATAAGAGCCGCGAGCAAGCTTGCGTGCGGCCCGGTGTGCTTTAAATATGTGGCAAACGTCTATCAGCTGCCGTGTTTGTTCGTTGGTAAGCTCGACCATGTGCCATGTTTCCAAGATTTTTGAAAATTTATACATTTCTCGGAAACAAAGCGCAAGCTGTTCGGACCGACCTAAAACCCCGGCGGAGGCTAGCAAAGAAATCGACCAAGCCCATGAGAATGTCGTTGCATATATAGCGCGATCAAAATGCAGACGCGCCCGACGGTTTTAGCCAGTGGTTACACCAATTCTGTCAGAGGTGGACAATTCGGCCCCTTAAACTTTTCCCTGCCATACACTCTGGTACTTTCGGCTTATCGTGAGATAAACAATGGCCTAACGGGGGCTTTACGAGCAAGGCCGCTGACATCCTTGCCTAAACAGCACTTTTTGAACTTTTTGCCGGAACCGCATGGACATGGATCGTTACGGCCGACAGATTTTTGCGCAGTACTTTCCGATACCGCTGGCCGCGCGCGTTTGCGAGCATGGGCGTAGATGGCTGCAAGCTTATTGTGTCGTGCTTTCAGCTTCTCATAAAAATCTGGGATTGTAGTTTCCATGAGGTGCCCGAATGCAACGACATCGCAGAGCGGCGGCTTGCCGTCAGAACTGGCTTGCCATGTTCTTGTATCGTAATTGACGTCGGCTGAGAAGGTGGTTTCGAGTGGGCCAGCTTCTTGAGCGGTCTCAAGTAGATTGAAATGAACTTTGGTGCAACCGCATCCAGACTTGAGGCAATACTGGTCGAGTGCTACATATTCAATGCCGTCAATAACCACCAGAAAAGTTTCAGAAAACGGTAGAATATCGTTATAGCCCTGCATGATCGATTGGCGCTCAATCTCGTCAAAATCAAACTGCGCATTTGCGCTTGGGCTCATCTATCTTGGGCTTTTTTACTGGTTTTTCGCGCGCCTCGATGGCCGTGCTGTCACGCGAGATATGGCCGACGATTTGCTCCTTGTAGG
>CAWUIN010000211.1:0-2199 GCA_963922535.1 uncultured Hyphomicrobiaceae bacterium | reverse complement strand
ATCCCTGTCCTGGAAACTAACAGCAACTGATTCTTATTTTGCTGTCACGGAGAGACACACATGATCGACAGAATGTCTTACACATGGGTTGGAACAAGACGACTGTCACGCCTCGCGCTTGTCTTCTGCTCTGCGTTCACCATAAGCGCATGCGCTCAAAACGAAAAATCCAATATATTTAATTTTGGACTGCTTGGCGAAAACAAACCCTCTACTGCTGCCGCCAATATGGATCCAACACAGGACGTTGCACATTATAGCAGCGCTTATGCTGCTGATCCTAAAGATAAGCAAAATGCCTTGAATTATGCTGCTGCGCTTAGAAAAACCGGCAATCAGAAACGCGCCCTGGCAGTCCTGCGCGCCGCATCCGTTCACCATGAAGAGGAGCCGGAATTTCTTTCAGCCTACGGGCGCGCCGCCCTGGCCAACGGTCAGGCCGCCGCTGCCGCTAAAATTCTAGCTCGGGCAGATGACCCAAGCCAGCCGGATTGGCGCACCGTATCAGCACGTGGCACAGCCTATGCACAACTTGGCAAATACAAGCAGGCAAATGAACAATTCGAACGTGCTTTGAAGTTAGCACCGGGCAACCCGTCCGTCATGAATAACCTGGCAATGGCAAAAGCAGCAACCGGCGATCTAAAAGGTGCAGAAGCCTTATTGCGCCAAGCAGGCCGCATGCCGGTCGTTGATCCCAAGGTCAAGCAGAACCTGGCTATTGTGCTGCGTCTGCAGGGGCGTAACGATGAAGCGGAGAAACTGGTAAATGCCCCACCTGCACCTGTCTCCATGCGTCAAACAGTAAGTCCGGCGCAGTTAAATGAGCCGCGCCGGAGGCAATTCGCGAAGACTGAATGATAAATTACAGTATGATCACACCAGCGCTACATATGTTCCGTAGGTTATGCCGGCGAGTACGGCTCCAATGAAACCCAATGCAATATAGGCAGCAAAGACCTCACGCTTGACCAGAGCAAAAACCGCTGTCATCGCCGGGATTGAGCTAACGCCGCCAGCAACCACGAAAGCCATTGCCGCTCCTGCACTCATGCCCTGCTGCATCAGACCGGCAACCAGCGGAGGTGCAGCATAGGAGTTGAGGTAGGCCGGTGCACCGACCAGCGCGGCAAGGACGATCGGCAGGATACCGTCGCCGCCGAGCACACCGGCGATTGCCTCAGCTGGAATGTAGGCGATCATCATCGCTTCCAGCACGTAGGCCAGGGTCAGCCACTTGAGCAGAAACCGCCCGTTCGCAATAGCTTCAGTGCGGAAGGTTTCACGACGCTTTTCTTCATTCCAAAATGTCCAGTTTGGCTTGCCTTTAAATGGCGAGGCGCCACAGCCGCAGCCACCGGACGCGCGTTGCTTCAGACTGTCTGCAAACATACCCGTGCGGGTCAGCGACAACATCACAAAACCACCGAAAAGGCCCATACTGACGGCAATTATCATTTTGGCGATAGCAAAATCCCAACCAAGTGAGCCGGCCGTAATGAGGAAGGCGGGCGGGTCCATGAGCGGTGAGGCAAGCCAGAATGCCATGACAGGCGCCAACGGTGTTCCCAGAGCCAGCAGACCGGCAATAAACGGGATCACTTCACACGAACAAAACGGCGACAGGCCGCCCATCGCAGCGGCCAGCACGATCATACGAACCTGCCGGCCTTCAAAAGCCTTCGCGACAATTGTTTCAGCACCTGTTGCTTTCAGGTAAGCAACGGCAAGAACAGCAAAAAGGATATAAGGCGCGGTATTCGCCAGCGCAGCAGCCGCAAAACGCAGGGTTTCGGGCAATTGCTGAAAATCGAAGACAGCAAGTCCTGCCAACAAAAGCAGAACGGCAAGCCAGGCACCATCTATTTTCGGCATGTTATAATGCCGGATTTTTTCGACAAGTTCAGTCATGATTGTCTCTCCCTTCCTCGCTGCAGCATTCCAGCAGCAGAAAGTTGGCCAGATTTTCGATATGCTCAAAGGCAGCACGGTTTTTAATCGTGCGGCCCTCCCTGGTCTGTTCGATCAGGTTTGCAGCTGCCAGAAACCGCAAATGATGAGACAGTGTCGATGCCGGGATACCGATGCGCTGCTGGATCTCGCCAACCGCAAGCCCTTTCGGGCCGGCACGCACAAGAACCATAAGCACATCAAGACGCGGCTCTGAACCAATCGCAGCAAACCCCTGTGCAGCCTCTT
>CAWUIN010000210.1:0-2200 GCA_963922535.1 uncultured Hyphomicrobiaceae bacterium | reverse complement strand
CGGATTGCGGGGGCTCAAACGGCGCCCGCGTCAGGTTATGGAAAGTGGAGTTACACGGAATTATGTAGCAAACGCACCAATATAAATACGCTTTCAATCTCAACCCAAAGGGATTGATCAAGTGTTTGTATTATTAGCTTACTTCGCTATATCAATTAGCTCTGTTACTGCCGTAAGCGTTCAACTCCCAAAGGACTTGAGTGTTTGGGGAGGCGTCACTTGTCTGCCTGAGCAACCTCTCAGATGCCAATTCGAACTCAAAGCATCTAGGTTCTTTTCCGTAGATATCCCTATAGGTGCAACGCCCCCAAACAAAAATAGTTCGTTTGCCAGGGCCAATCTCGGAACTGGGTTCAAAATCGACTACGCACTGATCCGAAACTGGGGATACTACCTGCGGTCCAAGGATGATTTTAGAGTTGCGCCGTGCATCCATTTTAGGAACTACAAATTCAGGAATTACACCGCGCTCCGGTACATCCATATGAACTTCTATCGCAACATCATATGCAGGTGTCTGGCCACAATTGAAAAAAACAACATTAGCAATAATCTCATATTTACCATTGGTATTCTGATGGAAGATAGCACTCGCCTCTTTAATGGTAACGTATGCTCTCAGCTGTTTTTCAAACGAATCTCTAGAAATTTTATTCATCTTGTCGCCAGCAACGGCAGCTTTTTGAGCCCAATGAGCGGCGAGACCAGCAAATACCACAGTGAAAAACAAAAAGACTACACTAATCCAACCAATAATTGCTTGTTGTCCGGCGGAATAAGCAGCTTCCTCTGCGGATTTAGCCATTCTCCATTGTTGGCACAAATCATATCTTTTTTGCTTATCACCATTGGCGGCCTGTGCGCTGGGATTTCTGGCTTCAGAAGAAACCCCGCAATATTCATTATGGGTGTTATAAGTGTTTTGCTGGGCATTGTGATAATGGAAAATTCCACGGCTTGAGTTCCAGTCAGAAACTAAGGCTGCTGATGCTAAGCAGAAAATAATTATTCCGACAAACGCAATGACTGCGTACCAATCGCTATTAGACATTGCACCATAAACGCCGCTGAAAACTTACCTCTTGCCAGCTTGTTTCTTACGTTAACTTCCTTTTCGTCAACCCCGATTTCTGCAAGAGCGTCAACAAGCTGCGCATAGGTCATGCCTTTTCGTTTTAATTCTGCTTTGAGCATGTTTGCCACGCGGGCTTCCCAGTCTGTTCGTTCCGGCATATGTATCCCCTATATTGCAAATGTAATATAAAAGATGCTTTTTCTCTTGTCTACAGCGCGCAAATGAACTATATTTATTACATAGGTAACGAGTATAGTATCATGTCAGCACACTTTTTATTAACCGCAGCAGCCCGCACACTCTCACTCAATGCTATTTACAAGGCCGGTGAGGAGAAAGCTTTCGATTTGTTCTGCAAGCTTCGCTGGCCAGAAACAGACGGCAAGCCTGTATGCCCAAAATGCGGATGCTGCGAAAGCTATAACATCAAGACGCGCCGCAAGTTTAAATGCAAGGCATGCTATCATCAGTTTTCACCAACGAGCGGGACCATCTTCGCATCGCGCAAGCTTGATTATGTCGATCTTCTTGCAGCGATTTGTATTGTTGTGAACGGTGCTAAAGGCGTTTCTGCGTTGCAGCTTGCACGCGACATCGACGTGCAGCACAAAACAGCATGGGTACTGGTGCATAAGCTTCGTGAAGCAATGGCAGCTGAGACAGAAGACGCAACCGTTGATACCGTTTCTGAAGTTGACGGCGCTCATTTTGGTGGCCACATTCGCCCTGCTAACCACGCTGAAAACCGTGTTGATCGCCGCAAGGCGGAACACCAAACCGGCAAGCGTCGCGTCGTGATCGCGATCCGCCAGCGTAAAGGCCGGACGCTGCCGTTCGTTGTGCGCCACGAGGCCGAAGGCGTCAGCATTGTGAAGCGTGTAGTCAAGCCGAACACGATCATTCACGCTGATGAAGCAGCGCATTGGGATCATCTCCATGCACGCTATCAAGCACGCCGCATTAATCACAAGGAAGCGTATTCAAAAGACGGCGCTTGCACGAACCAAGCCGAAAGCTATTTCGCCAGACTACGTAAAATGGTTGAAGGTCAGCACCACCACGTTAGCCCTAAGTATTTGCATGCATACGCTGAGCATGCCGCTTGGATGGAAGATCATAGACGCG
>CAWUIN010000209.1:0-2209 GCA_963922535.1 uncultured Hyphomicrobiaceae bacterium | reverse complement strand
CATCGGCCTGAATTCTGCTATTCTGGATCAGATCCAAAGAAATGAAATACAAGAGCCGGTGCAGGAATTGACCGCGTCGAGCTTTACCCCGGAAGCCATGGCACCCGAACAGCAGCGCCAGCTCATCCGATGCGGGTTTGCGGTTTCAAGCCACTCTGTGAATTATAGCGGCATGGCCCCGCTTTTTGTGAGGCGCGGCGCTCGAAGCAATGTGATACGTGGAGTGCTGCTGGAAGCCCTGTTGCAGGCTTATGAGGGCGCAACGGACCGCAACGCCAGGCGCAACGATACCTGCCTCTCGACGCTCATTCCACATGCATTGCACCTGCTTTATGAGCAGGTCAATAACGCTCCGGTACGGTTTAGCTACAGTAATCATATTGACAGCAAACCAGCACGCGCTAAAGCCAGTGACCTGCTTGGCCACGTCAAATATCTGGTAAAGTTGGAACGCGAAGCGAATTTCCAGGTATCTGTCAGTGACGCTGTTCTTATACTGAGATTGATGCTCAAAGATATGGATCGACAGCAAAAGCTCGAACAAAATGGTCCGCAATACCCGGACCCGCTGATGCCAAATGAATTAACGGAATTGATGGGGCCAGTGTTCCAGGAGGTGGCACGATTTGAACTGTCCGACGCGTTACAAAACGTCGACAATTAAAGCCTGAGGTGCAATATCAAACCGGCATCCCGTACGGTGCCAAAGCTTTTTTCGAATTCCTGTACAGATGCCTCGCTGACGAATGTGGATTTTACGGGCCGGAAACGCCGTCCTCCTGGCGGCGTTGCGGTCCCGGCGGTCTGGCTGCGATGATATAGCCCGACAGATGCCTCAGCTCCGCAAGCCTGAGGCATCTGTGACGTGGACGACTGTCTTCCTGACGGACCTGACATGTTGGTCAGGCCGGAATTGCAATCACCAAACGGGCGGTATGTTGGCGAAGCCTTTGGCATTGCTCATCCAAGTGAAAAGGCGCTGGCGCAATGCATTAATGCGCTCATCCTCTCGATGCTAGTCGCCCTGCAGCTCGGCTATTCCGGTGTGCGGTATTCGCGCAATCGCAACCATTATCATGGCCAGGATATCGATCTGCCTGCGTATTGGAGCCTCAAGAACGTCGGAGCGGCGGCAAACCTGATCGGATTGGCAACAGAAAATTTCATTCACCTTCAGCGGCCACCACAAATACCGCTGCCCGGCATGCCACGCATGCAATCAGCCATCCGCCCTGCTAATTTTCTGCTTAGGCATATTAGCTGGGCTGATACGTCGGGGCAAATGTTAGCTCCGTTAATTTTTACTGGGTAGAAGAATGGTTCCCCAATGTTAATAGAACACTGAGTGGCGCGTGTGTAGGCCAAAATTGGCTTCCCTGCGGAAGTGATGGGAAAATGATAAATCTTCCGGCCTGCAAAAGTAACAAAAATAATAATAACCACCCAGCACTAAATTACACGGATTTACGCCGTCATGGGCGAGTGTTACTGTTCCCTACGTGGGAACAACAGACGCGTGATTGCCGTACTCCATAAATAGCGAATGCCCCCCGGCTAAAAAGCCGGGGATGTTTCCGTTTTGAGGTGAGTACAGCTTATATATCAAATTCGCCATCACCAAAACTTATACTATCGAAAACTCTGCGATCTTCGAGCCTTTTGATTGATGCCCGAACAACCTTAATGCGGTTTGGATATTTTTCAGAGATACCAACGGTTGACATAGCACGATCAACGTTTGCTGAATTAAGAGCGCTTTTCAACTGTGTATACTTGGCACGGCCTTGATGAAGGTTATCGCTAACCCAAATGGCATGCCAAACCGGCCGACCTTGCAGATGGACCCCTTTTTGGATGGCCCTTTTCAATTTAGACTTCGCAATATCTACAGCCAACTTAACCTGCATATCGTAAAGTTGCGGATTTTCCTGCGACCAGAAAATTAGCCTCGCAACATTTACAACCTCTTCATCATCAATCGTGGATGCACTCGGATTGAGATAGTTCATAAAATGACGAAGGAGGCCATCTGTGTGAGGATCTTCCAGGTTTTTAGTTGTCCTATCAGAAACCTGATGCACTTTTCCGTTGATTAGCTTCAAGTCGGGAAAATATCTTGATGCATCATCAAGCTTTAAAATCCGCCGAAAATATACAATAATACCAATCCATATATTAACTGACACACTCCATAATCCAGGGATATCCG
>CAWUIN010000208.1:0-2209 GCA_963922535.1 uncultured Hyphomicrobiaceae bacterium | reverse complement strand
CAAGATCGGCCCGGCATTCGGGGCTGTACAGTTCACCAATGCGCTGCTGCAGCGCTTGCGTCATGCCGCGCAGTTCGGTGCGGAATACGCCCTGCTCGGTCAGGACCACCTCGCCGAACCAGCCGCGGCGCATCCTAAGCGCACCCATTGCAAGATCTGCCCAGTTGACCAGAAAGATCCGCACTTCTGCCTGATCGAAGAGCCCCGCGCGCAGCTCCTCTTCAGTGATGGCAGAGCTGTCAAAGACGCCTTCCACATCGAGATTGTCAACGCTGAGGCTCGCATCATTGGCGATGGCGGTGCGTGAATAGCCGGAACTGGCCTTGTAGACGTTGCCCTCAAACGGTAGATCCTGGTCGTGATCCGTGAAGAAAAACTCTGTGTCATTCACACGCGTGATGCGCCAGCAGGTAGCCAGCGTTGTCACCGGCCCGGCAAGGTGTGCCCCAAGGGCTGTTGAAGTTGATTTCATGAGCAAATTTCTGGTTTGGCAAGCCGCTTGATCGTCGGCGACATGCCTGGCTGCAACTCTGGCACCACAATCTCAAAATAACGGATAGCAACGTCGGCTTGACTTTTTCTGATCGACGGTCAGAAATATGATTAACAGAATCGCAAAGAAACGCAGACACATTTGATACCAAGACCAGTGCATTCTGCCGTCATGACGGGACCATCGCAATCATGCCCTCTCAATCCAATCCCAAATCCGCTTTTGAAAGTTTCAACGAGATTGCAACGATCCGCATGGAATTGGAGGAGAGCGAGCCTCTGATCTGGCGCGAAATCGAGGCGCCAACCTTAATGACGTTGATGATGCTGCATGACGTTATTCAAAGTCTCATGGGCTGGTCTGACGATCATCTCTGGGAGTTTAGCGACAAAACGTGTCGCTATTCTCTGCTTACGGAGGATGATTGGAACGATACGCCGTGGCGCGATCCAGCAAAGGTACGATTGCGTGACATCTGCGAGCGCAAAAAGACCGTCCTGACCTATGTCTATGATTATGGTGACAACTGGCGGATACGCATCGTTATCAGTGATATCCGTCAAGGCGATCCAGAGCTTGACTATCCGCGATATTTGGGTGGCAAACGTGCGGGCCCACCCGAGGATAGCGGTGGCATTCCCGGTTTTTACAACATGCTCGAAGCCAGGCTAGATCCAAATCATCCAGACCGTGACGATGCCAATGAGTTTTTACAAGATTATGATCCAGATAAGATTGATGAAGTAGCGATCACTTCCGAACTTAGCCGTATTGCCAAACGTCTCAATGCAGAGCGTAAACGGCTTTTGAGTGCGAAGCAGAACACATAGAAAACATCCATGGCTCAGGTACTCAAATCCTTATCTCCAACACCGGGATCTGTCCCCAGCTGCCGAGCTGATAGGTCTCAATGGTGATATCCATCTGATCGCTGTCAAAGCGCACCGGCACATCGAACTCAAAGTCTGCTGTCACCTGCACGCCGGATGCGGGCGCGGAGGTGAACGTGATAAGGCCTGTCGTTGTGTCCAGCCTCCAGCCTGACATGGCTTCGACGCCATCTCGGTAAATCTTCACAGTACCCTCGACCGGCTTGGTGATGATCCGGCTCTCAACTTCTCCGCCGCTGTTATAGACCTTCACAAGCTGGAACTCCTTGATGGTGCCATCGCCTTTTCCCAGCGGCTGGGCCAGCGCTTGGTAGTCCGTCCAGTCCTTAAACCGAAAACCATAGGCCCGGCCCCGCCGCGCTCGAAAAAACGCAATGAGGGCCGCCACCTGCTCGCGCTTTTTCAGGCCATGGGCGACATTCCATTTGCCGCGCGCGGCTGCCCAGTTGGCGTTGCGGCGCTCGTGCCCGGATACCGTGGTCACGACCGTGGTCAAATAGCCAGGCCCGCCAGAAGCGCCGTAGGAGATATCCGGTGGGAACTGAACCTCATGAAACCCGCTCATTGCGGCTCATCCATCAAAGATTGCGCCGCGCCCGTTCCATGGCGCGAGCGGCATCGGCGGCGATCTGGCCCTGGGCATAACGGAAGCTATTTGCATCCGGCGTCGAGATGTTCATCACCACATTGACGGGGGGACTGGCCTCACGCGCACTGCCCATCGCTGCGAGCTGCGCCTTCGAAAGCACCATCTCGCCGCGTTGCAGGATGGCCGGCACCTCATCGGCACGGAGCCCAGCCATGCCGCCACTATGCATACGCGGCG
>CAWUIN010000207.1:0-2253 GCA_963922535.1 uncultured Hyphomicrobiaceae bacterium | reverse complement strand
GCGCCCGATCCGCCTCGCCACGATCATCCGATTTCGAAAGCTCACGCAGTTCCAGTTGTTGCGCATCGCTCGCCTTAACCGAAGATTTACCCGCCATGTGTTCCGCCCCGATTTCGAATCAATGGGGAAACGGAATCATATTTGCGATTCGTTAGTCAACCGGATAATGTTTGCTTAAGCCGTCCGACTTTAAGTGTTCCATGGAATGTTGGAAATCAGCCTGGCCGAGCATTCGTTGGCCAATTCAATGGTAACAATGTTGCAGTCATAGTTGCAACAAGTGGCCCCAAACAAGGCCAGGTAATTTCGTCATTCATACCAGACGCTAAGCAGCTCAGTATTATGAGAGGTCGGAAGTGAGCAATATGTCAGATATAATTGATGCTCTCTCATGGTTGCAAAACGGGAAAATACAGCTGCTATTTTTTGTGGTTGCCCCATCTCGCAACCTGCTGAAGTCTTTTGAAGATACTGAACAATTATTTGTATTTGACTACTCTGAAGAGTCTAAATTTCCAGTCGTTCTTATAGAGGAGTGGATCCCTATTGGGCAAGGAATTGGATGGAAAGATATAACTCTGGCAATAAGAGAGCGATTATCGCAAATTATGACGTGTGGATGCTTGGCAGTTTTCTGCATGCTGGACGGTAGCTATGCGTCAGAAGAAGATTTACTTAATAGCATGAGTTACTCGTCGATTTACGCAATAGCGTATGAAACCAAGATAATAATCTCTGATGGGGATCTTGAAGCAAGCGAATGGAGAGACGCTGTAGTATGCGCCCAAAAGCATGTTGAAGAGAAATTGCGGTAATTGTGCTTAGCGTACGATTTTTTCCCTTCTATGGAGTGACCCCAAGTACATGTTTACATCGGCGTCGCGTTCAGGTGGAAAGATTTTCACTCATCTGGCGGTTGATAAACAATATCTTACCAACAAAGGAATAACTCTGCCTGATGGATTCTAACATCGAAAGATTATTGCAGCACAATCGAAATTGGGCTCATAACGCAATCAAGGCTGATAGGGCTATCGAAGCCGTTTCCTGCTTAGTTGAGAGCGCGAGTTTTCTTTATTGCAGCCAGAATGATATTGACGAAGACCTCCGACTACTCGTCGACGCCACTAAGAAGTGTTCTTCTTTTGAGCTTCAGAAGAAAGTCCGAAAAGACTTAGAATATGCGCGAAGAATTGAGGCTGGTAAAAATCTTGATCCGGATGAAATTGATTTTATGCACAGCCTGGTTGGAGGAGTTGCAAGCCTGGCACTGGCACTCAATCTGGCTGGCTGGGCAACCTGTAGAAATTGAATGCCGCGATTGGAATTGGGTTCGCGAATTTGCACTGGAGCGGCGAGATCTATCTGACGTAGATAGGCGCTTCGTTAAAAACAATCGAATTCATGTGGGATTAGAAGATTTGCTCACTGCCATTGATGAGTTGCAGACATCAGATTAATGCGGCTGCAACAAGCTTAGCGTGCAATATTTTCCGTTCTATGTTGCGCCCCCTGTTCGAAGCGCAAGTGGAGCACCAAGAACAATGTTCCGGCCAAGTGCCGGCATCAAGTATTGGAACAAGCAATGAAGAATGCTTGTCCTTGTTGTGGAAACTTGACGATTAATGATGTGCCTCCAGGAACTTACGAGGTGTGTCCCGTATGTGGATGGGAAGATGATGAAGTGCAATTTCTTGATCCAAATTTTTCCGGCGGAGCTAACAGAGTAAGCCTCGAAACTGCACGCGCAAACTATCAAGAGTTTGGAGCCGTTGATCGTGAAAGTAAGCTTGCGGTTAGGAGCCCCCGAGATGGGGAGCACCCTCAAAACGTTAAATGATAATCACAGAATTTAAATCAACGTGTCTATCGACAAGAAGATGCAATGAGACATCCTTACTGTAAAAAAGCTTAGATTTCTGAGAGAACGAACCCGCTAGGGCGGGAGTTTGTTGCGCATCTACCCATAAACTATTGATCTGACAATAGATTATAAAGAAGTTCCAATCTGAACATGAGGGTGTCTCTTCAACACGTCGAGACAAGGAACCGCCAATGGACACCCCGAACTCTACATCAACGACGCCGCTTCGCCAACAGATGATTGCGGATATGTCAGCAAGCAGTCTCTCCGAAGGAACCAAGCGTTATCATGTCAGCGCCTGCAAAAGGTTTGCCGCATACCTTAGGTAAGCTCACCGGATACGGCTACGGCCGATGATGTAAAGACGTTCCAGTTGCACCTGATTGAAA
>CAWUIN010000206.1:0-2269 GCA_963922535.1 uncultured Hyphomicrobiaceae bacterium | reverse complement strand
GTTGGAAAACGGCGCTTTCTTAAATTTTCATCAAAGTCCGCATAGGTTTCCACGACCTGCTCCGCCAAAGCCTTGAGCGTGCCGTCGTCCAATTCATCTTTTCGGGGCAAGGTTTACTGCTTTCTTTACTTCCACTGCAGGCGAAATTATCATTATGCTCATAGCATTGAATTCGCTTAGGCGCGAAAGAGGTTTCACACAGCATGGCATTACCGGTTCGTCTGAAAGATGTGGTGGATGAGATGGATGCGATCGGCGATGATAACGTGGCCTACATCCATCGCAAAACCGGCGAGCTTGTTGGCCTGACTTCTGAAGCCATGTCTTTGGCGGAAGACGAGGATGAAGACGGAGACGGAGACGGAGACGGAGACAGTTCGTCGTTCCGCGGCTGGCCAGAGGAGATGGTCGATCAAGCCAGGCAAGTTATCGATGACCGTGATTATATCGCGTTGCCGGACAGGTTCGAAATCAATGAATACAGGATCATGGAGCGATACTGCGGCACGATCGAGGATGAGCAGGCCAGACGAGCGCTTTTGAAAGCGATCAACGGCAAGGGTGCTTTCCGTCGTTTTAAGGATGAAATTTACGAACTGGAGATCGAACAGGACTGGTATCGGTTCCGGGACAACGCTTTTAAGAAGATCGCAGCCGATTTTCTTGCCCGCGAGGGCATTGCTTTTGTGGATGACTGATGCCAATGAGTGCCGCCGGTCGAGAATCGACTTAACTTAACCATGTTAAGCACTCATTTATGGCGGGTTCAATGACAAAGGTTGGCAAATCACCCAGTGTTCCAAAAGCACAACGCGAAATCTATGAGAAGTTGGCGGTGCTGACAGATGCGTTCTGCGCTGAACATCTGAATAAACACTACGCTCATTTGGCCCGCCAGGCGCTTGCCGCGCTCAGCCGCAAACGCCCCAATCCTCTCAATTCCGGCAAGTCCAACACCTGGGCGTGCGGCGTCCTCTATGCGCTTGGTCAGCATAATTTCCTGTTCGACAAGGATAGTAAGCCTTACATCAAGGCTGCTGAGCTTTGCGGGCATTTCAATATTGCACCGAGCACCGGGCAAAATAAATCTAAGCAGATCAGGGACGCACTCAACATTAGGAAGTTCGATTTTAAATGGGCTTTGCCTGAAGTGATTGAACGCAGCGGCGGCATGTTTTGGATGATCGGCTATAACGGCTTTATGGTTGATGCCCACCAAATGCCACACAATGTGCAGGAGGAAGCCTATGAGCGCGGCATGATCCCCTATATCTACGCCGACAAAGATAAAACGCCGGAGCAGATTGCGGCACGCAAACAAGTGCTTTCAGACTATGATCGCTATCGCGAAATCAATAAGAGCCATTAATCGCGTCTGGCTGCCAAGTTTTGGCATACGAGCGTGTCCGAGATTGCGCAACGCATCGGTCTCGTCGCCCATGCCGATGAGCTTCAAGGTATTGAATTGGAACACATCGTAGAGGCGCTTGATCTTGCTCTCTATCAGCTGGGCGAAGACGGTGTGAGTGCTGCCGCGCATGATCTGGAGCAATGGCCGGAACCTCTCAGCACCGACGAACGACGCGTGTTTGCCGCCATGTCACACTCGCTGTTTTCGATCTTTGAAGTCATCGGCCTGCATGATGTTACAGGATTAATGCTCCGTGATTTGTTCAGCGGAGAAGATATATGGGTGGTTGACCGTGGTTTGGAGGCAAACGTCCCGGCCGGCTTCAGACTGGCGCTGCGGCTCATCGGCCCCGATAAATTCTGGATGACAACGGGAGGCAGTCTGATTGTCAATGACGACATGTGGCAGGCCACGATAGAGAAGTTCAAACCCGAAGCCGGGGCGCCGCCACATCCCGATCAGCTTGCTGAATATCTATTTCAAACCGCGAACAAAATCGTTCCTTAAGGCGGTATGCAAGCCAGAAGTTTCCGCTGTACTGTCGATATGATACGCTTTTTACGAGTAGTGTAAGAATTCGTTCGGGCCAATTGCGCGCTTGTCTGATGGTAACAGGCAATAGGTTCAGAGAATATCGGCCTTTAGAGAACGATTTTCAGCGTTCTGTCGCTGACGGAGGTGAATAGCTTTGCGGTTATAACCCTTGAAAACAATGGGAAATTTCGGGGGCTGCCGCAAACGGAGAACCATTTCGCTCAGGTCAGTGGCGGAGGGAACGCGACCGGGATCGAACGTTCTCCAGCCTGCGTCTCGGGTTTCCGTATCACCGGATAGTACTTTTCCCGCCCCGCCACCGGC
>CAWUIN010000205.1:0-2281 GCA_963922535.1 uncultured Hyphomicrobiaceae bacterium | reverse complement strand
AGTCCGGTTCTGTGAGAGGCGCGGTGGAGTAATCCATTGCGCCTACTCGACGATCGATTTTGGTCAATTTCAAGCCTGACAGAGTAACCTGTGCGATTCCCATGATCTTCGTTGGAACCTTATCCAGTTCAACAGGAGCCTCAACACCTGCCATGGCAGATCCCGCCGCTGCAACCGAAAATGCGAAGGCGGCAAGCCAGTTCTGCATCCGTACCGTCATTTGTCTGTCCCACTCTTTGCAGAACTGCCGCTGAACAGCTCTTTGATTTCTCCCCGCAACACCTGCCAGAATTCCTGCAGATTGGTGTGTTTGTTGTCGAGATCGCCGATATATTCCTCCAATCGGTCGATGGCCTCGTGCTGCTCACGTTCGGTCTCGGCCTTGAGTTGAACTTTTAATTGCGACAAGGTCTCCTCAAGATCGTTTATTCTTTCTTCGAGAGCTTGCCTGTGGTTTTTGAATTCGCTCATTTCCTTTTCCCAATCGTTTAACTGCTTCAGTAGCTTACCAGCCCATTGCCCGGCTGATACTGATCAGGCCAATAGGTAAGATGAAGAACACGAGACCGATATAGGCTGCAACGTAGAGCTTGCTCTTCATAGCCAGGTGTGCCAACCCTTCAGCCGCGTATATTGGAATTTCTCTCACGTAAGGCAGGCCATAGATGACGATCACACCAATTACGTTATAGCTGAAATGCACAAGAGCAACCTGCAAAGCAAAGATCGCGTGTGCCCCGGATACCGCAGTGGCAGCAAGGATCGCCGTGATACAAGTGCCGATGTTGGCGCCAAGGGTGAAGGGATAGATCTGCCGCAGGCTGAACACACCACTGCCGGCAAGCGGTACGATCAGGCTGGTCGTGGTCGATGACGACTGGACAAGAACCGTAATGATCGTGCCTGAGAAGATGCCCGAAATCGGTCCGCGCCCAACCGCAGCATGCAAAATTGCCTTGGCCTGGCCGACCATGAGTAGCTTCAGCAGCTTGCCGATATAGGTAATAACCATAAAAATGAGCACGATGCCAAGGACGATAAAGGCGATGCCCATGATCAGGTCGGTTGCGCCGAAACCGTGAAATAGATCTTTCAGGGCGTTGACAGGAGGTTTTACGAGCGGCTTGATGAAGTTAAACCCCTTCACGGACAGGGATTCGCCACCAACCATGAAGTTGGCAAGAAACTCGCCGATCCGTTGCAGGAAGCCGAACATAATTTCCAGCGGCAAGAAAATAAAGATGCTAAACAGGTTGAAGAAATCGTGAACTGTGGCTGCGGCGAAAGCGCGACGGAATTCTTCACCCTGGCGTACATGGCCGAGGCTGACGATGGTGTTGGTGATCGTCGTACCCATATTGGCGCCCATGATCATCGGGATGGCAATACTGACCGGCAGGCCGCCAGCCACAAGGCCAACGATGATGGATGTAACAGTGCTCGAAGATTGAATAAGTGCAGTTGCAACGGTGCCGATAATCACAGCGGTCACAGGATTGCTGGCAAAGGCGAACAGTTCCTTGGCCTGATCGCCTGCCGCTACTTTGAAGCCAGAGCCGATCATTGACACGGCAACAAGTAGCAAATACACTAATCCAGCGACTAAAAACCACTGCACAAAGCCATATAAGGCTGAATTGCCTTTATGTTCCGTAGCGGTCATTGACATTAATTTAATCCCCCCAAGAGATACTGAATTCTAGCGATAATGGACGAATCGTATGAGCTGGCATATCGCTAGCAAACACTCCAACTCTACTTCTAAGGCCACTCTAATGAGAGCCCTTAAATGGATGTAACAGCACACCTTATCGTTTACATGACAATTAAGAGCGTGGAACACACCGCAAGCAGCGCATAAAGCAGACAAACGCCTCGAATTACAGTTTGGTAACACTGCCAGAAGACAGAAAATAACCGGAAAAACGTTTAAACGATAAGTTCAGGTCGGATAAACAACGTTAACTCCAGCCAACGTTATGCTTGGAGATACTTCCAAGGCGGCTCAGCGTGGGCAAATTGTCACGGCTTCAGGTTTTATCAAATCTGATGTCTTGTAAGCTGAGTGTCATGAGCCATTTGCGAGTATGGCTGATGGTAGTATCGCAAAGTATTTGGCTGTCATTGCCACGTATGCAATTGCAGTCTATTAGATTGCAGTCTATTAGATCGGCTTCCGCGAGGCCAACATTGGGGTGGATCAGTCAGTGGATCAATTTCATGGGTGCGCAGTACCCAAAATCTGTGATCCTTTACGCCGTTTATTTTTACGCTCGTTTTC
>CAWUIN010000204.1:0-2282 GCA_963922535.1 uncultured Hyphomicrobiaceae bacterium | reverse complement strand
AAATCATCATATGCCGTACGCATCACGGACAGACTGTCTGCCAATGTTCCATCTAAATCAATGAAGAGACCTTTGCCGGACACCGCAATCATTCCAGCCAGTCTCCATCCATGAGACCTTCCCCAGGAGCAATATCACGCGTTGCATGCTTACCTATAATATCATTCAAGTAGCGAGGATGAACGCCAAGTCTTTGATTTCCAGGCCGCAACACAGCAATGTTTCCACCTTCGTACAAGACCTCTCCAGCTGCAATAGGAAGGGTTGCCTGGATGCCACGTCGTGCATAGGCACCCAGCTCTTCTTCGCTGGATAATACCTCCTTGATGCCACTACCAAGGCATTTTTCAGCATCGCGGATGTGTCTAACCATGATACGTAGCTCGTCAGCTGTAATTGCAAAACTATGGTCCGGACCAGGAAGCCGATTGTCGAGGGTGAAGTGCTTCTCAATCACGGTTGCACCAAGGCCGACTGCAGCTAATGGTGCCAGCAATGGGTCACGGCTATGATCGGACAAGCCGCAAGCAACGCCAAAACGCGCTTTTAGCCAGGGAATCGTTCGCAAATTCATTTCACTTAAGGGAGCAGGATAGGCGGCTGTGCACTGAAGAAGACAAAGTTCACTTCCGCCAGCGTTATGATATGTTTCGACTGCCCAGGCGATATCGCTCTCCGTACTGGCCCCGGTCGATAACACAAGGGGCTTGCCGCTTTGTCCAGCGACACGCAGCAAATGAGGATGGCTGATTTCGTAGGAAGCTATCTTATGGGCTTGCACATGGGGATCTATTGCAGCAAAATCCTCCGTTGAAAAAGGTGTGCTCATGAAAGAGATACCTTTGTCAACGCAGTAGTTTGCCAACTCCTCAATCATCTCGTACGGCATGGCAAGATCTGCAAAAATATCTCGGATACTGTCTTTTATACCAGCTTTTGACAGGTAATTGCTTGATCCTGCGTTTTCTACA
Source organism: uncultured Hyphomicrobiaceae bacterium (assembly GCA_963922535.1). Lineage (GTDB taxonomy): Bacteria > Pseudomonadota > Alphaproteobacteria > Rhizobiales > Hyphomicrobiaceae > Tectiglobus. The sequence goes on along the minus strand of CAWUIN010000204.1, from coordinate 1,311 downwards.
TAAACCGTCTCAGGTCGGTAGGTTTGAAATTTCACGGCATCAGCCCCAGCGTTGACCGCAACGTCAATTAATGCTTGAGCCATGGCGTAATCGCGGGCTTCGGTTCCCATCCGCCAGTTAGAGCCAGCCTCGGCAATAACTTTAACTCCATCAGTACGCCAATAACGTGGCGTGAGATCATGGAGGAAGCGAACGATGCGACAGCGTTCGCCAGTATCGGCGACAACTTTTTCGATCTCATCAAGCCTTCGATAACCGGCAGCCGAGAATGCACGGCAAGATGCTTTATTTTCACAACGGACTTCGGCCACAACACAGTCAACTCCCGCCGACTTCCTTAAATATTCGGAACCGAGCCGAAGTGCAGCCCTGGCAATTCCGCGGCCACGTGCACTTGGCTTAACGTTGAGCGACACGTCGACGGTGCGCCCCTTCTCACCCTGAGGGTGCAATGCCTGCTGATAGCGCATGAAGGCAACGGGTTCAGAATCGCATCGTACTAAAATTGGGGGCAGATTTGGCGCAGTGAAATATACGTCCCGAAATTCTGGCCAGAACTGATCCCACACCTTAGGCTCGTGATGATAGAACATGGACAAAGTGTGAGGATCGTTACGCCATTCCATAACCAGACGCGCATGCGTCTCTACTGGCTGACAAATTTCAAGCGAAAGCTTCATTTCAGTCATATGGGTATACCTTTGCACGCTTCACTTTATCTTCAGGCCAGTGCGACCAATCTACTTTGTTATAAACAATACGCTTTGACATGTCCTGAGCGATCGAAGGTGCACTACCCTTGTTCATGTGCGGAACAAACATTCGTAGTATCTTCGCTCCCAGTTCAATTGATTCGTGGTAAATCTGCGTCGCATCGGATGAACGCGGAGAATGCAACCCTTTCAACTGATCGATAATGTTTCCAGTATCTACACCTTTGTCCAGCAAAAAAAATGGAGATGTGCTCAAAGCCTATGACTTTTGCCGCCTTCTTAACCTGTGCTGCCAATTTAGCCTGTTCTTCTTCAACCGCCGACAGCTTTATATTATCGCCCACAAGTCTTCCTGTCACTCCACCAGTCATAAGTAAGAGCCTTACTCGCCAGCCCTTATTTACTTTGAGCCTGACGGTGGCACCGCAGCCTAGAACCTCGTCATCAGGCTGGGCGGCGACAACCAATAATTTCTTGTTACTTCTACTCATGGCTTCTTTCTGACGCTAACGTATCGTTTGCTCGGTGTATGCCAGCGATACCGCATTTGATCCAGTCTGATCGCTATCAACATCACGACCATGGCGTCTTTTGTAAG
>CAWUIN010000203.1:0-2334 GCA_963922535.1 uncultured Hyphomicrobiaceae bacterium | reverse complement strand
CCCCGTAAAGGACTTTCACCTCCAATCCAGTGCCCATGCCGGGCACACCTGCCGGGGCGCCGAAGTTTTGTTTTTGGTAAAATGGTAAAAGCGTCAATCGTAAGTCCTCGCGAGACGGAAGCCGAGATTGGTGTAGCGGAGGCCCGGCCAGTAGTTGCTGCGAGAGGCGGAACGCAGGTCCCTCGCGTAGTTGTACCAACTGCCGCCGCGGAGCACCCGGCCCTGGCCCGTATTTGGGCCTTCTGGATCTGTCTGTGGACCCCTTTCATATGTGCCATACCAGTCAGAAACCCATTCCCCAACGTTGCCATGCATGTCGTAGAGCCCAAAAGCATTCGGCTTGAAAGAGCCAACTGGGGCTGTATGTTTGTCATCCCATTGACTGCCGCACCCGTCGCAGTTGGCATTATTGCGGCCAATCTTGTTACCCCAGGAATACGCTGTGGTTGTTCCTGCCCGCGCCGCATATTCCCATTCCGCTTCGGTCAGCAGACGATACGGCTTGCCGGTTTTGGCGGCAAGCCATTCGGCGTAGGCTGTCGCATCATGCCAGGACACATTAATGACGGGACGCCTGCCACGCCCCCAGTCCCGATCGCCTGGTTTATACCCATTGCACGCGCCGGCATCGACACAGGCATCCCATTCGTCAAAGGTGACCTCGTATTTAGAGACAGCAAACGAGCGTGAAATCGTGACATCGACCTGGGAGCCCATCTTGAATTTACCAGGCGGCACAACGACCATTTCTGGGCAGGTCTCGCATTCCTTGAAGGACTGGCCCGGCTGCAAGCGCCTCTCGGAGAAATTCACGAGCTTGAGCGTGGCATCGGACAGGCTGGCCTGCCAGCGCCATTGCTTATACACCCACCACCCACTGGCGATAACAGCTAAAACGCCAATCGTGGCGCCAGCCCCCATTAATATGCCGCGCCGCTGCGCAAGAGGCGATCTTTTTAATTCTCTGATACGCGCTCTTGCTGCCCCCGCATGCTGGCCATCGGGCCATTCCGCCAGGAAGTCATTGATCGGACCGGGATCGACGCTGGCTGCAACAATGCCCCACTCTTGCGTTTCCTGCAAACGGCGTTGTTCCGCCTGGCGTGCTTTGTCGGCCTGACGTTGCAGCGCGGCCAACTTCGTTGTGGCGCTGGCAGCATGTTCGCCTTGCGGGAATTCCTCCAGGAAATCTTTCAATGCGGAAATACCAGGTGCATCGCCGAGCGCGGTCCAGATCAGTTCTTCAAGACGAGTGTGGGCATAAAGCGTGGTGACGCCATCGGGGAAGCGGGCAAGGTGATCGCGCAGGGCTTGCTGGTCGTTGCGTTCCTTAATAAAATCCCAATTCGCCAGTTCTTCGGCTTTGCGGATTTCTTCCGGCGATAGACCCGCACTTGCCTGCGCCCTGGCGCGTTCCTCCGCTGCCGCGATGCGGGCGGCTTCGTCCGCCTCGCGTTTGCGGCGATCTTCCTCCGCCGCTGCGGCCTCGGCTTCCGAGCGTCGCTGCTCAGCCTCAGCTTCCGCCAGAGCGGCGTGGAGGCCAGATATGAGGCCCTGGGTGTCGCCTGTGAAGCGCTCTGGCCTGAGGCGGATGGCATTGCGGGTTGCCAATGGTCGAATGTCCTCGGGAAGATCGGCGGCGCCCGGCATATCCGCCCCTTGGACGAGGACGGGGATCACGCGCTTTTTTTGGCTCAGCGCCGCCTTGATTTCAATGCGCACGAAATCTTTAGGATCATCGCGGCGCGCCTTGATATGCTCCAGCCATTTCGGCCCGATGACGGCAAGAAAGACATCGCAATCTGAGACTTCGGCGGAGAGAATGGCTTCGAAGTCATCGCCGAGCTTGATGGAATCAACGTCCTTGAAGACAATTTCGCGGGTGAATTCCTGCTCAAGAAGATAATCGAGAAAGCCTGCGCTATCGGGTGCATCGTCCCGGCGATAATTGATGAAAATCTTTCCAGCCACGTTTTTACCTATCGATGTTGTGGAAGCTACGTATTCCTGTCTTTAGGGTTCCCAGCAAAATAAACGATTCAATTTCAGTTAGAAATAGCCCGCAATATGCGGCTTTGGCTCGGAAAATTGAAGCGTTTATTTTGCTGGGTGCCCTTAGCTCTGCGCCAAACGCGCTGGCTGCAATCGTCCTGAAAATACTTTTCGATTAATCGCTTTTAACAGACATTTGGCCTCCGTCCCCCCATTCTTAGGCTTAAGACGCGCTGTAGAAGCCTTATCGTAAAAAGCTGTGCTTTAAAAACAACGGCGCCCGGCGGTTCCGGGTGCAGCTCTCAGCAGGTTGCTGGCGATGTGTTTGATAGTGGCAAAGTT
>CAWUIN010000202.1:0-2598 GCA_963922535.1 uncultured Hyphomicrobiaceae bacterium | reverse complement strand
CGCCCCGTAAAGGACTTTCACCTCCAATCCAGTGCCCATGCCGGGCACACCCACAGGACATTGCCTATGGTAAGGCCATGACATTCAAGGCAGTACCTTTGCTGGCTCTGATCGGCAATAAAGTGGACGAATTTGATATGCTGGAAGCCTCTGCGACGGACGGATATGTCTCGCAACTGCCAATGGCGTTGATACGTCGCGGAGCACAAGGCGGCTCCATCGCCTGGATCGCAATTGAAGAGGCTTCCACCCCCTGGCCCAGGCTGCCCAAGAAGGATTACAGCGCAGGCCCGTTTTATCTCGTGTGGCAACATCCCGCCACAAGCAAAATCCAGAATAGCCTCTGGCCTTATGCTCTGGCTACACTGGAAGGGAGCCGCTCTCCCGCCATGCGTTGGCCACAGATGGCCGTCGCGCATGATGCCTCCCATGACGCGGCCCGCCGGGGCCTGCAAGTTTTTGTGGCGCATTGCTTTACCTGCCATCAAATGAAAGGGGCCGGCTCGGCCACTATGGGTCCCGATCTCGGCAAGCCGATGCATGTGACCGACTACTTCACTGAAAAAGGATTGCGAGCACTGATTCGAAATCCAATGGCTGTGCGCTCCTGGCCCAACCAACAGATGGCGGGCATTGACGAAGAAACGCTGCCCGATGCGCAACTTGAAGATTTGATTGCCTATTTCAAGTATATGGGCCGCCGTTAATTGTATTAAAACCAACACACGTCACCGTCTGCCAGCAGGCGGCAGCGGGATAAATAATCAGCAATGCTGACACGCATGCAGACTTCTAAATTTGGCTTGCTTTACAACAACGCAACGCTTTTCGCCGTCATTACCATATCGTTATGGTCTGGCAACATTATTGCTGGTAAATTTGCGGCTGGCGAGATATCGCCGCTGATGCTCACGATGTGGCGCTGGTTTGTGGCCGTTGCGGTCATGCTCTTGATCGGATGGCGCCAGCTGCGTGCAGACTGGGCGGTCATCAGGCAAAATCTCGTGCCATTGTTTCTCTACGGCGCGTTCGGCTTTGCGATATTTAACGGTCTACTTTACTGCGCGCTGAATTTTACGACCGCTATTAATGTTGCCATCATCCAGGCGACCATGCCGATGTTCGTTTTTGCGCTTAACTTTCGCGTGTTTGGCTTTCGCATGCATCCCGCGCATGGAATTGGCTATTCAATCACCTTCATTGGCGTACTGCTGGTTGCCAGCCAGGGCAATCTGTGGCAGCTGGCAGAGTTGCATATCAATCTCGGTGATGGATTGATCTTAGCCGCAGTTGCGATCTATGCTGCTTATTCAGTCGCCCTGCATGGCAAACCGCAAATGCACTGGATGAGCTTTATGACGGCGTTGTCTGTCGCAGCCGCGATTATTTCAGTGCCAATGGCAGCCGCTGAATACTATCTTGATAATGCAATCATGCCGACGAATTTGGCAGCCTGGAGCATCATTTTTTACACCGGGGTGTTCCCCTCCGTTATTGCCCAGAGTTTGTGGGTCTTGACAAACGAGCGCCTCGGCAGCAATACGACCAGTCTTTTTTTGAATTTAATTCCGATTTTCGGAGCTTTGCTGGCGGTTATTTTTCTTGGTGAAACCCTCTACGTCTACCATATGGTTGCGCTTGCAATGGTAGTTGCCGGTATCATAACCGCGCAGCAATTATCGAGAAATGCCTAACAGATCCAGGCCGTATCGTCAGGGAGCACACGAGTTAGAATTAATTGATATTGATCAGCGTACATGCCAGCTTAATATCATTAGCGCAACCAAACCTCGACACGGCGATTGCGTGCACGCCCGCTTTCGGTGGTATTGCAGAAAGCCGGAAGCTCTTCGCTCATGCCAATTGTGGTAATGCGGCGCGCGGTAATGCCATTATTGCGCAGGATTGCCTCAGCCTGGGCAGCACGTTGTTGCGATAGTATTTCATTGTAAGAAAAATCGCCTGTACTGTCAGCAAAGCCGATCAGGATCAGTTCGCGCCTAGCCGCATTTGTCTGCAGGTAGCGAGCAAGGCGTGTGCCATCCTGAAGAGCTTTATTATCAAGTACCGCTGAATCTGTTTGAAAGCGAAAGGTCACGGACAAACGTTCAGCGTTATGGAGCAAATTACGTAATTCCCGGGCGAGGCGTACGCCGCGTGGTTCATCCGCAGTTGCTGCAATTTCAGATAGACGTCGGTGATAATTATTACCATCCAGAGCTGTAATTTCCTGGCTGATAAAGCCGGCATCGACAATATACGGTTGGGCAGCATCGGATACTGCAAAATCTACGAACTCTCGCGCAAGACCAGTGCGATCTTTATCTATGGAATATAGGAAAAGCCTTCTGCCAAGCGCATAATCTTCAGTTTTTATGTTAAACGTATTGGGATTTTGGATGATTCCACAATCGCCTTTCAGCGCCAGCCCGCGCACACGCGGTCCGGCTTTCGATAAGGCGCCGGCAGCAATGAAACCTATTGCGTTTGAATTTTTTGAAACTTCTGCTGCCAATTCATCATTAGATGTGTAATACCAATCTATAGATGAATTGACTCACCTGGATTCACTTTTGCCGCAAATTATGTTTCCATGCC
>CAWUIN010000201.1:0-2612 GCA_963922535.1 uncultured Hyphomicrobiaceae bacterium | reverse complement strand
CGCGAAGCGGCTAATGCCATACAAAGCAAGCATGGCAGCCGAAAAAGCGGTCTTACTCAGACAGCTAAGAAACCGCGCAAAACCAGGAAGACAAAGGTAAGTGCTGTGACCAAGGAGCAGCTCTCGATGCCGCTTGCTCTAACGTTGGATCATAATGGAGAGTTTGACACATGAGGTGCTCCAAAGGAGCCACGATCAGCAAGACGCATCTACCGGAGAAGATATGTGCCAAGTGCGGGCTGCCGCTCCGCTGGCGTAAGAAGTGGGCCAAAGTCTGGTACGATGTGCGATACTGTTCCGAACGCTGTCGACGCAACAAGCGTTGCAGTACTATCGATGTTCCCGCGCAAGGCGAAACCTAATCGGACCTTTGGCGGTAAGGGGATCAACGCGCACACCACGTTGGGTTGTTTCAATACAGCCCGCACGCATGAGTTGGGCGCCAATTCTACGTATATCGTCCATGTGAGCACGCCAGTTGCCACCATTCTCTGTCGCCGCACGGGCAACTTCCGACGGGCAGATTGTTTTGTCAGGCCCGCGCTTGGTGCAGAGATCCAGGATCACTGCAGCAATACGCTCGGCATTTAATTTTATCTCGTCTGTCATGCTCATCTTTGTGCTGCCCGGCTACGTAGTAAAATATAAAATTAAATACGAACCCATACTTAATCAGGATCATTATGGCTTTTCCGGTTATCACGACACGAAGCGCAGGGATTGAACGCTTGCAAGAGTTTCTGCCCAGAAGCGGACATCGTTACGCAAAAAACCGCAACAGCGATTATGGCCCAAATGATCGCAGCAACGTTTCTATGCTGTCCGGCCATCTCCGGCATCGGCTCATTCTGGAGCGCGAAGTTCTTGACGCCGTGCTTGACCGGTATGCGCCTTCGACAGCTGAGAAGTTTATCCAGGAGGTGTTCTGGCGCGGGTATTTCAAAGGCTGGCTGGAGCAACGCCCTACCGTCTGGACGGCCTACCGCCGGGATGTTTTTGCCCTGAGCGCTGATCTCGAAGATAACAGCGATCTGGCGCGCCGCTATCATCAGGCGATCAACGGCAAAACCGGCATCGCCTGTTTCGATGCCTGGGCGCAGGAATTGGTTGAGACTGGGTATTTGCACAATCATACCAGGATGTGGTTTGCCTCAATCTGGATTTTTACGCTTAAGCTGCCGTGGCAGCTGGGAGCTGATTTCTTCTATCGCCATTTGATCGACGGCGATCCGGCCTCCAACACGCTGTCATGGCGCTGGGTCGGCGGATTGCACACACGCGGCAAAACCTATCTGGCGCGTCAGTCAAACATAGAAAAATATACAGACGGCCGTTTTGCGCCCTATGGCCAGCTTGCATCCAGCGCGCTGCCGCTCGAAGAAAGCGAGCTTCATCCCAAGCGTGCGTTACCTCCAGCAGTGGCAGAATTTCAGCCTGGGCCGGTTGGATTTCTTGTCACCGAGGAGGACGGGTATAGCGAGGATTTATTCCGTGACCTCAAGCCTGCGGCAGGCATCGCGCTTCTTGCTACGCAAGCCCGCTCACCGCATCCAATAGGCACACAGACACAAGCCTTTGCGAAAGGCGCGCTCGTCGATGCCGTTGTCCGCGCGACAGATCATTTCCAATGCCCGTTTAGCGGCCCATCGGAGCCGGAGGATTGGGGCGCTGCGCTGGCAAGCTTTGCCAAAGCACGGGATATCGAGACCATTGTCACCGCTTATGCGCCCGTCGGGCCGGTGGCGGAAAAACTCGCCGGTGCGCGGAACTATCTGCTCGAACAAAGCATCAACCTGCATGAGGTGCGGCGCTCATACGATAATCTCACCTGGCCGCACGCGACGCGTGGCTTCTTCAGTCTGAAAAAGAAAATCCCGGATATCCTTGAAGAACTCCAACGTATGACTTCACCGCGATTGCTCTAAGATACGATCATTTAAGCGTTGCCAGAAAGGCGGCGGCCGATGCCCGGTATTCGGTCTTTTTCTCATCTGTCATGCGCCGCCAGGTTGCATACGGGTTGCGCAATCTGGCATTTGAGCCGAGCTTGTTCTCGTTGCGGGCCAGGAAATCCCAGTATAGCGCATTGAAGGGGCATGCTTCAGCGCCGGTTTTATTTTTCACATCGTAGCGGCAAGAACCGCAATAGTTAGACATTTTGTTGATGTAGCTGCCGCTGGCCGCATAGGGCTTGGAGCCGAGCAAACCGCCATCGGCGAATTGGCTCATGCCGATGACGTTCGGCAGCTCAACCCACTCATAGGCATCGGCGTAAACTGCCAGGTACCACTCATGCACGTCCCGCGGCGAGATACCGGCCAGCATGGCAAAATTGCCCGTCACCATTAAGCGCTGAATGTGGTGCGCATAAGCTTCTTCCTTCGTCTGAGTTATGGCCTCTCGCAGGCAGTGCATATCGGTTTGACCGGTCCAGTAAAACGCCGGCAAGGGGCGATCGGCCGCAAGGAAATTTTGATCCCGATAGTCCGGCATTTTGAGCCAGTAGATACCACGTACGAATTCCCGCCAGCCGATGATTTGGCGGATAAAGCCCTCTACGGCATTAATGGGTGCATGCCCGGTCTCATAGGCGCCGGCAGCACGTCGGCAGG
>CAWUIN010000200.1:0-2617 GCA_963922535.1 uncultured Hyphomicrobiaceae bacterium | reverse complement strand
TAAAGCTATAATTTCTGCGTCAAGCTAAACACTTCGATGCCGGTGGCATATGGCCAGAAGGAACACAAGTCGAACGTTCTCTGTTGCTAAAGTATCAGTTCGCTTTTATAGCCTGGCCGAGACCACCAAGGCAAACAGCCTAGTGGGCTGCCTCACTTAAAATGTTGGATTGAAATTTCTTAAAAAATCTGATTTTCTTATGCTTTAAAGCTGTTTAGCCCAACATTTTAAGTGAGGCAGCCCACTAGAACCTTACGCCTTTATGCGCCGGGTCTTCACCGACCTGCCACACGCCAAAATTCTCGAAGGCGCCGAAGCCTTGCTGCCGTGGAACATCACGCCAACAGCGACACAAAGTCGTCGCCGCCTAATCCAAGATTGTCAAGCCTGATGTGACTTGCCGTTAATGCACCGCTTACGTTCTGCTACAGACTTTCAGCATGACGTAGAATTTCTTCCAAAGGTTCGGTTGCAAGCTCATCGGCAGAGCGGTAATACAGTTGCAGTATGCTGGCCTGTCTGCAGATGTCGTAATAGGTATGCCATGCTTTTGCGCTGTCATCACTTCGCAGCATTGCCCAATAGCGCTCATTTGTAGCATCGATTTCACGAGCAATGAGGCCGGCCTCGATGCGGTTCGATGTGCCAGTCGATTTCTGCACAAACTTCTTGTCAATAAACCCGATAAGGGCTGCCGGCACGCACCGTCTATAGTGATAGTTACCACGTAATTTGATGAGGTTGATCAGTGTTATTCGTAACCATAACATAAGCACAATGTGTGAACGCTTGTGTGATCATTTGTGTGGCCGGATTACATCTTAGTGCAACGTTTTAGTTCTCCACCAGCCTGACGGCTGCCCCCGTATGTATGAAACTGAAGAGACATTTGAGGTGATATAGCACCGTTTTTTCCGCCAGTTTCTTTTTAGCTACGGTTTGTTGCCAACATACATTGAGCTGATCTGTATTTTGGTCCGGCGCGTTATATTTGTACGGGTCCCAATGTTTAAGTACGTTTGTCCGCTCCGCATTTTGCTTTGCCAACTCATCAAAGTGCAGAGCTTGGACGAATGCCTTGATAATTAGGGCATAGGCGGTCTGAAAACCGGTTCAAAACAAGCAATCAGAGTTAAAGGCTTTACCTTGGTGGAAATTGTTTGGTTCAAGCGCGACTTGCGTGTCGTTGATCATAATGCGCTCGCGCAGGCAGCAGCTCGCGGACCTGTGTTGCCTATCATTGTTATTGAGCCGGAATGGTGGCATCAGCCTGATATGTCAGCCAGGCAATTTGACTTCTATCGGGAATGTGCAATTGAACTGCGCGAAGAGATCGCCCGGCTCGGCAGCCTTCTCGTGGTGCGCATTGGCGATGTTATAGATGTGCTTGGCGATCTCCGTGACAAAACAAAGATCACCGGCCTTTGGTCGCACGAAGAAACCGGCGGAGACTGGACTTACCGCCGTGATATCAGAGTAGCGGACTGGTGCCGTCGGCATGGTATTCCATGGACGGAATTGCGTCAGGATGGTGTGATCCGACGCTTGAAAAACCGTAATGGCTGGGCCGGCAAGTGGGATAAGCTCATGGCCGAAGCAATCACGCCGGTACCGGAAGCATTGTCGCCTTTACCGGATGCTATTAAGAGTGAGGCCCCGCCGACAGCCCAAGAGCTAGGCTTGCGTCATGACGCTCCGCCATTTCGCCAACCGGGCGGACGCGGCCATGCTTTATCGACGTTATCTTCATTTCTACATGAACGTAGCGAGCCGTATCGCGCGGCGATGTCGAGCCCGGTCGCGGGTGAAAAGGCATGTTCGCGCCTATCGCCTTATCTCGCCTGGGGAGTGGTTTCCATGCGCGAGGTGGCCCAGAGAACCTGGCAGCGTCAGCGGGAACTCAAACAGATCGGCGGAAAACAGGTGAGCCAATGGCGTGGCTCGCTGGTGTCATTCACGGGGCGGCTCCATTGGCACTGCCATTTCATGCAGAAACTCGAAGACGAACCGCGTCTGGAATTCAACAACCTGCATCCAGCCTACGACACCTTGCGCACGCCCGCTGAAACCGATGCTGTGCGTCTTGCTGCCTGGCAAAACGGCGAAACCGGCTTGCCGTTTGTCGATGCCTGCATGCGCTATCTGGCAGCAACCGGCTGGTTGAATTTCCGCATGCGCGCCATGCTGATGGCAACTTCGAGCTATCATCTGTGGCTCCACTGGCGCCAACCCGGCCTGCATTTGGCACGTCAATTTGTAGATTATGAACCTGGTATTCATTGGCCGCAAACGCAAATGCAATCCGGCACGACCGGGATCAACACAGTCAGAATCTACAATCCGGTCAAGCAGGGCTACGACCAGGACCCGGATGGCGCATTTGTGCGGCGCTGGGTGCCGGAATTGGCGGATATCGAAGGCAGCCTTATTCACGAGCCGTGGAAGTCGCCGCTGGCGGGGCAACTGCTTGACAAAGTCTATCCGTTGCCAATTGTTGATCATATGGAAGCGGCACGCGAGGCCCGTCAAAAAATTTACGGCGCCCGCAAAAGCTCTGACTTTCGCGAAGCGGCTAATGCCATACAAAGCAAGCATGGCAGCCGAAAAAGCGGTCTTA
>CAWUIN010000199.1:0-2662 GCA_963922535.1 uncultured Hyphomicrobiaceae bacterium | reverse complement strand
CCAGAGTAAATAGCGGCAACCTGGCGTGTGGCCTACAATACTGGTCACATGCCAGCGAATATCGTTTTCTGCTTGCTCCAGCCTCCAATTCGCAGCATCGCAGCAACCAGAACCAGATTTCTAATGTGGTCCAGAGGCGGTATTCTCTACAAACATTCGACAGTGTGAGTGAACCATTTTACGTAGCTTGAGCGGCCTCCCAGTCCGCGTAAGTAGTTCCGTCAGAGAGCTTCCAAAGTATCCGTCCATTCGCGCTAGTGGCTATCACAACCGCAGCCGCCGCTGAGGTAGACGTAAAGCTATAAGCATTTGTGAAAATGAGGAAGTCGCCTTCCTCCACGAGAACGCCCTTTTCGACGAGAGTGTTTCTGAGTGTTACCGTACCCTTTTTTATCGTTGGCGTTGCCCGAACCCTTGCTTTGGATCCTGCTGTGACAACGAAATCGCCAGAGGGACCGATCTCCATTTCTGCAGCGAAGCCATCGCCCTTGAGAAAGAACCGAAGACTTTCCTCAAGATCAGACTCCGGAGGGGCTTTCTTGGTGATCAATTTCGGGGCCTGACATCGGATTTCGCGGAAGAGATCCCAACCAAGGGCACCAACCAAAGTTTTCGTCTGATTCACAAACTCGTCCATTGCTACTCTATCCGTCAGCGGAAGCTTGCCAGCATCGTCGGAGGGAAAACGCGAATTTGGCAGGGTCCAGCGAGGATTGTTACTAACACTCCTGATAAGGCAAGCCTCGACATAAAGAGCGTGGCTCTTGGTAAGGTTCTCGTCTTTGCTGATCAGAGCGACTGTATCGGTCCAGAAGCCCTTGCTATCGCGACCAGCCTCATTTGAATTGTGATATGACAGGCGAGCCCCGACACCTTCGGACTCACCTATGTATGCAAGCTGACGATCTTGAGCGTCATCATCAGCCCCGATCAAGATATACACGCCTGGCCTTTCGATTTCAGGGAAAGCTTCACGAACCCTCCGAAATTGATTCCGCCGAAAGGCGATCGCCTGAATCGTAGACATTGAAATTTGGGCAACCCGAATACCGTTCGGGTCGCCGTCAAGAAGGAATATGTTGATCGAACGTGGTTGCAAGTCTTTGCGCCTCTATAGCTTTTACCAAGCTGTTATCAAATCCAATCGTTCTTCATCAGATGAACGAAGTCGCAACGCACAGCAATATAGGCAGACTGATGAAAAACTCTTGGATCGCGTCAGTCATGGCACCCATCGTCGAACTCAACGGTTTTGCTCCACTTTAATCGCACTTTCACTCAATAAGAGAGGTAATTTTAGGTACCTACGTAACCAACGGGCAGACTTTTTCACGTGTCTGCTAAATCTTCTATGCATTGAATACTGTAAGTTAAAGTGATGCAATTAATTTTTTGTGTTCTCTAGAATGAGATTATTAGGAGATATGGATAAAACTTCAAGCGGACCGTGGTGAGCAGATTCATTGCGACGAGGAGATTTCAAGAAGCTGCTGCAAATTTATTAATGTTACCAGCATTGTGTATTGAGAATTGGTTGCAGCATGGTTTATTAACCGTCTTTCAAAGGCTTGGCACACTAGACATCGGCATTGAAGATTCGCATTGTATGAGACACACGCCGGCAAATATATTTTTCTGCTCTGTCCAGCTGGCCGGAAATGGCTCAAGCAGTTGCGCTAGCGTCATCTCCGGCCCCTGCCGCCCATCGAGGATCGCTTCCACGATATTCGGCGCAAGCAGTGTCAGCCGCAGAACGCGCGTCATGTAGGAGGCTGCGATTCCCTCGCGCTCGGCCAGTTCGGCCATGGTGGTGAACTCGCCACTTTCGAGCATGCGCTTCCAACGGAAGGCACGGGCCAGCGCCTTAATAATCGTGTTATCGGTTTTCCGCTGGGCTGGTGCGTTGGCCGGCAGAACCATTTCCTTGCGGCCGCCACGCTTGACCATGCGGAATGGCACATGGACTGTGATGGTATCTGAAGTCAGCGCCTGATTTCTCATGCGGCGTTCTCCATGTTGCCGGCCAGCATTTCACGAGCCAATTCGTTGAGACCGTCCACGCGTAGCCGAGCATTAAGGCCATCGGCACCAATATCGACCCGTTCGACCAGTAGCGTGACAATCCTGGCTTGTTCGGCAGGGAACAGTTCACTCCACAGCGGATCAAGTTGCTGGAGAGCCCTGCGGGCATCAGCTTCGGAGATGCCGTTATCCTTTTTACGCGCTGCCTTCCAGGTGCCAGCGACAATCTCAGGCTGTCGGAAGATGGCGCGGAGCTGATCGATGACCGCTGCCTCAATCTCGGCGGCAGGCACACGGCTCACTGGACACGATGCGGCGCCATGCTTTAACACAGTCTGGCTGACATAATAACGGTACAGCTTGCCAGCCTTGCGTGTGTGCGTTGGTGAAAAAGCAGCACCGTCGGGGCCGAACAGCAATCCTTTCAGCAGCGCCGGTGTATCTGCGCGGGTGCGGGCAGCACGCTTGCGCGGGCTTTCCTGCAGGATCGTATGCACCTTGTCCCAGATTTCACGATCGATGATCGCATCATGCTCGCCGGGATAGCTGTCGCCTTTGTGAACCGCCTCTCCGATGTAAGCACGATTGTTCAGCATCCGGTAGAGGTACTTTTTGTCGATCCGGTTGCCTTTCGGTGTGC
>CAWUIN010000198.1:0-2711 GCA_963922535.1 uncultured Hyphomicrobiaceae bacterium | reverse complement strand
CATTGATTCAGAGGTTTATGCTGCTGTCATCTGTTTTTTCACCCGATTGCCCTGTAATTTACGATGTTAGACCTGTGGTTAACCCGAAAAATTTGATATGGTATGATTCGTAAGACTGTCTTGCATAGAGTTCACTGGATGAACAATGCAGGCAAACTTGCTCGGGGGGGCAAGCTGATAATTGAGCGTACTAACCGGTTCTAATAGGGCCGGATGTTAGATCTTATCGGTTTTGAAGTTCTAAACCTTATAAAACGTCATTGTACTGTGCTGATTCTTATTGTTTTTTTTAGATTCGGCAATAAAAAATTAGGGTTTATTAACTTCTAAGGCCTAAATTCCTAACGATCACTTAGCAATCAGGCTCCGGCGCTTCGGGCCTGGAAAGCGATTCGTGGCGGCAGCCAGGAAGCAGGCAATAAGGAGCAGCGGTATGCGGGTTCTTTTGATCGAGGATGATAGTACGACGGCACAGAGCATTGAGTTAATGCTCCAGTCTGAAGGATTTAATGTCTACACCACCGATCTTGGCGAGGAAGGTGCAGATCTTGGGAAACTCTTTGAATATGATATTATTTTGCTGGACATAAACCTGCCCGATATGAGCGGCTATGAGGTTCTCAAGTCGCTCCGGGTCAACAAGGTTGTCACGCCGGTTCTGATATTGTCCGGCATGGGCGGCATCGAAGACAAGGTCAGCGGCTTCGGTTTTGGTGCCGATGACTATATGACAAAACCTTTCCATCGTGATGAACTGGTCGCACGGATCAAAGCGATTGTGCGCCGCTCTCAAGGCCACGCCCAATCGGTTGTCGAGACCGGCGAGCTGCGAGTTAACCTCGATGCAAAAACCGTTGAGGTTAATGGCCAGCCCGTGCATTTAACCGGCAAAGAATACCAGATGTTAGAACTGCTGTCGTTACGCAAAGGCACAACCCTGACAAAGGAAATGTTCCTCAACCATCTTTATGGTGGAATGGACGAGCCGGAATTAAAAATCATCGACGTTTTTATTTGCAAGCTCCGCAAAAAACTGCAAGCGGCAACCGGCGGCAAACATTACATCGAAACGGTTTGGGGACGTGGTTATGTTTTGCGCAATCCAGTAGAAGGCAATAATGACGCAACGAAAGCTGCGTAAGGCCTTTAAAATCTTTCCGCAAAACCTTTCCGTGGCTTATGCCAGTCCAATATCATTTCTGAGATGGGGCCGTTGCGGTCCCTTTTCTGCCTCTGCTTCGAGTGGCATCACCGTTTCTGATGCTACCAGAGCGTCCTTGAAGTCGATGCGCTCTTCTTCATCAGGTGCCCTACGCCGTCCTATTCGCCAGACGATGAAGACGATAAGCAGAATGTGAATAACGCTGGTGAAGAGGAATAATGTTGGCCCGACCATAGCCTGCCGTAGGATGCCGGCCACAATGGGCCCGATGGAGGCACCGATGCCAAAAACCAGAAGCAGGCCGCTTGAGACTTCAACAAAATCTTTCGGATCGGCATGATCATTAGTATGGGCTACCGCCAGCGCGTAAAGAGAGAATGCGCCCATGCCAAAAGCGGCTGAGGAGATAAGCAGAAGCTTGTAGTCCGCCTCCGCATATGACGCGATGGCCATGGAAGCTATCAGCGCCAGAAATGCTGCAAACACCATCACACGGCGCCGGTCCATACGGTCGGAGAGCCAGCCAAGCGGCCATTGTGCGATGGCGCCGCCAAGCACCGTTGCACCCATGAAAAGACCTATACCGGCTGTGCTAAAGCCTTGATCCTGCGCAAACACAGGCCCCAGCGCCCAGAACGCTCCATTGGCTGATCCAACGGCAAGACAACCGATAAAACCAACCGGCGACGTACGATAAAGTTTGCTGGGGCGTGGCCTCACCGTTGGTATTGCAGCTGGCACGATCGCCGTTGTAAAGGCGACCGGCATCGCCGCCAGCGAAACCAGGATCGATGAAAGTGCAAACAATGAGAAAGACTTCGGATCATCCAGGCCCAACATCATTTGCCCGGCACTGATCACCGTTAGATTAATGGCGATATAGATTGAGAAGATCGTTCCGCGCGTAGTGTTTGAGCAGCGCTCGTTCAGCCAGCTTTCAATTACAATGAACTGATCGAAACCGCGCGGCTGTCGGTCATGATTTTTACTATTATCTGGGGCGTCTTGATCTATGTCCGTTTCCTTGGCTTCGCCGATTTGCCAAACGCATTCGCCGACTGGATTTCGTCGCTCGACCATAGCCCGTGGATCACGCTGCTGCTGATCTTATTCGCTTATGCAGTGCTTGGCATGTTCATGGACGCTATCGGTATGCTGGTGCTCACTCTGCCAATTGTCTATCCGGCGGTGATTGCACTCAATGGCGGGCCTGGTGTCAGCACCACGGACAGCGCCTTCGGAATGACCGAAGTGGAATGTTCGATCTGGTTTGGCATCATCGTAGTCAAGATGGCGGAGCTATGTCTCATTACACCTCCGATCGGGCTGAACTGCTTTGTGGTGGCCGGCGTGCATCCGGACATCTCGGTACAGGACGTGTTCCGTGGAGCAAGTCCGTTCTTCATCGCAGATGCGCTGACAATCGCAGGGCTGATCGCGTTCCCGGGTATTGTACTCTACCTGCCTGGATTGTTGTTGGGATTTTAGGCAGAAGAGCCAATTGCAAAACTCTGAAGCTTTTCCTGGCCTGGATTTCGCGCAAGCGCAA
>CAWUIN010000197.1:0-2742 GCA_963922535.1 uncultured Hyphomicrobiaceae bacterium | reverse complement strand
CGCTTGCGCGAAATCCAGGCCAGGAAAAGCTTCAGAGTTTTGCAATTGGCTCCCAATTGACAAGGCGCTTACCGCCTAGCCATACAAAAACAGCACCCAAAATAGCAAAGAGAAGCGTTCCGAATGCGCCGCTGCCCCAACTGCCGATAATCTCATTGATATTTAATTTATCAAGTTGCTCAAAGAACCAAGCGCTGACACTCTCGATCACAGTTCGGCACCCCGTCTACTCTTAACGCTATGCATATGAGTAGCACGAAATGACGATATAGGAAGCTGCCACTGTATGTGACCTCCGCTTTTTATCAAAGCAGAGGTCAAGTTGGGTGTACCCCGTTTGAAAATGGGTTGCACAAGTCATAACTCCTGGACCAGTTTATCATCCTAGCGTCTTCGATCTTTCTCCTTATATCCACGACGTTCAAATTCAGCCTTGACCGTGAGAGGATCATGAACCCTCTACCGTGTCCTGTTCCCGCCCGCACCACTCGGCGCTAGCGCCGACCGTGTTGGGGACACTGGCAGATGAACCAATGATCTTTTTCCCTCACGGGCTGAATGAACAGCCCGCAGACATAAGGAGAAAGATCATGCCAATTGATGAATGTTACTGCTGCGGACAAGATTACATATGGAGCTGGACAGAAGCCTTCGATAAATTCGGCTTTGGTGATGGTGACGCCCAAATCGAAACCAACCAAGTTGCTGATGCCCTCAAAGAAGCCGGTTACGAAACTGAGCAACAGATGTGGGGCATGCACAACGAGATCATTGTCTCGATCAAGCGTGACGGCAAAGAAATTCTGCCAGTGAACGATCCAAAATTCAGACTTGGCTACGATGATCCGCGCGGATATCTGCCTGAAGATATTATTGAACTACTTGATGAGAAACTGCCTGATCCGTGACAGGTATACTTGCTATGATATGATAAAATATGATAATCTAATATATATAGGAGATTGCATTATGTCCAAAGCCACATCCGTTATTCTTGGCGATCACTTCGAAACCTTCGTATCTGAACGCGTTGCGTCCGGACGTTATGGTTCGGCTAGTGAAGTTTTGCGTGCTGCTCTGCGCGTGCTTGAAGACCAAGAACGCCGTGAGACGGCGCTTGTGCAGGCCATTATCGAAGGTGAAAACAGCGGACAGCCGCAGCCCTTCGACCGCGCCGCGCACCGGGACAAAATGCTCACCAGACATGCCAACGACGCCGAGTAATACTTACCGATTTTTACCCCGTGCCGAAACCGATCTGATTGAGATATGGGATTATACCATTCATACATGGTCTCTGGCGCAAGCCATCAAATACGAAGATCACATCTTAGATGCCTGCGATGCCATAGTCGCAAGACCTTTAGACGGTGATAATATTTCATATCTGCGAGAAGGCTATTACCTATGGCGTGTCGCCAAGCATTTCATCATCTATCGCGTTGGTGATGGCGGCATAGATATTGTGCGTATTCTGCATCAAAGCCGGGACATCAAGCGGCATATTTGAAACCGTTGAAACCATCCGGCGCTCTGTGATATCCTATAACTATGGCTACTGATCGAAAAATTGAAGGCCCGCTTGCAGCTTGGGCTGATGCACAAATCGCTGCCGGTATCTATGCCAATGATGATGAGATCATTCGCGCAGGCATTGTTGCTTTGGCAGAAAAAGAAGCGAAGATATCCAACCTCAAAGCGCTTATTCAGAAGGGTTTGGATGATGTCGAGGCTGGGCGCGTCATCCAGTATGACAGCCCGGAAGACGCTACCGCTGCCATCATGAACAGATCATCGTGACACTCAAACCGCGTAGCGTTATTCGAACCCAAGCATCCGATGATGATCTTTATCGCATCCGCTTACATTTGGAAGACACAGCGCCGGATACGGCATACACCACAATCCTCGATCTCAACCGCAAGATCCATGATATCGCAGGCAAGGGCCTCACAGGCTCCAAGCGCCTCTTTCTGCCCGATCATATCAAAGCATTTCCCTACAAAAAACATTGCTTCTACTTCACCGTGAATAATGGCACGCTCACGTTGCTTCGCGTTCTGGCTCAAAAGCAGGACACCGCCGATATCATCTTTGAAGCAGACGAAACCTAGCCAGGCCGCCTTTCTTGCAGTTCAGCATAGGTCATCAGCGTTTTATCACGCCTCCCAGACATCGGCTCGCCCACCTAACCGTAAGCAATCTCTCATAATGCCACTATGCCCCGGCGCGCGGCTGCTTAATCCCTAAAGGGACGGACTCTGCAAGCAGGCCGCCCTCCCTGGCGGTCGGGTTCCGCAGCCGCTTATCCGCCGGGGCTTTCGTTCGGCATCGAGATCTCCAAAGGCGGCGGTCTCAATCAACCGAATGAAGGGGCCGTTATGACTAAAACACTCAACCAAGCCGATCTGGCGCATTTCACCGGCACACAGCAATGGTATCGCCACGCTATAAATCGCAACATCCTCTATACGGACGGTGCACGCTATGTCGCACAAGCCGGTGACGCATACTGGCTGCTCGATGAAATCGCTCTCACACAGGCCAACAAGCCTTTAATCGCTGTCGAGAAATTCCAGGTTTGGAAGCTCACCGTCAATGATGACAGCTCTGCGCTGCTTCAATGCGAGGATGGCAACGGCAATTTCTTGGCAACCAAGAAAATCAAGCACACTGATTTCCCACTATCTGAGATCACGCTTTGGCTGGAAAACAACGTCATCATGCTGCCAAGCGAGCGAT
>CAWUIN010000196.1:0-2751 GCA_963922535.1 uncultured Hyphomicrobiaceae bacterium | reverse complement strand
CCTGATTACGCCGACATATCCGCTATGTTCTTTTTAAGTTGCCATTAAGTTCTCTATGTGCTTGAACTTACTTAACTTACAGTTCAAGGAGTTCTATAATGGCACGCAATCAGATCCAGTTCCAGAAAGGCATGAGCTTTGCGACATTCCAGAGGCTCTACGGTTTGGTAAGAGTTATGCCATGAAGCGCTTGTGAAGATGCGTTGGCCGGACGGTGTACGTGCCGGAGCAATATTAGGCCAGTGAAACGGCGGCATGGTGCCGTCGTGCCGGAGTAAAATCGGGCCACTGGTAGACTGACCTTTTCCGAATCAGGAGGGGTTGGCGAAGGATGCATGCCGTGGAA
Organism: uncultured Hyphomicrobiaceae bacterium; assembly: GCA_963922535.1. Classification (GTDB taxonomy): domain Bacteria; phylum Pseudomonadota; class Alphaproteobacteria; order Rhizobiales; family Hyphomicrobiaceae; genus Tectiglobus. The sequence continues at coordinate 2,405 of CAWUIN010000196.1, read as the reverse complement.
AGCTACGCGGCGGTACGGCGTTTCGTGTTTGTGGAGGGCCACAGCAGACGCGAAGCTGCGAAAACATTTGGTCTATCGCGCGGTACAGTCGATAAGATGTGCCAATTTGCAGAACCACCGGGCTACCGGCGCAAAAAGCCGCCGGCCAAGCCTAAGCTTGATGGCTTCACGTCGATCATCGATGCGATCCTGAAGGCCGATGCGGATGCGCCGAAGAAGCAGCGCCACACGGGGCAGCGGATCTTTGAGCGGCTGCGTGACGAGCACGGATTTACAGGCGGCAGCACGATCGTCAGGGACTATGTCAGCCAGGCACGTCAGCGCCTGGCCGAGGTGTTCGTGCCGCTCTCGCATCCGCCGGGCCATGCCCAGGTCGATTTTGGCGAAGCCATCGTCGAAGTTGAGGGGGAGCGGCGCAAAGGACATGTATTTTTCATGAGCTTGCCCTACTCGGATGCCAGCTTCATGAAGGTTTATGCTGCCGAGACAACGGAAGCCTTTCTTGACGGCCACGTCTCAGCCTTTGCCTTTTTCGGCGGCATCCCACAATCGATCTTATACGACAACACAACCCTGGCTGTCGCTAAGATTTGCGGTGACGGCAAGCGCGAACGCACGCGGGCGTTCACGTCTCTGTGCAGTCATTATCTGTTCGAGGATCGCTTCGGCCGTCCGGGCAAAGGCAACGATAAAGGCAAGGTTGAGAGCCTGGTCAAAAATGGCCGCCGGCGTTTTCTAACGCCGGTGCCTGTCGCAGCCAGCTTTGATGTCATCAATGCCAAGTTGGAAGCCGATTGCCTCGAAGATCAAAATCGTTGCGCGGGACGTCAGGAACAGACGATCGGTGAACGTCTTCTTGAGGACCTGGATGCTTTCAATCGACTGCCGCCGGCGCCGTTTGAAGCCTGTGATGTGCAGACGGCGCGCGTCTCCTCGACATCTCTGGTGCGTTACCGTTGCAATGACTATTCTGTGCCAACGACGTGTGGCTTACGCAAGGTGGTTGTCAAAGGCTTTGTGGATGCGGTTGTGATCTTTACCGGCAGCGAGGAGATTGCCCGCCATGCGCGCTGCTACAATAAGTATGACTTTGTTTACAACCCGCTGCATTATCTCGCCTTGCTGGAACGCAAACCCGGCGCTCTGGATCAGGCGGCCCCTTTGCAAGGCTGGCAGTTGCCGCCGCAGTTTGATCATTTGCGCCGGCTGATGGAGGCCCGCATGGCCACCAACGCCAAGGGCAAACGTGAGTTCATCCAGGTTCTCAGATTGATGGAAACGTTCGATGAGGCTCTCGTCGCGGAAGCTGTCGCACGTGCCATCAAGCTCGGGACCATCAGCTTTGATGCGGTCAAACAATTGGTGATTGCTCAGGTCGAGCGGCGTCCTGCGAACCTGGATCTGCAGGCTTATCCGCATCTGCCGCAGGCTAAGGTGCAGGCAACACGGGCTGCCGATTATGGCGCCTTGACCGGAGGTATTTCGTCATGAATGAGACAACACAAGCTGCAGATCCAAAGGTTCTGCTTACCCATTATCTCAAGAAACTTAAATTACCGACGATGCTTGGCGAGCATGAAAAGATCGCTCGTCAATGCGCCGAAGAGGGTGTCGATCATCCCCGCTACCTTTTGCGTCTGGCGGAGTTGGAAGTTATTGAGCGTGAGCGCAGAATGGTCGAGCGGCGGATTAAAGCTGCCCGGTTCCCGGCTTCCAAAAGCATCGACAGCTTCGACTTCAAAGCTTTGCCGGATCTCAACAAGCTCCTCGTTCTGGAACTGGCCCGCGGGGAGTTCATTATACGGCGTGAAAACATCATTGCGCTCGGCCCGTCCGGCACCGGCAAGACGCATCTGGCGATCGGGCTTGGTCTGGCAGCTTGTCAAAAAGGTATGAGTGTCAGCTTTGTGACCGCGGCCGGGCTGGTCAACCAGCTGGCCGAGGCGCGCGATGAAAAACGTCTGCTACGCCTGCAGGCCGCGATCGCCAAAGTGCAATTGCTGATCGTCGACGAACTGGGCTATGTGCCGCTCTCGCAAACCGGTGCTGAGTTGCTCTTCGAGGTCATCTCACAGCGCTATGAACGCGGCTCCACGCTCATCACATCGAACCTGCCGTTCGAAGAGTGGACCAGCGTACTCGGCTCGGAACGCCTCACAGGCGCCCTGCTCGATCGCCTGACCCACCATGTCCACATCCTGGAGATGAACGGCGACAGCTACCGCCTTAAGCAATCCAAGGCAAGCAAGGCAGAAAAAAGCGCTTGAACAGCTAACCCCTCCTGATTCGGAAAAGGTCAGTCTACCAGTGGCTCGATTTTACTCCGGCACGACGGCACCATGCCGCCGTTTCACTGGCCTAATATTGCTCCGGCACGGTGGCCTATTTTTTCACCGGCATTGACA
>CAWUIN010000195.1:0-2803 GCA_963922535.1 uncultured Hyphomicrobiaceae bacterium | reverse complement strand
GGTGGGCGGTTTTGTATGCCCCGGCGATGCTTGAGATGACGGTGCGCGTTTTGCCCTTCGCGGTGATCGGCTTTTGGTTTTTGTTTTATCAGCGCCGGCCTGAGCGTCCGGTTTAGGCTCAGCACGCTGTCGCCTGGCTTTGGGGGGCTTAGGCTGGCCTTTTATAAGCTGCCCCAGATCTACGGTGCTACCGTTGTGCTGTCGCAATACTTCGATCAAGCCTTGCGCCTCGCCGGCAATCTCATCGATAACGGAGAGAAAATTTGCCTTGCGTAAAACGACATCATCGAGCCGCATCTCCCAGACAGCTGTCGTGCCAGGATCCACCAGTGTCGGCACAGCACCACGCAAAAGCTCGAACAATTGCAGCCCGGCCGGCGTTGGGACCACTTGCTTTCCATGGGCCTTCAGAAAGTTCTGGCGCTTCAGGCCCGTGATAATGCCGGCGCGCGTCGCCGGTGTCCCGATCCCCTTGGCCTCCTTCAGGCGTTCGCGCAACGTCTCGTCTTCGATAAAGCGCCAGGCGTTTTGCATGGCATCGATCAATGTGCCTTCGCTGTAGCGCGGCGGCGGTTGGGTTTTCCTGGTCTGGACGCGGGGGCGGCTCAGGGTGGCCGGCTCGCCATTGCCAACTTGCGGCAGCATTTGGTCTTCCTCCTTGTCCTTCTTTTGTATATTTGCATCGGCTGCCGCCATGTCGAATACGGCTTTCCAACCGGCAACCAGCGGAATGCGGCCGACAGCCCGAAATTGCGCTGAGGAAACCGCCGCCCGATCAGCCACGGGCACATCCATTGTTACAGCCGTCTGGCGATATTCAAAGTCAGGCATAACGGCTGCCAGATAAGAACGGCACACAAGCGCAAACAGCCGTTTTTCATCGTCGCTGAGACGCCCGATGCGCTTTTCCAGTTCGTCCATGACATTGACGTTGGGCGCAATGGCATGGTGAGACACACCTTCCAGCGCCGTGTCGCAGAAGTGTCCTGACTTGCCCCGCCGGATCACGGGTGGATGAATGTCCAAATGGGAAAAGCCGCGCAGCTTGGTTAAAGCTCCAACAATTGCCGGCACATCGGCAATTTGGTTTTCTGCCAGATGGCGGGCTTCCGCACGCGGGTACGTGATTAGCTGTTTGCCGCTGCCATCGTAAAGCTCTTGAGCAATCGCCAGGGTTTTATCCGCCGTCCACCCCCAGCGCTGGCCGCACATTTTTTGCAGCGCTGGCAGATCGAACAATTTGGGCGGCGCCTGCCTGCGGTGTTCAACCTTGACAGACAACGGGCCGGAATACCTGGCTGCAGCTTTCGCAATTGCTTCGGCGAGGGATCGGTCTTTGATGCGCGCCTTCGCTGGCGGCGCGTGGCGTATGGTGAAGCTGCCGCCCGTGACCTAGCGGTCGCAACAACTTCGAAATAATCCTCCACACGAAAATCACGGATCTCAATCTCGCGCATGCAGACAATCGCGAGCGTTGGCGTCTTGACCCGGCCAATGCCAATCACGCCCCTGGCATCGCGGCCAAGCAACGTCCTGGTTGCGGTGCGGGTTAATGAAAGATTAAAGATCTGATCTGCCTGCTGGCGCGCAACGGCTGCCTCATAGGGCGGTAGCAACTCCTGGTTCGGTTTGAGTTGATCAAACGCTTGCCGCAGCGATTTGGGGTCCTGGGCTGTGAACAACGCCCGGAGCACCTTGCCGCGATAGCGCAGATGCTCGAGGATTTGCTGCCCGATGAGCTGGCCTTCCCGATCGCAGTCGGTAGCCAGAATAACCTCGTCGCAACGCTTAAGAGCCGATGCGATCGCTTTCAGCTTTTCAGATTTCTTGCCTTGACAAGATGGCTTTGTCGGATAGAGGCCATTTGGCTTCAACAGAACGCAGGTCCAACTTTTCCATGATGGATCAACCTCATGGGGCTCCGCCAGACGCAGCAAATGCCCTTCAGCCGGCAAAATCTGCCCGAACCTGTCACCGATTGCTGCGCGCAGATCTCGTGCCTGGCTGGTCTTTTCAGTGATGATCAAAGTCGACATAGTGCATCTTATTGCATCGACTCGGAGGCAGCGCCAAGACGGTGATCAAATCCATCCAGCATTTATGGGGCTTATACACAACGAGCATCGAAGACGGGACACGAACCGACCAGAGCCGTGTTGCCAATTATCTCAAAGCCAATGGTTGGAAGCGAGAACAGGTACGCATTGGTTCAGCCAGACCAACGCATCGTACCAAAATAACCACTCGAGATTGGCAGTTCTGCATGGCATCTGTCACCAACCTCCCTTTGTCACCAACCTTGTCACCATCCTTTTGCTGAGGTTGGTGACAGAAAAAGCGCTTTAATTTCAACGTTGTCACCAACCTATAGCAATGTCACCAATCTTTTCTATAACAATTACGTAAGAGCATTAAAGTTGTAAGAAACATATGCTTCATAGTGAAAAGAAAGATTTTTGAGGTTGGTGACAAGCGAGGTTGGTGACAGACAGGCTTAAGCATCTGAATAATAACAATTATATCCTGTCACCAACCTCTTGTGCAGTTGGTTGAGGTTGGTGACAACTGGCACTGCAAAGCCGAGTTTTCTTGTTTGCCGTTGTACGGCAGGGTACTTTCATGGTGACCAAAGCCGAAGGCCCACTTCAAGACGTGAGCCTTCAAGAGATCGCCGCTGACCGGCCGCATGGCACACGCATCATCGGCTTATTCGAGGCTTGGGCTCACACCCTCGGCGGTGTGCTCGATGTGGCTGGCGTTCCTGATTTTCTTGGCAATATCGAAGAAATGATGGAGGCCTCCG
>CAWUIN010000194.1:0-2927 GCA_963922535.1 uncultured Hyphomicrobiaceae bacterium | reverse complement strand
TGCGCGTCAAACGCCGCATAGCAGCCTGGGACGAAGACTTTCTGGCAAGCGTCCTGACACAGTAGGACTAGTGGCTTGACTCACTTAAAATGTCAGTCTCAAAAAGCAGGTAAAACTGCAAAAATTCTTATTCAGGCATACGCCAAATAGTGACAGAGCCACCAGTGTCTGCGGCCATAATATATCCGGCGTCAGCTGAGACATCCATCGCAGAAATTTCTCTGTTGCCGGCGGGAATATGGACCAAAGGATGCTGCCCTCTGACTGACCATATCTTTATGCTACCATCCTTGCCGGCTGTTACGAAGCGCTCATTTGAAAAGAATTTGACCGCTACGACGGCCGTATCGTGCGCTTTAATGCGGCGTGAACGGTGACTGGTTGTCACCATGATGCTTATGTTGCCGTTTAGCAGTCCAGCAACGAGATGTCTGCCATCATCTGAAAATGCAAGCGTACGGACAAAATCACTTAATTCTCTATACGTGTGAATTTGGCTGAAATCGAGGCTGTTCCATAACTTAACACTCTTATCAGCCCCGCCGCTTGCCAGCAGCGCGTTGGAGGAAGAATAACTGACAGCCTGAACTGGATTGTCATGTCCCTCAAGCACCTGCAAGGGGGCCGATGGCGTGCCGACCTCCCATAAAGCAACGGTCCAGTCGTGTCCGCCGGCCCAAAAGCGACCAGTGCTCTCTGCAAATGCGAGCGCCCATATCGGGGCAGCATTGCGTTTGAATGAACGCTGCCTGATCCCCTGATTGATATCCCACAGCACAATAACGCCTTCAGAATGGCCAGTGAGAGCAAGATTGCCGCGGGTTGCAAGCGCGGTGGCCGGTCCATCATCCATTTCCATGGTCCTGATGAGCGCGCGGCTTCGTCTGTCCCATACCTTGATCATGCTATCGCTGGCACCGACGGTCACGATCCGTTGACCGTTGCTGGCAAACAGTGCCGCTGAGATTGCATTTTGATGTGCCACAATGCGATGATGGAGCAGAGTTTGTGGTATTTCCTGGCGGCGTTTAATGCTGTTTTGCGCAGCATCTTTGGCTGGCAGTGGCGTAGGTGCGACAGAATTCGTCTTTCTCGCAATCTGCTTTTCTTGGAGGGATACTGCTGCGAAGGCAATGCCAAACCCGATCAGAAGCTTGAACAGCAATGGTCGCCAGCGTGGCGCCCAAGAGCGGCGGATTGGCCTGGGACGAGCGACGCGGCGCTTAAAAATATTCGGTGGCTTTGGGGGCGCTGAGAGTAGAGCTTGCGGAGGCTGGGCAGCAGGTTGTTTAGCGTCGGGTGCCGCCAGAAGTAACTTTGGCGAAGAATCTGTTCGGTTCTTTCTGCCAAACTGCAGGCGATTGCGCAGTTTGGTGAGCGGATCAGGCAAGCGGGACTTGGAATTGCGCGCAGAAGATGGACCTTTACCAGCACGGGCCAGATCAGGATCGACATCGGCTGCCGGATCAGATTGCGTGAACTGGCGTACTGGTACAGCACTGGTAGCTGCCGGGCTTACCTCCGCCTCGCCTGCACCAACGCGTTTGAAAAGCCAGCCAATCGATTTTTCACTGCTTATTTGCGTGTCAGCGTCCAGCAAATTCTTTCGCCATGCAGCGATCGATTTGGGGCGCTGATCCATATCAAGCCGCAGGCCTTTATCGATAGCGCGAAGAAATTTTTTACGGAAAGCACCGATTGCAATCTGCTCTGCAGGCTGAAGTTCGTCCTTGAGCAGACGCGAAGGAGCATCCGTTGGCCGTTTACCTGTCACTGCAAAATATAAGGTGCCTGCAAAAGCATAGATGTCGGTCCAGGGACCTTGTTTTTTGCCGGTTTCAGCATATTGCTCGTAAGGGCTGTAGCCAGGCTTAATGAGTGCACTCAGCGTGCGCGAATGTGTTGCAATTTCACCACGCGCCGAACCAAAATCTATCAGAACCGGGGTATGGTCGGCTCTGACAATAACATTATCAGGTGCAATATCGCGATGCAGGAAATCCGCCCCGTGGATAACTTCAAGCGCATCAAGCAATGGGCTGACCAACTGATCAAGTTCTTGCTGACGAGGGGCTCTGCCGAGCGACTTTAGCCATTCTTTGAGACTTTGGCCTTCTTCAAAATGCAGTACCATATAGGCGGTTTCGTTCGCGCGGAAATAGCGATACAGCCGAACAATGTTGTGATGATCGAAGCGCCCCAGGGCCTTGGCCTCAACAATAAACCTATCGAGGCCCCACTGATAGTCTTCCACGTCTGCTTGCGAACGCGCAATGACCACGCCTTTATGATTTCGCGATACAAAGTCGGTGGGAAAATACTCTTTAATCGTAACGTATCTGTCGACAGCCAATTCGTAAGCAAGATAAGTTACGCCGAAACCACCGGCACCGAGCAATTGCTCAATCCGGTAGTCGCCGGCCAGCACCGTTCCAATCGGAAGCGACAGCGAACTTGTCATTGAGCCTCTGCAGATTTACTGCCGATTGCGCCAAACCGGCTGCCGCACTCTAGGGCGTGTCGCCAGTCAGCACACGCGACCCGATTTGAAGTAGATGAGGAGGCCCCACGATCCCTGACAAATATGCGTCATCCAATCGACCATGTTAAACTCCATTGCCGCTGGCTGTTTTTTCAACGACCCGCTAATTTAAAAACATGCCTCGTATACCATCTTTTTTTGTAAAATTATTTACCACAATATCCATAAGTAATTATTTCGTAAAGATATGGTATTTCAGCAATCATGTCCGTGCGATCACTCCAAATGCCGGATAACGAAACCGGCGCGGCAGCCAAAACAGAATTTCTTTCTGTGGCCGCGCTGATCCGGTTCGACAGGGGCAAGCCACTCGCCGTTTTCCGCTCTGCAATTCTAAGCGGCGATGGCAGATTGGCATCACCGTGCATCGGTGTGCCACATAAAT
>CAWUIN010000193.1:0-2953 GCA_963922535.1 uncultured Hyphomicrobiaceae bacterium | reverse complement strand
AACGCCTGCCAGATGCCAATGAAGCAGACGGCCCACAACGCATACTCTTTTTCGCCAAGCCACAGTGGGAAACTGTCTTTACAACCATTGTCGTACCAGGCCCAGGCGCGCAGCCATTCGAGGTGGCAAAGGCTTGCGAGCGTCTCGTTGACGATGCCGATCGTCGGGTGCAGCGCAAATTCCCAGACAATAGCCATAGCTAAAAGCGCCGCCATAACGGGCAGGAAATATATTGTCTTGTAAAGATCGCCACCCCAGCGCAGCGAATTGATCAAGAGAGCTGCACCAAGGCCCAGCGCAAGTGATAACGGCACGACAACTGCAACATAAAGTCCGGTCGCCCAGAGCATCTTTTCGTAGCGTGAACGTGTGAAAATCTTTTCATAATTTTCTGTGCCAACCCACTCAAAACTACTGTTGCCTAGGCTGTAATCGGTGAAAGATAGAAGGCCCGCAATAAATATCGGCGCGATCAGGATGATAAACATCAAGACAAGGGCCGGCCCGACAAACAGGTAGGGCAGTATTCTGAGGGATCTCCGCACGCTCATGACTGTTCGCCCTCAAAATAGATACGCATATTGTCAGTGCCAAAGACAATCGGCTCTCCATGCAATGCCCACACCTTGGCCGCACCGTCATAGGCAAGTTTCTGTGCAGTTTCAGGCCGTGTGCGCACAATCAGGCGCTGGTCCGTGCCATCGATTTGGGCATGCACAAAATAATCGGCGCCAAGGTTTTCCTTATGGCGGACAGTGACCGGAAAGAAGTGGCCGCCAGGGGCCTCAGCGGCGATTTCCAAATGCTCGGGCCGCATGCCAACGGTAACGTTCTGGAGGGTTTTGCTCAGTTTGCGCTGAAGTTTGTAAGCGGCCAAAGTGGTAACGACACCGTTGGCATCGGCTGTGCCAGGCAGCGTATTCATTTTGGGAGAGCCAATGAATTCGGCAACGCGCAGTTCATGCGGGTCCCGGTAGACGGCATCTGGCGAGCCGACCTGCAACATCACGCCCTCCATCATCACGGCAATGCGGTCTGCCATCGTGAGCGCTTCAGCCTGGTCATGCGTGACATAAATGAAGGTCGTCGCGAGCTGGCGGTGAAGATCAGCGATTTCTGAGCGCATATGCACGCGCAATGCAGCATCCAGGTTGGAGAGCGGCTCATCCATCAGAAAGGCCACAGGTTTGCGCACCATGGCACGGCCGACGGCGACGCGCTGGCGCTGCCCGCCCGACAATTGCCCCGGCTTACGCTTAAGCAGATCCTTCATCTTCAGCGTTTCCGCCGTCTCATCGATGATTTTGCGAATTGCGCGCATTTTCTGCCAGCGGCTCGGCAGCAGATGGCCAAGAAGCGGGGTGCGCTCAAAGCCGCTTAAAGCACGCAGCTTGAGCGGCACCATCATGTTTTGTTCAACACTAAGATGCGGATAGAGCGCGTAAGACTGAAAGACCATCGCCAAGTCGCGGTCGCTCGGGCGCATATCGCTGACTGTGCGGCCATCAATCACGATCTCCCCTGATGTCTGGGCTTCCAGTCCGGCAATTATGCGCAGCAGAGTGGACTTGCCACAACCGGAGGGACCAACCAGCGCGATGAATTCACCATCCGCAATTGAGAGATTTATAGCTTTGAGAACTTCCGTTGCCCCAAAGTTTTTGCGAACGTTCTGAATCTCGACGCTGGCCACTCGTATCCCCTACGGCAATTTCATTGCATCGTAGCCATAGCAAGTTTAATTGACATCTATGTAAACAGTTATTAGTTCATCTAATATTAATGCTAGTATCAGTGATGCGGGAACAGCAACACAGGTATCAGTTATGGCAGAGCTCGAAACGTTTTTTGTGAGGCAACATGCGGATCAGCCCACAACAGATCGAAGCCTTTACATATACTGCGCGTGAACGCAGCTTTTCCAGGGCCGCAGAGGCTTTAGGGGTGACCCAGTCAGCTGTGACGCAGCATGTGAGTAAGCTGGAACGTTCCATGGGGGTGCAGCTTTTTGTGAGAAAACGCTCTGGACTAGAGTTGACGCGCCCCGCCAAAGAACTCTTTGTTCTGTCGGAGCGCATGTGCACAATTGAACAGCTGATTGCCGAATGCCTTGAAGCATACGGTGCGTTATCAACCGGCCACTTGAAAATCATTGCTAATGCACCGCGGCCCGCATTGCCTCTGATTGCAGCCTATCGCGAACGCTACCCCGATATTAACGTCGAATTCGGTCTTTATAGCTGGACACTGGCGATGAATATGGTGCGTGAGCGCACGATTGACATCGCCATTATTACGGAACCCGACGACGTAGAAGGAATGTTTTCGAAAGAACTCACCAGCACGCGTTATATGGCTCATATGCGCCATGATCATGCATTGGCAAAGCGCCGCTCGATATCGTTACACCATCTCATCAACGAACCCGTGATCATTCCCGAAAGTGGCTCGCTGACAGAGCGTGTTGTGCGGGAGCATACGGCTGCCGCGGGCATTGAACTCAAACGTCTCATGACGATGGTGACCTTCCCGGTGGTTAAAGAAGCGGTTATGCATGGAATAGGCACCGGCATCCTCTTGGATGAGAGTTTTTATCCCTCGAGCGAACTCGTGACACGGCCCATCAAAGAAATTGACAGAGTCTTCCGTACATATCTGGTTGCCCCTGCAGACAAATCAGATCTCCACTTCGTTCGGTCGTTTATTGAAATTGCACAGGTCTGAGGTATCGAAGTTTTTGCACCTAAATGTAAGACAGCTTTCCAGGGAAAATCAGCAATTCACTATCCCCAAATACCCGCGCTGTAAATTCAGCCTCGGGCCAAGAACTCGCCTTCAAATCGATACTTGTGATGGGTCTTTTTGCGCTCACAGATATCACGCAATCGCACATTCGCAGGTATTGCCAACTTATTTGCGTGAGGTCGTCAGAAATCCAATCGGCCGGTCTTTA
>CAWUIN010000192.1:0-2968 GCA_963922535.1 uncultured Hyphomicrobiaceae bacterium | reverse complement strand
AATTTGCGGCAAAAGTGAATCCAGGTGAGTCAATTCATCTATGGATTGGTATTACGCACCGGACGCCGCTGGCCGCGCCAGCGTGCCCCATGGCAGCACCCCTGATGGCGTTATTCCAGTCACGGCCGGCTACTTTACCATCGTAGCCGTCTCAATTCTGGCGCTCTTCATAGGCTGGGAGCCCATAGTTGCGCGCCGGCTCGGCGCTGGCCGCGGTATCGGCTTCGGTTCCTGGCTGTCGCGGCAGCCGCGATTTCTGCGCATTCCCATACTCATCATCGCATGGCCTGTTGGCTGGAGCTTGTGGATTATCTGGCGCACACCATCTTTCGTGCTCAGCGTCATTGACTGGATGCTGGTGCGTATTGTTGCTGTTATCGCAGGCACGACATTACGTCCTTTCCCCGTGCGCTACGCGGTGCTGTTCCTTTGGCTCGGCGTAAGCATTTATTTTGCCTGGACAGGGCCTTACGGCATTCTGGCTGCTTTTGCCGGTGTCGTTGTTGTCCTCAGCGTCGTACGCCGCTGGAGTTGGATTGAGAGCGACCGCGAGGCGTTTCTGACCATGCGCGAGTACGACCATCAAACAAAACGCGTCGGCTTTGGCGAAGACTTGCGTGATGAAGCGCTGACGGCCATCGTGTTTGTGTTTATTCTGATCCCGCTGGCATTGCGCCAGACGGATCTTGTTTATGGCGCGTTTTATCACGCAGACGGCACGCCAATAGTTCTTGACTGGATCGGCTTCTTTGGTGCGGAACTGGCAAAATCGGTTCCCTTCGTTGATTGGTCGGAGGTTTTTCATGTCGCCAACGGTTCACCCATCAAACCGAAGACGCCACTGGGGGCGCAGCTTGTCTTCGCACTCCGGGCTGCGCTTGACCTTTTGCTCCTGGCTGCCATTCTTCAGGCTGTGCAGATTGCAGCGCGGCTGCGTGAGCAGGATAAAGCCTTCTGGGCCGGCAAATTGCCAATCGTTGACCCCTTCGCTGAGCGCGCATACTTTAGCCGTGTAGAAAAATCGCGTGTCACACATCCGCATGTTCCAGCAGCAAAGCAACCCGCCGCCATCGGATTTCCAGAGTATCAAGAACGGCGGTTGTGTCAGATTGTAGAAGGTGAGGCGCTAAGCGCCAGTAGTGCGGTTGAAGCTCCTGTGTTGAGAGACAGCGTTGCGCGCCAGGGCGCGATGACGATTCTGGCGCGTCAGTCTCCGGATGAAAAAACGGCACGCTTGATTGCCGCACAATCGGTGAATCCGGCTAGCGGCAATGATTTAAGCGCCTTCTGTGTTCAGCTGGCAGTGGAAAGCGCTCCTGATCACGCTGGTGCGATACTCGCACCGCTGCTTGCAGAGGCAGAAGCCCCTGCAATACGAGCACAAATAGCCCGCGAACTTGGGCGCCTTGAGGTTGCAGAGGCTTTTGATGCGTTAAGCCAAAGACTGTTCGCCAGCGATGAAGACATCACGGTTCGCGCGGCCGCCGCCGTGGCGCTCAGTAAGCTTTCACGCGCCGAGGGAGACCCGTCTGATATTCTCAGCAAAATTGATGAACTTGCAATCCATTTGCAAGCCGACACGCCCGATATTGTGCTCATGCTTTCTTATGCGCGTGCAGGCTGGCCGCCCCAGCAAGAGGATGCACAGCAAACCGTGAGCGTTTTCCCGGACAAGCTACGTCCGCTGGCATTGCGAGCCGCTCGCAGCCGTCTGGAACAATTGGATCAGATGGTCGAAATTAGCGCGGGCCATTACATGATGGGAGCAGCAGAAGGGGAAACCGGCGCCTTGGCTCGTAAATACCCACAGCATGAGGTTAAAATTGCCGCATTCGAGATGGGCAAATACGCCGTAACGTTCGAGGAATATGATGCGTTTTGTGAGGCGACAGACCGTGAAAAACCGTCAGATCAAGGTTGGGGCCGGAACCGTCGGCCTGTGATCAATGTGTCCTGGCGCGATGCGCATGCCTATTGCGACTGGCTTTACACCTTCACCGGCGAGCTGTTCCGTCTGCCATCCGAAGCAGAGTGGGAATATGCCTGCCGTGCTGGCACAACAACACCTTACTACACCGGTGAAACCATTACGAAATCACAGGCTCAATTTTCGGAAGACCGTTTTGGCAGCGCCGAACAAACAGTTGATGTTGGAACTTTCAAGGCTAACGACTTTGGTCTCCATGACATGCACGGCAACGTATGGGAGTGGTGTGCCGATCCCTGGCATGGAAACTATACTGGTGCGCCTAAGGATGGATCAGTTTGGCTGAAAGACGGCTCTTCGGGTCTTCGTGTTGCGCGCGGCGGTTCGTGGAACTACATTCCGCAGTTCCTCCGCTCTGCTTTCCGCAACAGGGACATCGCAGACGTCCGTATCAACGATATCGGTTTTCGTTTGTCCAGAACGTTAAATCATAGATCTTAATTTCTTTAAATCTTTTGTTCTTATCTCTCTTTCTTTCTCAACGGGGTCCAGGGCGCAGCCCTGGTCGCTAGAATCGCGGGTTTAAGAATCATGAGTGATTCCTCAAGGCGCACGGGGCCAGCCATCGAAGCACACTTCCAATTCATACTTTGGCTGACGCAGACGGTCGATAAATTTCCGCGTTCGCAGCGTTTCATACTTGGCGATCGCATCCAAACCACCGCCCTCGACGTGCTGGAGGACCTCATAGAGGCAACCTACACCCGCGACCGCCGCGGCCATCTGGCCCGAGCAAACCTGGGGATAGAAAAAATGAGGTACTTCTGTCGAATCGCGGTTGAGTTACATTACCTTGACAAGCGGCGGTATGAATATGCTCACACTACACGACACTTAACAGTGGAAAAATTTATCTGGCGATGGACGAGCGGAACGAACAGTGAAAATCAGGACGATTCTTTTTGAACAAAAGGATTGTCCAATGCTCCGCCAAGCAATCAATGCCCTCGCAGACAAGCTCTCTCCACATATTGAGCTTAG
>CAWUIN010000191.1:0-3017 GCA_963922535.1 uncultured Hyphomicrobiaceae bacterium | reverse complement strand
GGCCAGAAGTTTCAGCCATTGCCAAAGCCATATCCGCAAAAACAGTATCTTTATACCGCCGAGCAAACGCCCGCAGCGCGGCAGGACTATCGGTATCCTTAGCAATCTGAAAAGCACGTGCAGCATCGCTCAAAGGTGGCTCAGGCACCTCGGGCTCACCAGCCAGAAATACGCGTTGCAACATGCCATTACGCGTCCAGGGCACCTGCACCCCTGTCTTACGGTAAACCCTTTCCTTCACGTTTTGGAAGAGATCGAGATGATGCAGGCCCGGCGTAGCAAGCTCCGCCGCAAGCGCTGCTGCGTAAGGTCCACTGTTTTGACCTTCATCGCTGGCTATCTCGCCTGGCTCTGTGGAAAACGCAATCAGCATTCCGCGCAGCCGCTGTGCTGGAACAAACCCTTTTGCCCCTTTCGTAGGCGCGTTAAGCACATTGCGGCAAGCATCAAAAATGACAAAATGTGCTGCATTTGGCGCACGCGTGTTTAGTTTCCCTGTTATATCGTCCAGAGCTACTGCGTTATACCAGACACGCCGGTCGAAGCCTTCAACGCCAACGGGAATAAGATAATTCCTGCGATCGCGGTTGTTTGCAGCCCCGTGGCCGGAATAGTAGAAAAATCCAACGGCTTCATCGCCGGCTTGCGCCAAGCGGTCTGCATAGCTATCGACCGCTTCGAGAATGGTTGTGCGATCCGCGTCCCGGATAATTGTGATGTCACCCTCCGCAAAGCCGATCTGTTTAAGCGACGCGGCAACCAGCTCAACATCTTTGATTGGGTTTCTAAGCAGCCCAACTTCACGCGTGTAAGCCTGATTGCCAATCAGCAACGCCAAACGCCTGGCCTCTGCTGCCGGAGCCACCGCAAGCACCATTAAGCCAAAACAAACTGCAATTATACAACGCCACATGATCTTTCTGCTCCCCGCCTGCTCGACAATGAGGCTTGCCGTCGATACATCTGTCTGCACGCATCTATATCATCAAAAGACAGCGGAGTGGAACCATGCGCACGATCTGGTTTGCAATCGCTTCAATCGTATTCGCCGGCATCGCCGCCACACCACTGTCGGCTGAGGGGCGCGAGCCGGTGCGCAACAAAGTGGTCGGCGGCGAGCAGGCGCGCGTTGCGGATTGGCCGGGCATCGCGGCCATTGGCCTGCGCGCTGAAGACGGTGAGACAACACATTATTTCTGCGGCGGCACGGTGATCGCTCCCACCTGGGTGCTGACGGCAGCCCACTGCCTGCACGATTATACCGTCTCAGCTCGCAGTATGGTTAATGCCTCTGACGGCGCTCTCTATCCTGCCATGCTCATTGTAACGCCGGGCGTGCAGGATCTGACACGCGCTGGCGATGGGGACCATCTTGCCGTTACCCGCACGATCATCCATCCGGTTTATCTTGAAAAGCTGGCCGCGGCCAAAGCTATCGATGATCCAGAAGACCGGGCCAAGGCATTAGACAACATCGCCCTTAATCACGGCCATGACATCGCGCTTTTAGAGCTGGCCGAGCCCTGGCAAGGCCCGTTAGCCCGCCTTTCGCTTGCCCCGGAAACCGATCCGGCAGACGATACACGGGTCAGGGTCGCGGGCTTTGGCTATACGGAATCTACGATGAAGTCAGGCTCAAAACGCTACAATGCCCGTGATGGAGGAGAAATTTATGCTGGCTCGGCACGTCTCCTGCAGGCTGGCATCGGCGTGATCCCGACGCCTGATTGCGCCGCTCATTATCAAGGCCATGCCATTGGTGCAGCGCAGATCTGCGCTGGCCTCGAGGAAGGCGGCCGCGATAGCTGCAATGGTGACAGCGGCGGGCCCCTGGTGGCCTACGGGCAAGATCGCAAAGCTTATCAGGTTGGCCTTGTCTCTTGGGGCAAGAGTTTGTGCGCAAGCAGCAAATCCTATGGCGTCTACAGCCGCATCTCAGCGTTTGGCCCTTGGCTCAAGACGTACGTCCCATCGCTCAAAGCTTTTCCGCCGGCTTTGGTGGCAGATAAGTCTGCAACTGCCCTTAGTGAGCTTGAACTCGATGAAGCGGTCAGCCAATTGCAGGCTATGTTCAAGGCAAGCGGCAGCGAAACGCTATCGTTGCGCTTGCAGGGCCCCCGGCCGATCCGGCTTGGCGATGACTTTTCGTTCGTTGTGCACAGCCCGGTTGCCGGCCGCCTGCTGATCTTTGACATTAACGCTGAGGGTAAAGTCACGCTGATTTTTCCTAACCGGTTCACCCGCGGCGTTAATTCCGGGCGGATTAAGGCTGGTGAGACGCTTACCATTCCAGGACCTGGGTACGGATTTACGTCGTTTGAGGCACAGGAACCGGTTGGCCCAGGCCGCCTGATCGCTATCGTAGTGCCGGACGATTTCGATCTTGAAAGCGCGGCGCTGCCGCCAGCGCTCAGCTCTGAAATACGCAGTAAAGGCTTTGCACCGGTCAACCGGCCAACGCACTATTTCATGCGCTTTATTCTGCAGCTTGAGCGGACGCTCAGAAGTGCGGACGCCGCAGAGCGAAGCGGCAGTGAGGGGGACGGCCTGCAAGCCGGTTGGGCGCTGAGTATCGTCGATTATGAAATCAGCCGGTAATTCACGGGCTGACTTCTGACATACTTAGAGTTAAGATCAGATCAGTATCAAATTAATTGCGTTGTTATCCCAGGCTGTCGCTATGTTATTTCGATGTGTCATGTTTTTTGTATTGGCCCTGTTCTCTGCCGTTGCAGACGCCCAAGCCGCCAAGCGGCTGGCCTTGCTGATTGGCAATCAGAACTATAGGATTGACAGCCTGGATCTGAAAAATCCCTATAACGACATCGAAGCCATTAGCCAGGCTCTCAAACAGGTCGGTTTTGAAGATGTCCGGATCTTCCAAGATGCTGGCATTGGAAAGCTGCAAAGGGAAGTTAACCGCTATGCCAGCCGCCTGCGCCGCGCTGGCAAAGACGCGGTCGGCTTTTTCTATTATTCCGGCCATGGCGCGCTGAACGAGCAGGATCGCTTCAACT
>CAWUIN010000190.1:0-3116 GCA_963922535.1 uncultured Hyphomicrobiaceae bacterium | reverse complement strand
GCACGAAATGACTGCCTAAAGACCGGCCGATTGGCTTTCTGACGACCTCACGCAAGCAAGTTGGCAATACCCGGTTCACGCTTACGTTTCTTGCTCGTGGTAGCGCCAGTTGTAAATCCAGTCGTAGCGCTGCATGAGAAAACCTGGCGGTACCGTGCGCATGGCAAGATCGCGCCCCATGGCTTGCAGACCGCTTACGTGATAGATTCGCCCATTACTGCGCGATGCACTTTGGACCTGGCCGACGCGTTGCATGCGCTGCGCCTTGAAAGCGGGAAATACGCGTTGCGGATCAGCGCCATCTCGACCGATGAGGCGGCCAAGTACATAGCCATCCTCGATCGCCATTGCCCCGCCCTGCGCAAGAAATGGCAGGATCGGGTGTGCTGCATCGCCGATCAGAATACCGCACCCGTTGGACCATGTTTTGAGCGGTGCGGGGTCGAAAAGGGCCCACCGTTTCCAGTCTCCCGCTGCATGCAAGACAGTCTGGATATCGCGATGGATGGCCGTCAAACCGTCAAGAAATACCTGGCGCGCAACGCTCGCGCCCCATCCCTGATCCGGCTCCGGCGATTTTGTGACAACGATGAGCGCAACGTCTGCACCGCCGCGAATGGGATACATGACGATGTGCGCTTTGACGGCAAGCCAGACGTGCGTCACGTTGCGCTGAAATTTTGCCGGCAATTCATCCATTTTCAACGTGGTACGCGATGCCGTCATGCCTGAATATTTAAGTTCAGCCAGGCTGGCATGCAACGCGCGGCGCAGGGTCGACCAGATCCCATCCGCCCCCACGAATAATGGTCCACTAAGGGAGCCGCCATCCTCAAACGCAACAGTTGCGTTTTCGGTTCCGCCTGCAGATCCATTGCGCTGTGCATCCAGAGCGACATGGCTGACACGCCTGCCAAATCTTAAATCGATACCAGCCTCTGCCCCTGCCTGCTTAAGCAAAACTTTTTGCAAATCTGCACGATGGACGACGAGATAAGGCGCACCGTAGCGCTTTTCCATCCAGTCACCGAGTGGCAGCTCCACAATGGCTCTGCCCGTTCTGGCATCGCCAACCGCTATGGACTGGGGCGCAACGGCGCTCACCTGTAAATGCTTGAGAAGGCCAAGATCGCGTAAAATCCGGGTCGCATTGGGGCCGAGCTGAATACCGGCGCCAGCCTCGCTGGGCGCTGGCTGCGCTTCCAGAACAACCGATGCTTTGCCTTGGCGTGCAAGCGTTATAGCCAGCGTTAGGCCAGCTATGCCACCGCCGACAATGACGGGGCAATCAGTTTGTTCTGTCCCGGCATCCGGCAAATCAGGCCAGCTCTTCGCTTTTGACGACCATGGCACCGGCCGGTTCTGTCTCATTGGTGGCAAGCCGTGCGTCATAAATATACAGGGTCGAGCAATAAGGACATATAATCTGTGAATCGGCGCCCATATCCAGGTATACATGCGGATGATCGTAAGGTGGGCGGGCGCCCATGCACTTGAATTCCTTGACCCCGATTATGATTCTCTCAGCACCGGCATCATTGGCCAGGTGCGGTACGACATGGTCTGCCATGGCTCTTACCCCTCGCATTATGAGGCACTTTGATGCCCCGAAAATTTAATCTGACAATAGCCCTGGCTGCTATGAAATGATAGTAGGATTAGAGGTCGCACAAACTGCAGGATCATAAAGGGCTGCCATGGACTACAACGTGCATACATTCGACTCAGACGGCGTAGCAATTGCTTATATCGACGAAGGACAGGGCGATCCGATCCTGCTCCTGCATGGCTTTGCATCGAACATTGTTTTTAATTGGGTTGATCCCAAATGGGTGACGCACCTCCTGCGCGACGGCCGCCGTGTTATCGCAATGGACCACCGCGGCCACGGCCAAAGCCAGAAACTGCACAATCCGGCCGATTACGGCGGCCCTGTCATGGCGGAGGATGCGCGCCGGCTACTCGATCATCTGGATATTGGTAAGGCGGACGTCATGGGGTATTCCATGGGTGCGCGTGTCACAGCTTTCCTTGCATTAGCCCATCCGCAGCGTATGCGCAGTGCGATCATTGGCGGGCTCGGCTATAATCTGGTGCGCGGCATGTCTGGCACCGGGCCTATTGCAAGCGCGATGGAAGCCGCCTCAATCGATGATGTGACCAACCCGACGGCCCGCACCTTCCGCGCGTTTGCCGAGCAAACCGGCAGCGATCTAAAGTCGCTTGCCGCCTGCATGCGGTCGGGCCGCGATCCGCTGTCTGAAGAAGATGTTGCCCGCATCACCTGCCCGGTACTCGTTGCCGTCGGCACAGATGACGTTATAGGTGGTTCTGCAACCGGACTGGCAGAACTCATTCCCGGCGCAGAAGCTCTCGAAATCGCAGGACGCGATCACATGAAGGCCGTTGGCGACTTGTCATACAAACGCGGCGTCAGCGATTTCCTGAGCAGACGGGCATAAGCTATCCGGCACACCGCCAACCCCGCTGTATCATAAAGCATTGCTTTGGTGGCAGCAGAGCATCGTTGGTAAAACCCAGGGCAATCGGGTGAAAAAACAGATGACAGCAGCGTAAACATCTGAGGCAATGGTGCAAAAAAACGATTCGCACTTTTGAGGTCAGATATATGCAAGCTGCTCCAGAACCGGAACTTACAAAAGGTCAGGGCATTGATTTTTTTTAACATTTATCAGCTCTTGACGATCCGCGCCAGCAAGGCAAGGTTGACGATCCACTTGAGAAAATTCTGCTTCTTGTGCTCTCAGCCGTTCTTGCCGGCGCCGACGGCTGGGTGGAAATCCAGAAATTCGGCGAGAAAAAGCTGGGTTTTCTGCGCCGCCTCTGGCCCTTCGAGAACGGCACGCCCAGCCATGATCAGCTTTGCGACATCTTTTCCAAGCTCGATCCCGAGCAATTTCAAAGCTGCTTTTTATCTGTCCTACCGCCTGCCGGCTACTTGAGGACGTGATTGCCTGGGTTTCCTCGCTCACCGGCTTGTCCGGCGATATCGTTGCGATCGATGGCAAGACGCTGCGCCGTTTCTACCAACAGGGCGGGTGCACTGTCCTCAAGCAGCCGCGAGGCGGTAGGACAAGCAAAAACTGCGATCCACA
>CAWUIN010000189.1:0-3122 GCA_963922535.1 uncultured Hyphomicrobiaceae bacterium | reverse complement strand
CGGTGGCGGCGTTGGCTTGCCCGACCGCCCGCGCGACGGCCGCAGTTTGGCCGCCTTCGCCTTGCGCACTATGGTTGTCTTTGCGTTATCCTCTGCCATGAGTTGGATATGGCGCATTACGTCATTTGGATCAATCGGGGGTATGTGTAAACCAGCGCTCTGTCTCACTTAAAATATCGAGTACCTGACGGTATTCTGTATGCGCTGAAGTGCCTGTGGCATATTCCCATCTCTGAGCCCAACCCATACATTGCTCCCTTGCGTTCCTCTTGATCTCTGCCCTTGGCCTGTATGTGGTGGTGGGATGGAGACAACCAGCGCTGCAAAGCCGTGCCCTCACTCAGTGGCATTATATCCATAGCGCTTCATACTGGCTTGCAACTGCCTCCAGGCTGAAATAATCGCGTATATAATCTCGCGCACCAACACCTTTCTTACACGCCACCTCATGGCTTTCCTCAGACAGTAATGTAATTGCCTGCGCCAGGGCCTTATGATCACCAATGGCCGTTACTTGGCCATGCGGGCCCAACACCTTTGCCGCATCTCCTACATCCGTAGCCACACAACGAATACCCGTTGCCATTGCTTCGCCAAGTACGTTTGGAAAACCTTCACCATAAGAAGATGTAAGCACAATGATATCAAGTCCGCGCAATAAAAACGGCACATCCTTGCGCACCCCCAACCCTGACACCGGCACCGTAAAAGACTGCCCCATCGCAGCGGCCAGTTCTCTGGTGCCTTTGCCCACCAGTACCACATGGATGGGAAGAGCTTTTTTCTCCAGTATGGCAAGTGCTCGGAAAAAAGTGTCATGGTCTTTCTGAGGATCAACCCGTGCGATCATACCGATAACGATTGTATTGCATGAAAAGCCGAGCTCTCTGCGCACGAGCTGCCTGTCTTTATCGTCCGGATACAGCTGTGCAAGGTTAAAACCGTTTGGCAGGTAATGCCATTGACGCGGGCGATACCCTCTTTCCATGTGCGCTTGTCTGCCAGCCTCTGAATTATAAATGATACCGTCAGGCCTGCCAGAAAACCAAGATAGGATCTTGACAAGAATGAACGTTAACCAGGAATATTTAGAAAAATCCATGTTAGAACAGCGGATATTCCAATACAATTTCTTAGGGCGGCAAAATACACTTGCCAGTAACAGCACAAAATCCGCGTGGTATAACCAGCTTATCGCAATATCAGGGCGTGTGCGCTGTATAATACCGAACAGCCGGATTACAGATTTGAACAGTCCGTTTTTCGCGATATCCAATGTATGCAATTCGACATTGGCAGCTTCCAGTTCATCTCCCCAAAAACCCCTGTCCACTAAGGACACTACGATTTGTCTAACCGGACAAGTATATGATGGATAACTGGCAATCCGCGTCAGCATTTGTTCCGCCCCGCCAGCTTGTAGACCTGTTATAACATGAAGCACGGTTTTCATGGGTAATCTTCATTTCAGCGGTTTTCCACCGCCTTGGCAGCCGATTATTTACGTATAAGCCAAGCGAGAGAGTAGCGCTAATAATTACCTTCTCCACGCCGAATTGTTTCTGGATGTCTTACACGCTATATATTCTATTAAAGAAACTGGCGGAAAAAAGATATTACGATACCGCGAAATCTCTCCAGATTCATTCATACGGGGGCGGCTGCCAAGGCCGGTGGATAACTAAAAAAGAACCTAACGGACACATCTCAGTAATCAGGTGTGCTTTTGAACTTTATTATCCAAACAAGGGCTAAGAAGTCTTAGTTCTTGAATTACTCTTTCCCTACTCCGAGCTTCCGCTTCGTAGTACCACTGCCACATCGGAAACAGCGACACTATCGCGGGAATTGCCACCGTTATAGGCCATAACCATTCTAAATAATACTTCACAACTAACCTCTACGAATCGATGAATTTCAAAAAGAAATTAGATGCGAATATTTGGGCGCTGCGATTGAGCTGGAAATCTCATTCCATCCTAGTGAAGCCGGCCGCCCCATAAAAGACCGTTTATGGGACGTCCGGATTGCCTCTGCAACATGGTCGTGTTTTCCACCGAAAACCCACTCCAATATGTCCTATAACAGTGTCTCATAAAAAATGTTCTGCTATAATCGTGGGATGAACGTTTATGAGACACATTCATGCTGATCGGCTACGGACGCGTTTTCACCACGGACCAGAACCCGCAAATGCAGGTCACGGCGCTTAAGGCTGCCGGATGTGAGAAGATTTTGCCGATACGGCGAGCGGTGCGCAGCTTGACCGACCTCAGCTTATGGCGGCGCTCGATTATATGCGCCCTGGCGATACGCTTGTCGTCTGGAAGCTCGACCGCTTAGCGCGGTCTGTTCGTCAGCTCATCGATACTGCCGAATTGCTGAAATCCAAATCCATGGGCCTCAAAAGCCTGACCGAGACCATCGACACCACAACGGCGGGCGGCGAGTTCATTTTCACGGTCTTTGCTGCACTTGCGCAGTTCGAACGCTCGCTCATCCGGGAGCGAACCAACGAAGGGCTGAAAAACGCCCGCGCCAAAGGTCATAAGAGCGGCCCAAAATTCAAACTCAGCAAAGACGACGCCCGGCAAATCGAGGCCATGCTGCGCGACAAGCATGGATACCCCTTCATCTCAAGTGTGATCAAAGCCAGCAACATCAGCCGCTCAACCTTCTATCGTTACTATCCGCGCGAGAAAATTGAACAGTTCAGGCCAAAGGAGGCATCCCCATGACCACTCTCATTCGCATCGACCCTGAAGAAAATATGGCTCGCTTCTATTATATGGCGCTTCTGCCCGACCTGTTTGGCGGCGTGCAACTTATTCGGCAATGGGGGCGGATCGGTGAAGATGGCGGCCAGGAGCGGCGCGAACATTTTGACGATGCCGGCCTGGCTCAGGCCAAGCACGACGAATTGCGTGATCAGAAGGTCCGACGCGGCTATCATTGATCTTGACGATATGCATTACGTAATGCATAACTATATTTATGATACAAAGTTTTGCTTGTGAGCAAACGAAAGACTTCTTCTGCACCGGCCATTGTGGGCGTGTTGGCTGGCAGCACTGCGCGAAGGTTGCAGCTCGAAAGCTCGATATGCTGAACCGGGTGACAAC
>CAWUIN010000188.1:0-3131 GCA_963922535.1 uncultured Hyphomicrobiaceae bacterium | reverse complement strand
TCGGACGCCGGCCCTCGCATGAGCTTGCCACAGGCACCGGGGCCGGTGTCCGAAAGTCTTCAGGGAAGGAACCCGCGGGCGATTGTGCTTGAGCGTGCCGCAAGCTATGGGGATTTGGCTGCCGGTCTGAGAGTGGATAATCTGTTTTGTGGCGGCAGTTTCGATCTTGCCTGCCATTGTGC
The DNA here is from genome assembly GCA_963922535.1 of uncultured Hyphomicrobiaceae bacterium. Classification (GTDB taxonomy): domain Bacteria; phylum Pseudomonadota; class Alphaproteobacteria; order Rhizobiales; family Hyphomicrobiaceae; genus Tectiglobus. Next base: position 2,949 of record CAWUIN010000188.1, on the reverse strand, counting down.
CTTGCTTTGAGCGCACAGAACAAGTGCCTGGAGCCAGGATTGACGTGCCAGGCAGGCTGTGATGGGATGATCAGGCTGCACTTGGCCGTTGCAGCGCGGTGGCCGCCTGAGGTTCAAGTTGTTGGTCACGCAATCAGCTATCATGAGCTGTCAATCCCTTCAGGTGCTCTGATCGTGCGGGGTTGGCAGCCGGCTGCGAACACTTCGATGACGCGCATGCGCCCGCCGCAGCAGGGGCATGGCGCATGATAGGCATTGTCCGATGCGGCATCTGGTTCTACACTGTTTTCAGTGTCGGCCGCCTCATCTTCGGCGGTATCGACAACCGGCTCTTTGACACCAAGCAGATCGCGCATCTTGGCAAGGCTTGTAGCCTTGGCGCTTGAAGCGAACAGGCCGTAATGGCGGATGCGGTGCAGTCCCTTGGGCAGCACATGGATCAGCACACGGCGGATGAACTCATGTGGATTGAGCGTCATCGTCGTGTATCTTGCCGCCCCGTTGCGCCGGTAATCCTTGACCCGGAATGTTACACCTTTGCTGTCTGCCCTGATCAGTCGACTGTTGGAGATGGCGACACGATGTGTGTAACGCGACAGATACGCCAGCACCGCCTTCGGCCCGAATGGCCGTTTGGCGTAAACGAACCACTTGCGCCGATACAACGGCTGCAAGGCACGCTTGAAGGCGCGCGCCTCGTTGAGATTTGCCAGGCGCCCATGGAACTTGAGCTGACCTGCGCCATGGGCTGCAACAAGCTTCTCCAACATCACGTAACGAAACAACTTGGATAATGCCTTGACCGGCACGAAGAAGCCTTTGCGGCAGGCAATCCAGCGTTCGCCATCTTCAGACAAGCCGCCGCCCGGCACGATCATGTGGATGTGCGGATGATGCGTCATCGCACTGCCCCAGGTATGCAGCACCGAGGTGATGGCGACCCTCGCCCCGAGATATTCAGGGTTGGCAGCGACCTTCTGCATCGTCTCGGCCGAAGTCTTGAACAGCAGATTGTAGATCACCCGCTTGTTCTGATAGGCCATGTCGGCGATCTCGGACGGCAGTGTGAACACGACGTGGAAGTATGGCACAGGCAGCAACTCCGCTGCCCGTGCTTCCATCCATTCACGCGCAACCGCACCCTGGCACTTCGGGCAATGCCGGTTGCGGCAGCTGTTATAGGCAATGTGCGTGTGACCGCAGGCATCGTTCTCACAGCGCGCAACATGGCCACCGAGCGCCGCCGTACGGCAACGCTCGATATCGTTCATCACCTTCAATTGCCCGAGGCTCACGTGCCCGCGGTTGGCATCACGCCACGCAAGCCCGTGATCGCGGAAGATATCCGCGACCTCCAAGGATGGCCGTGCCATGAGCCAGCCCGCCTATCCGGACCGGCGCGTCTCTCGGGCAATCCGATCCAGCGGGCTCATGACATCGCGGATCGCCGCCGTGGCGACCTGCGTATAACGCGCCGTCGTGTCCAACTTCGCATGGCCGAGCAAAACTTGGATCACGCGAACGTCGATGTTCTGCTCAAGCAGGTGCGTCGCAAAGGAATGCCTGAGCGTGTGCAACGACACTTTCTTATCGATGCCGGCCATGTCGGCGGCGGCATGGAAGGCACGGTTGAGCTGGCGTGATGTAATATGGCAGGCGATATCACGCCCCGGGAACAGCCATGCCTTAGGTCGCGCCTGGCGCCACCAATCGCGCAAGAGTTCCAAAAGGCTCGGCGACAGCATCACATAGCGATCCTTATCCCCTTTGCCCTGATTGACGCGGATCAGCATGCGGGAACTATCGATATCGCTGACCTGCAGGGCGCCCACCTCGGAGGCTCTGAGGCCCGCACCATAGGCAACGCTGAGTGCGGCCTTGTACTTGAGGCCCGGCCCGGGAGCATAGTCAATCAGACGGGCGACCTCTTCAGGGCTCAGGATCACCGGAAGTTTGCGCGGCTCACGCACAAATTGCGTCCAGCGTTCGATGCCCGGCTGGTCAAGCGTCACCCGAAAGAAAAAACGCAATCCCGTCACGATAGCGTTGATCTTGGACGATGAAGCACCTTCTTGGCGCAGGTGCAACTGATACTGGCGGATCTCCTCAGGCGTTGCTGTATCTGGTGAACGACCGATAAAAATGGCAAAGTTCTTGACACTGCGGATATAATCATTTTGCGTATCGGCGGTAAAACCGCGGATGGTCATGTCCTCGATCATACGTTGGCGAAGTTTGCTGATTTGTTGGTCAGACATCGAGAGGCTCCTTGTCTTGAGGTTGGAGTTTGGAACCCCTCAATCCTCAAGGCATGGACGCTTCGACCGTTATCTCATAATGTTCAGATAGTTAGCTAAGTCTTGCCACACAGCACAGCCCGCGCGCAGCGCACTCCCGCGGGAGCGGGTTCGTTCTATGACCCATAGGGTTCCAACGCTTCTCATAGAAACCAAGATAATACTATGTCAGTAGATAGTTCGGAAGCGGAAGGATTGAAAATGGACTTCAGTTCGCTGAGCTTGCTTGCTGGAATTCCTTGATTCGTTATGAGAAACCGCTTCCTGCATTAATTTGCGCAACGGATGAATGTGGTCTGTGCGTCAAGCTGCGAGAACAAAATCAAAGTTTTCTTCACCAAGCCTGTCCGTCAGTTTTTTCATTATTGTTCTGATTTTACCTGGCGTATTGCTGGGACCTGAGATGTATAATGGCTTGCCATCTTTGCCGAAAACAATCTCGTCTGTGCATTGAGCGGGATCAATCTTACCAAACAGTGCTTCTGCTACAGCATAGTCCTTATGCGGAGCAAAACCAAGATTTTGAGCATAATCGACAGCATCTGATACAAGCTTACAGGCGTATTCTGGCTGAACATTAACAAGATCGTCAAACCTGCCAAGACGGTTAACGGCATCATGGAACTGATCACGAGAGTATTCGACATAAATG
>CAWUIN010000187.1:0-3193 GCA_963922535.1 uncultured Hyphomicrobiaceae bacterium | reverse complement strand
GCGCTTTCGTATTGCAGATGGCCAGGGAAGCCGTCGTGTTCGAAGACGGCAAATTTCTCAGGCTGGAAACTGTGTGGCAAGACGTGCCCATTGTCGACAATGCCGGCCGGACGGAGCCGTCATGACAACAGCACATCACAACGGCTGAGATTGTGGAGGGAGAGTGAACAGGGTAAGGCTGAGCGTTCTTAAAGATAAACGCCCATTGCTATACCAAGTATTGAAATAGATTATGAATCGCCTCATTCTCCTATAGTCTCAGTTGAAAGAGCTACGGTAGCATCATCGTTAGCTGTTAATGCAATGAACCAATACAATCATGACAACCTACGCTCATTCTCTCTCAGATGCACCAAAGCAAAACTGGCACCAGCTATCTAAGCATTTAACCGATGTCGCTGACCTTGCCGCAAAACATGCTAAAAAGTTTGATGCCGCTAATTGGGCGCAGGCGGCAGGCATATTACACGACCTTGGCAAGTACTCACGGGCATTCCAGGAAAAGCTTGAAGGGCAAATAAGACATGTTGATCATTCAACCATTGGTGCGAAGATAGCAGTTGATCGTTACCAACTGAAGGGGTGGTTGCTAGCCTATATCCTTGCCGGACATCACGCAGGCCTGGCAAACTTAACGGAAGCTGGACCGCCACGACCGCTCGCGCAAAGGCTTGAGCCCAGATATGTAGCTGGACTTCCAAATATAAACGGGTGGCAGAATGAAGTCGAGGGACTACTTCCTCCTTATTTGCACGAGCCGCTCCCACTCAGTGCTGTATCAGGCAAACACATAGGATTTGTCAGTGCGCTCTTCACAAGAATGCTATTCTCTGCGCTTGTAGACGCAGATCGGCTTGACACCGAAGTTTTTGTTTTGAAGTCAAAAGGTGTCAAGCAATTACGCGGACAATGGTCAACCGATATAGATGGCCTTAAATGCCAATTAAATCATTATCTCGACGCGCTATTAGAGCGCGCACGTGCGAAGGGTGGAAATGTTAATGCAGCGCGTGCGGAGATTTTGGAAAATGCCCGCAAAATGGCGGCCGAGAGGCCTGGACTATTTTCACTTACCGTTCCGACCGGCGGTGGTAAAACGCTGGCATCTCTCGCCTTTGCATTAGACCATGCTGTGCAGTATGGCCATGACCGAATAATCTATGTCATTCCGTTCACGAGTATTATCGAGCAGACTGCCGGAGTATTCCGCACGGCTTTGGCATCACACAAAGACTGTATCATAGAGCACCACAGTGCTGTGCGCGAAATCGATGCAAAGTGGGGCGAAAGCGAAAAACAAAGAGGCGAACGTGCGCAGCTTGCCACTGAGAACTGGGATGCCCCAATCGTCGTGACAACAGCGGTGCAGTTCTTCGAGAGCCTGTTCGCGAATCGCACGTCGCCCTGCCGTAAGCTGCACAATATAGCAAATAGCGTCGTGATCCTTGATGAGGTGCAAACACTGCCGCTAGATTTGCTGCGTCCATGCGTTGCCGTTCTCGACGAATTGGCGCGCGGCTATCGCAGCAGCATTGTGCTCTGCACGGCGACACAGCCAGCCATACTTGCAACACGCCCGGACGGCTCACCAGGATTTGAGCAAGGGCTCCAACGCGAGAAGGTTCGCGAAATCGCGCCACATCCTAAGCGCCTCTATGAGCGGCTCGCCCGTGTGAATATTCGGCGGCCAATCAAGCTTGCGGATGACGACGAGTTGATCAGCCACCTCCGCCAGCATGAGCGCGTGTTATGCATCGTCGGCACGCGTCGGCATGCGCGTGAAATGTTTGCGAAAATGCGCGATGCGAACCTGGACGGCGTCTATCACCTCTCGGCATCGCTTTGCGCGGTTCATCGCAGCCAGAAGCTGGATGAGATCAAGCAGCTCTTGAAGACGGATGAGGTGCCTTGCCGCCTGATGGCGACGACCGTCATCGAGGCCGGTGTGGATGTGGATTTCCCGGCCGTATACCGCACCATGGCTGGCCTCGATTCAATAGCGCAGGCAGCTGGCCGCTGCAACCGTGAAGGTCGCAGCCCACGCGAGGACAGCGTGGTGCAGCCCTTCGAAATGGCGGATCGTTCGACTATCCCCGAACTGCGCAAATACGAAGACGGTGCGCGCCGCATCTTGGAAAACCCCGTTCATGCGGCCGATCCGCTGTCGCTTGAAGCGATCGAAGCGTATTTTGGCAAACTTTACTGGAAGGAGGTGACGGGCCGCGAAGATGGCCTTGATCCTCATAAGATTGCGCACAGCGAAACATATGCGGTCAACCGTAATGGTATCTCAATTCCGTTCGCCGACATCGCCCGCCAGTTCCGGATGATCAAATCGGATATGGAACCGGTGATTATTCCTTTTGATGACCGCGCCCGCGATGCACTGGCCGAACTTGAGCAGACTGAGCACGTGCGTGATGTTGCCCGCCGGCTTCAGCCTTACACGGTCAACGTGCCACGAACTGCATTCGCCGCACTGCGCCAGGCAGCTCGGATCGAGCCGGTGGATGAACGCCGGCTTGATGAGCAATTCATGCGGCTATCAGACGAGGGCTATGAGAACCTCTACGACGATGACATCGGCTTTGATTGGTCCGATGCGAGTTATCGTGAGGTAGAAAATTTGATTTTTTAAAAAATACAATCCACTTGAAAGATTGACGTAAAAGGTGCGTACTCATATATCAACTTCATCAACAACTCAGGTATGGAGATGATCCTATGTACATAGAGGCAATTTATGTAGTACGAAAAGTTGCAAGTCGATCTATAAGTAAATTGAAAATACTTGGATTTACGTGTGCACTCACATTTCATTGCGAGCAAGAGAGCGAAGCTATACAGATCAGAACGTTTTCTGGCTGTTGTCACAACTCTTCCCATGCAGCATTGCTTGCTAATTTCTATAAGACCATATGACCTTAGGCTGCGCTCACCAGAGTTTCTGCCAACATCGCCGAAAGTCTGAGTTATATTCTGGTGGCTGTGCTACTTTAGGCACCAAGCTCATTACCAAACAGCTTAGTTTTCCACCGGTCTGCGCCCGCCCCCGCATCTATGAAACTGCAGCGAGGCTTGCGGTAATATAATGCCGATTTATAGCCAGTTTCTTTATAGTTATCCACCGGCCTTAGCGGCCGACCCCGTATGAATGAATCTGGAGAGATTTCGCGGTATCTTAACACCGTTT
>CAWUIN010000186.1:0-3275 GCA_963922535.1 uncultured Hyphomicrobiaceae bacterium | reverse complement strand
AGCATGACGCGTGCGACCATCGCCGGGTTGAAAGGGTTCTGCCCGAGGCCGCCGTAGATGTGCTTGCCGACCACGATGGCGATGCCGCTGCCCAGAACGCCAATCCACCACGGTGCCCAGGGGGGCAGTGTCAAGGCGACAATCCAGCCGGTGAGCAGGGCCGAGCCATCAAGCAGATGCCTGGCAATGGGTTTTTTGGCGATGCCCAGGCATGCTGCCTCGAAAGCAAGCGATGAAACGGTCGTGACAAGGAAGAGGAAAATCGCCGGCCAGCCGAATTGATAAAGACCGAACACGGTCACCGGCAGCAGCGCCAGGACGACGAGCAGCATCACGCGCGTGACGCTCGACATCGAATGGGCGTGGGGGCCGCTGATGAGCGCATGGCTCTTCATTGTTCCGATAAGCGTCTGTCCCTTCATTCTGCTGCCTCCACGGTTGGTGATGTTGCAGTTGTTTTGGACTTGAGCGTATCTTTTGCTGCCGGTTCTGCAGCCGTCGCCACGCGAGCGGAGGCATCGATGGGTGCAGGCGCCTTTTTCGCGGTATCGGCGGCTTTCTCTGGAGTTTCGCGCTTTTGCTTTGCAGCCTTTTCTGCCTTGCGCCGTGCCATAGCTTCGCGTTTGGCGGCCGCAAGGCGTTCTATACGTTCTTCGCGCTGCTCAGCGAGGCGCTTTGTTTCTTCCTGGCGGTGCTTGGTTCTTTGCTGACCGGTGAGCTTGCCCTTGGCGTAGTTGAAGGACTGGATCAGCGGAATGTTTGAGGGACAGGCATAAGAGCACGAACCGCAGGAAATGCAGTCGAGAAGCCCGATGTCGACTGCGCCATCGAGTTCTTCGTTGCGGATGCGGGCATGGAGTTCTAAGGGCGTCAGACCAGACGGGCAGACGTTAACGCAGCTGCCGCAGCGGATGCACGGCATGACTTCGTTACGGCGCGTTTCGCCTTCGCTGAGTGCCAGGATGCCGTTGGTCCCCTTGATGACAGGCGAGCGGACATTGGCGATGGGCTGTCCCATCATCGGTCCGCCCAGCAGCAGCCGGCTGGGAGTGCCGATAAGATCGCCGCAGTGGGCAATGATATCAGAAATGGGGGTGCCGATCAGAACCTCGACGTTCGCGGGGCGTTTAATGGCGCGGCCGGACACGGTCAGGATGCGCGAGATCAGCGGCTGGCCGAAACGGGCCGCCTTATGGATGGCGTAGGCTGTCGCCGCATTGTGGACGACAATGCCGATGTCCGCCGTCAGGCCGCGTGCCGGCGTTTCCTTGCCCGTGAGCATCTGGACGAGGTGCTTTTCAGAGCCCGTCGGATACCGGGTGGGAACGGCGATGACCTGGACTTTTGCCAGGATTTTGTCCGCGGCTTTCTTCATGGCAGCAATCGCTGCAGGCTTGTTTGATTCAATAGCGATGACGACATCATCGATGCCCAGGGCGCGGGCCATGAAGTTGATGCCATCGGCGACATCGTCGCTGCGTTCGCGCAGGAGACGATCGTCGCAGGTCAGGTAGGGCTCGCATTCGGCGGAGTTGATCACCAGCCTCTCAAGTTCGAAGCGGTTTCTCAGATTGAGTTTCACCGAAGAGGGGAAGGTGGCGCCTCCCATGCCGACGATACCGGCCCAGTCGACGCGCTCGGCGATTTCATCAGGCGTGGACCGCTCCAGATCAAGCGGTTCGGGCAACGTGTCCCAGAGGTCTTCGCCGTCGGGCCTCAGCGTAATCGTGGCGACAGGCAAACCGGAAGGATGCGGCGCTGCAAAGCGGCCGATGGCAATGATCCGGCCGGACGTTGGAGCATGAACTGCCGCCGAGACGCTGCCCCGCCTGACGGCCAGCAGCTGCCCCTTGCGGACAATGTCGTCCTTGGCAACAATCGGTTCGGCAGGCGCGCCGATATGCTGCTGCAGAGGTATGCGCAACAGGTTCGGCAGCGGCATCTTCTCAATGGCGGATCCGCTTGAGAGTTCCTTCTGGTCGTCAGGGTGAACCCCGCCCCGGATTGAAAACAGCTCTCCGGAGCCCAGGAATTTATGAAATGCAAAGCTCATGACTGCACCGTTTGTGTCGAATATGAAACCAGGTTTACATTGTCGGGCTTCGGCCAATGCCAGGTCTGCAGGCTATCGGGAAGCGCGCGTACGATGATGGCGTTGGTGGGACAGACGTCGACGCAGACCTTGCAGCCGACGCAGGCGTCATTGATAATGGTATGGATCTGCCTTGACGCTCCCACGATGGCGTCGGTCGGACAGCGTTTGAAGCATTTCGTACAGCCGACGCACTGGTCTTCGAAGATGAACGCGACCAGTGGATTGCGCGCGGCTACATCGCTGAGGTCGGCCTCAATCTGCAGACGTCCGGCCAGCTCAGTTGCAAGTTCGGCCCCACCAGGTGGACACAGCGTCACCGGTGCCTCGCCGGCGGTAACGGCTTCGATGGCTGCGCGGCATCCGGGATAGCCGCACTGCCCGCAGTTGGTCCCGGGCATGATCGCTTCCAGTTCATCGATGATCGGGTTGGTTTCAACCCGGAAGCGCTGAGATGCCAGGCCCAGAAGAGTTCCGAAACATATACCCATAAAGAACATCGTTGCGATTGCCTCGATCATATGGCAGGTCCTTTCGTAATTTTTGCGGACTGAGTGCGTGCGCTAATTGCCCGCCAGCCCGGCAAATCCCATGAACGCCATCGACAGGAGGCCGGCGGTGATGAATGCGATTGGCGATCCGGCAAACACCTTTGGAACAGCAGCACGGGCCAGGCATTCGCGCATGCCTGCAAACATCACCATGACCAGAGTGAAGCCGAGCGCCGATCCGAAGCCGTAAAGCAGGCTTTCAGAGAAGCTGTGGCCTTCCTGAACGTTGAGCAGGGCGACGCCGAGAACTGCGCAGTTTGTAGTGATCAGCGGCAGATAAATGCCGAGCGCCTGGTAAAGCACCGGGGAGACCTTGCGGATCACGATCTCGGTGAACTGGACCACTGCGGCAATCACGAGAATGAAGGACAGAATGCGCAGGTACTCCAGTCCGAGGGGGATCAGCACACCCTTTTCAATGAACCAGCTCGCCACAGCCGCAAGCGTGAGGACGAACGTTGTTGCAAAGCCCATCCCGAGTGCCGCATCGATCTTGCGGGAGACGCCGATGAAGGGGCAGAGGCCGAGGAACTTGACGAGTACAACGTTGTTCACCAGAGCAGTGCCAAGCAATATGAGCAGATAATCCTGCATGGTGTTCTTCGCTCCTTTTCGTGGTCATGCCTGCGACA
>CAWUIN010000185.1:0-3284 GCA_963922535.1 uncultured Hyphomicrobiaceae bacterium | reverse complement strand
TTAGGATACACCGCCTCAGCGATTCTCACCGTCACCAACTTTTGCGAATAGCTCTCAGCATTGCTATACCCGCTCTTGATTAATTCTATTATTTGGGGCGTCAAAGACATATTCTACCTTATTGAATTTTCTTGCGACGCTGTACCCAGCAGCTCGAGAGCCAAAAGAAAAGACACAAGTTGCGCGTTTCGCACGTGTGCCGGCTGTCTTAACTGTCTTGATGCTTGTATTTTAAAGAAAGAGAGCGAAAGGTTTGATTGCACGGCATCCGAATTATGCAGTATGCACGTCCAATGTCGTTGCTGCGATCGATTGCATGAAAGGAATTTCATTAAGGGGGCGATCTCGGAGGATTTCTTGGGCGACAATGGCAAAAGATTGCCAGTCTAAGTCATCAGGACCGTGCTGCATTTGAAATGCCGTCCAGGAGACCAGTTGCGCCCAGTATTGACGCTTCTGCTGAAGCGGCCCGGCCAAAAGCCATTCAATCTTCTTTTTCTTGCTCATCCGTTTGGCCAGCTGCTTTCTAACCTCTTCACTATCCTCAAACCAGCTTTCAAGTATTGGATAGTGCGCCAACCATACGCCGCTTGCTGAAACAGCTGTGTCAATTGCTGTTGGAGTGAGTTGCTCCTGTGGAATAGCCCTGATCAAAGCTTCAACAAGATGGTCCACAGGCATCGCTATTGGATTAACATCATCAAGCCCAATGGCCTCAACAAAGCCCAATAGACTAAACGGAGGCATAGTGCCTTCTTCTAGATTCATAGCAAGAAGATAGCGAGTAGCGTTGGTTGCAAAAGAAAATGTCGTCGGCTGAAGTGGAGTATCTGCCAGGAAGCGCGCTTCGATATCTTCCAACTCGTCTTGGGAAATATCATGCTTAACCCAACTATCGCGAATGCCATCGCCTATTCTGCCAAGCATGCCTGCCACTTTATGATCATTGCTTCCGGACACAATGAACAGGATGCTCAGACCACCCGAGCCATCAATAGCAGTTGCCAGCACGCGTCCACGGCTTGCGGCAGGCCAACTTGCACACTCAACGGCGCTTTGCCGGCACGCCTTGATGGACCGATCATGAGCGTGACGCTGTTCAGTCGGCAACCAGTTGCGCATCGCAATCATGCGCCTCAACATCACCGGGCTGACCAACCCTTGAGAGGCGGTAGTTTCGAGAATTTCGGTTATTCTCGAGCGAACTGATGGCCACTCGCTACATAGAAAGCCTGCGATTGCCTCGCGTAATACCGGCTCGCCCTGGTAAAATGCTGCTGTGAGAAAGTCTGCCCGCGTATCTTCCGGCATCGTCGTCAAGCTGTCTTCGAAAAAATCATGAATGACGAAAACGTCACCATCAAATTCTTTAACAAGCTGAGCCAGATGCTTGCGCCAATCATCGGGGGCAATCGCAGCATAAGTTTCAGGATCTGATTCCATCAACCGTTGCATAACGTCACGCAGTTCGTCTCCCAACTCAAGTTTGGCGTTGACAAATAGTGTCAGCACAAGCTGCATAAGTGGAGCACTAACATGTTTGCCGGTGCCGGCATCTAAAAGTGACTGACGAAGGTCTTCAGCAAGCGCAATGCTGTATGGAGCGCCACGATCAACTCCATAACGCACCTGCTCCAGAGCGTGACCTAGCAAAAAGCTGTACGCTGATATGAGAGCGTCATCAGTTTTCTGATTTTCCCCTTCCTTGATGAGGAGGGCCAGGAGTTCAGTCGCAAGATCAGGGGATTGTTCGATCACTTCCATCGCTTGCTGCGAAGCATTGCCAAAGGCTCCGTCTGACACTTCTTTTGCGACAGCCGAAACGAGTTGAGCAATAGCTGGTTGGGCGGTCATACAAGCCTCCTCGCTTAAAATGTGTCCACCTAGATTATACATATTTAAGTCGAGCAGCTGAGGTAGACTTTGTTCAATCTAAAAGCATGATTCTTGGCTTATGACACGTCCCGTTGCTCACATTGTTGACACTAGACATCGTAGAGGCGATCCTGGGCGGATGGCATGGGCCGGAGATGACACTCAGGTGTTTTCTGGAGTCGTTTCCAGCGGGATGGCAAGAGCAAATCATATCAATTACAAAAAGATGTGACGTTCATGAACAGTAACGCCTGAAGCCAGATTTTCCGCTATAATAAGCTCTGCCTTATCGACAGTATCGTAAAATCTGTCATTGCAAACAGCATTTTTTATATTTCTTACCGCTTCCACATGGACAGGGCTCGTTTCTACTGACTTTGGTGCGTCGTTGTTCTATTGTCGGAACTGCAATCTTCTTAAGCAATCGATCAAAATTATCAGTTTCAGGTTGAGGCAGACTAGGAAAATGCTGATAACGCGGAGGTGGTGTCGAGCGGCTTTCCCTGACGCCGATCAGGATTTCAGCCTCCTCAAGGTCGCCCACTATCGAGATATCTACGCAGTTTTTTGCATGCGCTTCTCGAATAAGAGCAATGGCATCGACGGCTTTGAGTTCGCCCAAGGCCGCGACAAGAAAGCCATTAAGAAAATCAGCGTTGGTTGCATATTTTTCCAACTGGCGGGTTAAAGCATCAATGCAAGTCTGCCGGCATGTGGGATGATCCTCTGCAATTTGCTGAAGGCAGCCTGGTATCGAAGCGCGGTGTTCCGGGTCGACGTTATTGTCGGCGAGAAACTCGACAAGAACAGGTACGGTTGAGCAGCCGATCATTGAGAAAACCGTTGGGAATTCTTCTGCCAGCCAATCGCTGGGCCAGAGTTCATCAAACAATTGGACTAATGGTTGTGCTGCTCCTTCTGCCTTCAGTTGCGCCAGCGCTCGCCAGGCATGAATTGGAGCCCACCATATATAGTCTTCTTCATCATCATCGTTGTGAAGAGCAGGATCCGTTGCCATACGGATTAATTCTGGAACGTGGTCTTGAGTGAAGCCGAGCGCCAAGTAATCGAGCCATTTCTCTGAAGGGCTTTCACCAAATGTCAGAAGTTTGGCAACCGGATCGATGTAATTATGAGCCACACTCTTTACCTCAATAAATTTACTTGAGCGTCGTGATCGATGATCATTGCATCAAAAGCAAAAACCGAGTCTCAGCGGCAGTGCAACAAAATTACAGAGAAGTAAAAAATCAGGCCCTGTCAATGGCGCTTGTCCTGCTTTACTTGATGCCGACTTAGGGTAATAGGCATAGATAAATTCAACTGCTGGAGCCGTTTCCGGCAAGCTGGGCCGAGCAGAAAACGATATTCGCTGGCATGTGACCAGTATTGTAGGCCACACGCCAGGT
>CAWUIN010000184.1:0-3285 GCA_963922535.1 uncultured Hyphomicrobiaceae bacterium | reverse complement strand
TACCAGCCGCGTACAATTGCAGTGCCGACGTTGCGCAACCATTCACCAAACGTTATAGCGCTGGCGGCTTCATAAGCGTTTAGGCGATTAACAACGATGTTAGTTGTCAGAATTGAAACAAGAATAAGAAGACCTGGGATAAGAGCCGCCTGAAAGAGCGTCGACGCTGAGATCCCGAGCACAAGACCGATGATGATATAAGCAATCGAGGGCGGGATCAGAATGCCGGTACAGGCGCCTGAAGCAACAAGTGCACACGCATACGGGCGCGGATAGCCGGATTCGACAAGACGATTAATCGTCATGCGTCCGACAGCTGCTGCACCGGCGGCATCGGAGCCTGAAATCGCTGAAAACATACCGCAAACCAGCACCGTTGCAGATCCGAAGCCACCTTTTGTCCAGCAGGTTAGTGCTTCGGCAACATCGAGAAACTTGCGGCTGAGCCCGGTCCTGACAAGCGCATCGCCCGTCAGAATAAATAACGGAATTGCAGTCAGGGCAAATGTGTCAACGCCTTCAAACAAGGTCTCGCCCAGCAGCGAGAGCGGTAGTGCATCTGACCACACCAGCATCAATGTGGCTGCAACGCCGATTGCAGCCCAGACAGGAACACCCAGTGCGGCAAGGGTGATAAACAGGATGACCGGACCATAGAAATCCCAGCCAAGCTCAACGCCGCCTTGCTGTACATGTTGCCACATCATGGCGCAAACCTCAGTCGAAGAGCTGGCGACCCTCAAACACGGGACGATCTGCAATCAGGTCTCTCACGTCGCGAAGGATTGACTGGAGAAGACGAAAAATCATCAGCGCAAAGCCAAGCGGCACGGCGGCGAGAAACAAGACCATGGGAAGGCGCAGCCCATGGCTAACGGAACCGAATTTCCAGGAAACGGCAACCGTCTCGTATGACCAGTAAAGCGCAGCGATACATAGCGCGAGCATGACGAGATCGCCAAAAAGATAAAGCAAGGCCTTACCGCGCGGCGATACACAGTGAAAAAGCACATCAATGCGAATGTGAGCCCGTTCCTTGATGGCTGAAGCAGCACCAATCCAGACAAGATAGATGAACGCATAACGCACAATCTCTTCACCCCAAATCGAGGAATAAGAGAAAATTTCGCGGCGAATTACCTCCACAGCCATTGTCACGACGAGCAGAGTATAGAAGACTAAGAGTGCCCATCGTTCGATATTATCATCCAGCGTTTTGAGCACTGACCGTATCATTTCAAACCTCATGATATCCCGCGACACAGTGCGTATCGTGGCAATGGATGCGCGCTTGTGAACACTCGTTGCCGTGGCCGTGCACCGGCAGGAACGGCACAGAGCCTCAAGCCCGGGGCAGCCGCAGGTACTGCCCAAAGGCGTTTACTTACGGCTGCACGTCCTGCTGCTTCATCCAGGGACATTCATGCGTCGTGAACGTAATAGCGTCCCTGCGTACCAGCTGCTTCAGCAAGCTGGTTGAACAGATCCATCGAGCCGGCAAGTTCCTGCTTGAAGGCGTCCCATTCCTTGCGCTGATAACCGCCGGCTTCCTTCCACGCAGCCAGCTGATCCTCACTGAGCGAATGAAACTGAACACCTGACTTCATGAGCTCAGACATGGCATAGCTGCGGGCAGCCGGAACCTTGGCAAGGTTCTGGTGCGCCGTAGTCTCCGCGGCAAACTCAATGCCCTCCCGGACATCTTTCGGCAAACTACTGAACCACTCGAAATTACAGGAGTAGACCTGGCTGTCCGGCACCGCCTGGGTAAAGGTCACGTGACTGAGAATATCCTTGAAACCAAACACATAGAGCGCGCCAACCGACGGATCAAGCGCATCGGCAACGCCTTGTTTAATGGCTGACGGTGTTTCGCCCCATGCAACCGGCGTCGGGTTGGCGCCGGCCATGCGGTAATACTGCTGCAGCATCTTGGAACCGGGCACGCGAAACTTCACACCCTCCAGATCTGCCGGGCTCAGCACGGCGCCGGCACCGCCTTTCCGCACAGCCACAACACGCGGGTCGATCACGACATAGAATAAAGCCTTGAACCCCTTAGCGCTTATTTTTGGATCAACCTGCTGCTTCCAGACATCGGAATTGACCAGATTCACAAAGCGTTGATTTGCACCACAGAAATAGGGCAGATTAATCAGATCAACAACTGGCGCAAACGGAGCAAAATTAGATAGAGAATGCTGCGCCGCCTGGATTGTACCGCTTTGCACCTTCTGCGCCAGCGCACCACCGGCCCCCAGTTGCCCGGCCGGTGCAAGCTTGACGTAAACCTGCCCGTTGGTTGCATTCTGGATATTTTCCTTGAAGTCCAGCTGCATGATTGGATAGCTGCGCGAGGCACCAAGCACATAAGCCGTAGCAATCGTCATTTGATGACTGGCGGCCTTCTCACGCTCGCGCTCTTCTTTTGCGGTTTGCGCCACTGCTTTATCCGACCACAGCGTGCCGCCGGCACTTGCAACGACGGCAGTCGTGAACGTGCCTGCACCGGTGAGCTTGAGAAAATTCCTCCGCTCGACTGCTTCAAGCTCCAGTTGTTCCTTAGGCTTCGTCATCGCGTTTCCTCCCTGATGAACGCCGACATGAATATTTGATGCCTTCGGCTGCTCTGGTTTACTTTGATTTTTGATCGTCTTTCTCCAGTTGCAGCATGGCAGCGACGAATGTTATGCAGCTTGCCAAAAGAAATAGAAGCTCACCAACATTCGATAAGAACAAAGGCAGATCACTTGCACCAAATAGAACGTTCAAAAAAAACACTCCAAATAACATTCCCGATACAATCAGCAATCTAACCGCCTGTTCTATAGACTTTCTTCCATCATGCAAAAACGTCGCAGGGATAGCCTAGGCTTTTTAACTTTAAAACACAACCCCTAAACCGCAGCGCTTTTTTGTTCTTTATATGTTCTTATTTGTTCGCTATACTATGTATGAATCCATGTAAGTTTGGGAGCCAGCTACAATCTTAGGGCTTATTGAGATTTACCGCACGAAGCCAATGTCCTATCAAAATATCCTATCAATACGGTGTATCCGTCTTCACAAGTAAGCCGATATTGCTTGCGTATAAGTTTTGGAGGTAATGTCGCAAAGTTTTTGGCTGTCATTGGCACGTATGCAATTGCAGTCTATTAGATCGGCTTTCGCGAGGCCAACATCGGGTTGGATCAGTTGATCAATTTCAAGGGCGCGCAGTACCCAAAATTTGTGATCCTTTACGCCGTTTATTTTTACGTTCGTTTTCCAGTTTCGTACCGCGAT
>CAWUIN010000183.1:0-3295 GCA_963922535.1 uncultured Hyphomicrobiaceae bacterium | reverse complement strand
ATTTGCGGCAAAAGTGAATCCAGGTGAGTCAATTCATCTATGGATTGGTATAACACCGCTTTTCGCAGGTTTCGTTCTCAAGGGAACGGCCGCAGGATAGTTGAAAACTAACCCGATATTTTAAATGACAGGCCACCAGATTAGTATGGTCGTCCTTATTATTGAATATAATGTTTTTTCAACGCTTCCTGATCAATTATTTCCAATGCTTTTTCGTGTGTCGATTGAGGCTTTATGGGCGGTGCAACGCCAGCGTCGTAAGCTTCTTTCCATCGCATGGCACAAAGGCACCAACCATCGCCAGCTTTTAAACCTGGGAATTTATATTCCGGGCGCGGTGTGGTGAGATCGTTGCCAGTGGATTTTGTGAATTGCAAAAATTCATCTGTGACAACGGCACAAACCACATGCGTTCCTTGATCCATATGATTGGTTTTGCAGTATCCATCCCTGAAAAATCCGGTCATCGGACTTGTGCAGCACGATTGAAGGTCGGTACCCAGAATATTCTTAGCCTTTTCTTCTGCCATGCTATTGTCCTATGTGTTACGTGGTGTTGCACATACGTGTCTGTTCAAAAAAAGATGCCATTTAATTTAAACGATTGTGTTGTGCGGTCAATTAAAGCACGAGCTTTATACATCGGGCAGCTCAAGCCCTATAGGCCGAATATACAATCCGCGATCACTCTGTAAGCGCATGCTGAGATTTCCACTAATCCCGAACACGCCTCATTTTTGAGGTGTCACTGTAAAAAGCTTACAGGCAATACGAAGCCATGTCGCTAATTAGCACGCGAAAGCCTGCGGTGACTTCCATTGCGTGTTCAACTTTTACGCCAAGGAGATTTACGAGCAACCGCCAACGGGCTGGATCTAAGGACTAAATTTACAATGGTGGAATAATCAGGGTTGCGCTGTTGGCGCCAATCCGAACGGAAATTAACTGCGTACTTTGAGCATTAAGTTTTGTGATATGCGTTAAAACGTCTCTAAATGCCTGCTGATCAATGCGAACGCCGGATCGTTCATGCGTGCCTAATGTCAAGATGAAATCATCGGTCCAGATTGTCTGGTTCAAGCGTGACCTGCGTGTTGTCGATCATCGCCCACTCAGCGCTGCCGCTGCATGCGGCGCGGTTTTGCCGCTGCTCATCGTAGAGCCGGAATGGTGGCTTGAGCCAGATATGTCAGCACGCCAGTTTCATTTTTACCGGGAATGTATCAACGAGCTGTCGCAGGCATTTTTAAAGCTTGGGACACCTCTTGTGGTGCGCATCGGCGATGCCGTTGAAGCGCTGGACAATGTGCGCGGTACGTTCAGGATCGATGGCCTCTGGTCACATGAGGAAACCGGCAACGACTGGACTTACCGCCGTGATATCAGGGTCGCGGACTGGTGCAGGCAGCATAGCATACCATGGACCGAGCTGCGCCAGGATGGTGTGATCAGGCGCCTTGGAAATCGTGACGGCTGGGCCGGCAAGTGGGATAATCTGATGGCGGAGCCGATCACACCGGCGCCAACGGCTCTGCTGCCGTTGCAGGGCACCATCGAAATTCAAAGCTTGCCGACGGCGCAGGAACTTGGCCTCGCCGACGATGATCCGCCATTGCGCCAGCCAGGTGGACGCACACATGCATTGTCAACGCTATCGTCGTTTCTGCACGAACGTGGCGAGACTTATCGTGCGGCCATGTCGAGCCCGGTCGCCGGTGAGACGGCGTGTTCGCGGCTGTCGCCCTATCTCGCCTGGGGCACCGTTTCCATGCGTGAGGTTGCAAAGACGACCTGGCAGCGCCAGCGGGAACTCAAACAGATCGGGGGGAAAGAGGTCAGCCAATGGCGTGGCTCACTTGTCTCGTTTACAGGACGCCTTCACTGGCACTGCCATTTCATGCAGAAGCTCGAAGACGAGCCGCGCCTGGAATTCAACAATCTGCATCCCGCGTACGATAGCCTGCGCACGCCGGCGGAGACAGATTTTACACGGCTTAATGCCTGGCAGAACGGCGAAACCGGCCTGCCGTTTGTCGATGCCTGCATGCGCTATCTGGCGGCAACTGGCTGGTTGAATTTTCGCATGCGCGCCATGCTGATGGCGACGGCAAGTTACCACCTGTGGCTCAATTGGCGCGCACCCGGCCTGCATCTGGCGCGCCAGTTCATCGACTATGAGCCAGGCATCCATTGGCCGCAAACGCAGATGCAATCGGGCACGACCGGCATCAATACCGTCAGAATATACAATCCGGTCAAGCAGGGCTACGACCAGGACCCCGATGGCGCATTCGTGCGCCGTTGGGTGCCGGAGCTGGCCGCCATTGAGGGCAGCCGGATCCACGAGCCCTGGAAATCGCCGCTGGCAGGAAAGCTGCTCGACAAAGTCTATCCGCTGCCTATCGTCGACCACATGGAAGCGGCGCGCGAAGCCAGACAGAAAATTTACGCCGCCCGCAAAGATCCCGCTTTTCGCGAAGCCGCCAATGCGATCCAGACCAGGCACGGCAGCCGTAAAAGCGGCCTTCCTCAGACAGCCCAAAAACAGCGCAAACGCAGACAAGCAAAGCCAGGCGCAACACCCGTCAGGCAGCTTTCGATGCCACTTACACCGGCACCGGGGCAAAATGGGGAACCTGACGCATGAGGTCAGTTAAGGGCGTCACGATCGGCAAGGCAGACCTGCCGGAGAAAGTATGCGCCACGTGCAGGCGCCCGTTTCGCTGGCGCAAAAAATGGGCAAAAGTCTGGGACGACGTGCGCTACTGTTCAGAACGCTGCAGGCGCAACAAACGCAAACAGACTATGGATGTGCCTTGTTATTGATGCGTCTTGTTATTGATGCGTCCTGGCAAGCCGAAACCTGATCGGGCCTCTTGCGGTAAGCTGGTCAACCGCCTTACCACGCTAAGTGACCTCCATCCACCCTTCGCGCGCAAGTTCAGCCCCGATGCAGCGCACATCGTCCATATAAGCACGCCAGCCGCTATCCGGTGGTTTGGGGGATGCACAGGCCGGTACAACATACATCACCAAAAGAGATTTATTAAATTTTATGCCAGACTTTCCACTGCCTTCAGAAATTGAGATGTGAGAGACCTTCCGAATCATCATTTTCCTGTACTAAAGAGTACACATTCATATCTTGCATAAGTATTCGCGTTCATGATATGTTCCCTTTATTATTTAGGAGCTATTACCCATGAAACATCATGCATTTTCACCTGCGGCTCAGTCAATTCTAGCCCTTTTTATTCATCGCAAATTGTGGAAAATAGGCTTGACTGATTCGGCC
>CAWUIN010000182.1:0-3378 GCA_963922535.1 uncultured Hyphomicrobiaceae bacterium | reverse complement strand
TCAATAACATTGTCAAGCAGGATCACCGTTTCATCAAGAAGATGACCCGCCCGATACAAACATTCAAACAAATCGTTCAAGTCCGCTTGCGGGCATTGAAGTCGCACTGAATAAATGTGTCCGATAGAGCGCATGCCTTTGATATCTGAGGAACTTTGCGACACTACCCAGATTTTCTTGCATTGGTTCGTTCTCGGTGTATATTCAAGCTTAATGTTGGCGTGAGTTAATGCTCGAGCCTAATCAACAGACGACAGAGTAAAAGTATTTGGGGATTTCGAACAGGCAGCCATTCTCATATAGTGGCTGTTAGGTGGGTTGGCGGAGCTTTGCTAATGGCTCATAAAACTTATGACGACTTTACGCTCGTTAGCAGCAAGTCATCACTCTACAGCCGAAGTTTGCTTCTGAATGTTGCAAGCGGCCGATGGGATCGGTTTTGAAAAATCAAGCGCAGCAGGTATTATCCAAATTCCTATCAAAGCAAACAGCAAAGAATGCGATTTTGATTACCCGTACAGCCGTCTAAAATCCAGAAAACAGTCATTAAAGAGAGGCGCGTTAAATTGATTGTCCAGTATGCAGGCTTAATTTTTATTGCTCTTAGCTTTTTTATGTTTTGGATTTGGATGGTCTGGAGGCCTTCAGATGGTACGCCTCCAATCGGCATAGCAGTAGGCTCCAGGTTTACCTTTCCAGGGGTTTTAGTTTGCTGTGCTGTATTCATCATTGGATTTACGATGGTAGCAGGGCTGTAGAAATCAGGATTTTAACACGGAAGGATGAGATGCAGCACAGCCCGGTGATGAATTTAAAGGTTCACCGTTCTCATGAAGCGGAAGTTTGATGGATTGGCGAGGTCTTGCTACGATTATTATTAAGCTATAAAGGCGTAAGCGGTGCTTTGACGGCAGGTCTGGACAGAACTCCGCGCATGGCTCGACCAGTCACGCCGGCACGCGGCGCCCAAAACTCTGGTTGGCACTGCGCTCAGATATCTCGACGAACAATGGCCGCATCTGATCGCCGTACTCGAAGATCGCCGTGCTTGAAGACGGCCGCCTTGAAGTGGATAACAATCTCTGCGAAAACGCCATCAGGCCGTTCGCTTTGGGCAGAAAGAATTGGATGTTCTCAGATACACCGGCTGGCGCCGAAGCCTCAGCCCGTCTCTACAGCCTGGTTGAAACCACCAAGGCAAACGG
The DNA here is from genome assembly GCA_963922535.1 of uncultured Hyphomicrobiaceae bacterium. Lineage (GTDB taxonomy): Bacteria > Pseudomonadota > Alphaproteobacteria > Rhizobiales > Hyphomicrobiaceae > Tectiglobus. Next base: position 2,173 of record CAWUIN010000182.1, on the reverse strand, counting down.
CCTGGAGCCCTACGCTTACCTGCGCCGGGTCTTCACCGACCTGCCGCAAGCTACCACGCTCGAAGATATCGAAGCCCTGCTGCCATGGAATATTGATCCAACGGCGACGCAAAGCGCCGCCGCCTAATCCTCAATTGTCAAGCCTGATGTGACCTGCCGTTAAAGCACCGCTTACGATCGTTCAACCGGATGAGTCTCTTGCAGACAGCATAATCTCGCTCAGACGGCAATTTTATCTCGTCCGCTAACAACACAAAGAGTGAGCTTCAAGCTTAGCTGTCATGTTGCTGCGCACTCAGACAGCTTTGGGTCACTGAAACTCAGGCCACGAAACATCAAACGTCGGCTTTGGCTTCAATTTGGTTAGTAGCTAGATAAGGACATATCTACTGAAGCAGATCATACAGTTAAATTGGCGGCAACTTAAGCGGCTGCATTTTGGTTTGGTGTTGCAAGGTGAATTATATCTGCATTAGACCTATTTATACTGCTGTGAATACTGGCAAAAAAATTACCCAATACTTGAGCTACATCAAATCAGAACACAGCCTATCAAAACAAGTCAATGTAAACCTTCTCCGCAAAACTATTCTGTTCGAGATCGAAATAATGGCTGGCCCGCTTGAAAAAACTGTATCATTCATCTCGGATGAACCAGTACGGCATTCTGGCTACGCCAAATCCCTTCAATTTCGAGCGGCTTGCTGCCAGATGGTGCAAATGAGGCTTGGGTAGAAGGCCCACCGTCAAGGTTGATTGCACGCTCGCAATTCATACCGCCGTCTTTATCCTTTGCAGCCAGGAGCGATCCTAGTTCAAACAAGCTCAATCCGCCCTTTACGATTACCACAACGACATTACCATCCTCGCGCAAACAAACGCTCGTGCGATCATGACGATTATAATCATTGATATAAATACCGTTCTTGCCGCCAGGATCAACAACCATAGGACCAGCTTGAACTGCGCTTTCTACGCCATTCTCTAGAGTTTCCCAGCTCTTACTCCACATAATTCCTATTTTACCGTCCTGCTCGTAAAGCAACCCTGAACCTGCCATTGAATTATATGGTGATACTTGCCGTCCGTCGGCTACAAGAAAACCGTCCGGCGTCAGCCGTTGCTCAGAATCTATTTTAAAAAAACCACCATTGATGGCTAATAGTGCCGAATGCTTCTGGCGCAAATCCTTGACGTTCGATCCCGCGGCACTCGCTTGTAAAGCAACGGAGATCGCATATCGAGCCGGATCAAAACGCCATGCATATACGCGCAAGCCGTAACTTTTCACTTCGACGATTTTAGCTTCGAAACCGTCTGCGATGTTCTGCCAGGCCGTCCTGGAAAGCGCCGTCATCATATCCGGCGTTGGATTGGAAACCCCGACAATAATTGGTATTTTGGGGTGATCTAGATTAATAGCCTGCGCTCTGGCCTCATGAGCCTCAGCGCCAGACTGATCGCCCAACGCCCGGTGTACTTGCCCTGCTGCCCAGTATGCACTCGCAAATTGCGGGTCAGTCACAACCGCCGCGTTAAGATATTCTAACGCTTCCTTCAGTTTCTGCTGTGCGGCCAAGCGCTTGGCTTGTGCAAATTGGGCATACGCTTTCAGAGAATTGGTCGGACGCCCCTTGGTATCGAGAGGTGTTAGTGATAGTACGCCGATATCGAGTCCGTAGACGAGAGTATCAGGGATGACCTTATAGTTCTTCTCCAAAAATGCCCGTGGTGCTGCAAATTGCACTGAGGCTACAACAGAGCCCTTGTCATCTAATAATTGGGCAATAACTTCGACGTCATCAGCACCAACTGCGCCTATAGAACCCGCAATTACATTGCGTGCCTTGTTGACAGGTTTCGATGCCGCCAGCCGATGTGTAACGCGCTTGCCACTTTTCGCGAAAAGCTCGACCAGGTTGCGCTCAACTTTAGATTTCAGCCACAACAGAAATTCGTCTGCAGCTCCCTCGATTTTAAAATCTGCGACCTGCAAATCTATCTCGCTGGGAGCAACGTCGCCCGACGACATAGCGTAGTCTAAAATCTTCGTTTGATATTTGTCGGGAATATTGCTCCATACTGAAAACGCAGTTGCAAAGATCGCCACCAGTCCCCAAAACCATCGTGGTCGCAGGTTTTCGTGCAGCCACTTCAAAGAATCTGCCGTAAT
>CAWUIN010000181.1:0-3394 GCA_963922535.1 uncultured Hyphomicrobiaceae bacterium | reverse complement strand
GCCGGTTCTCATCGTGATTGTCGCCCCGCTCTCATCCAGTTTGTCGCGCTATAGCGGCCGGCAAAAGCACATGCTGAGTGCTAAGGGCGGCAAAAGCAGTATACGCTTGGCCTGCCGCCTGCGAGTGGGGCCGGGACCCCACACGTCGATCGCGTGGAATTAGTTACCCGGCCTCAACAATATCGCCTTTGAGGCCGCCTATGAAGGCCGTGATTTCGCCTTGCTCGGCTGCGGGTATTCCCAGCTTATTCATTGATGCAACGGCATGGGTTAAAAAAATATTCCAGTCGTCCTCGGTGATGCCCATGCCGGTATGGGCAGTCTTCATGTCTTTTCCCGTATAGGAAGCCGGACCGCCTGTTTTATCGGTCAGAAACTCGCTTAAAAGCTGATGTTGATTACTTTCATTTCCGAGGTTTGCCCAGAAGCGGCTCAGTTTGGCATCGCCCTTCAAGCGCGCCAGGAGATCGTCGGCAAATGCTACGATTGCATCGTGCCCACCTAAGCGATCATATAGAGTTGACGACATTTTCAGGCTCCTTTTCCTGGTTGGTAATCCTGCAGCTTAAGCTGCTGTTGCGCTGTTTTCGTCGTGCTAGGCCATGCCGGTGCCGGTTCAAAGGCGGTGGTTTTGTATCGATGGCTTCGCTCATTAAACGAAATTCAGCGTAAACACTGACAGAACGGAGATCCTGCTCCGTTCATTCAGATTTGTACTGCAGTTCGAAGAGTTCAGGATCGGCGGTAATCGGCCTGTAGATCTCAACCCTGCTGCCGTCGGTGACGACCTTGTCGAGCTTTGTGATCTGGCCGAAAATGCCAACCTTGTGGGTTTCCAGGTCGATTTCCGGGAATTGCTTCAGGATGCCGGAACGCTCAATGACTTCACGCACCGTGCTGCCATTGGCGACCTCCATTTTAATCCAGACCTGTGCGGTCGGCTTGGCGAAGGCGACTCCAACGTTCATGCTCAAGCCTCCTTTTCACGGCCGACGCTGGCGCCGGATGACACGGTGCTGGCTGTAAAGACCTTTTCGATGCGTTCATGATCGTCATCGGCGGACTGCGGCGTTGTCGCCCTGCCGTCGATGAAGGCCTTGAGCGCGAGAAGAAACCCCAGAACGATGAAGCCGCCAGGCGGCAGCAGGAGGATCAGGAAGCCGCTGTAATCGGAAATGAGCGTCAGTTCCAGGAACGAAAGTCCCTCGCCCAGCAGCAGCGAAGCATTGGCAAACAGCGTTCCTGTGCCGAGTATTTCGCGAACCGCTCCGAGTGCGACCAGTGCGACGGTGAACCCGGCTCCCATCATCAGTCCATCGAAGGTTGCTGTCAGCGGAGGCTTGCGCGAGGCGAAGGATTCCGCGCGTCCGAGGATGGCGCAGTTGGTCACGATCAGCGGGATGAACAGCCCCAGGACCTTGTGCAGATCGTGGAGGTAGGCATTCATCGTCATGTCGACGATAGTCACGATGGTTGCAATGATCAGCACGAAGGCCGGGATGCGGACTTCCGGGGTGATCGCGTTTCTGAGAAGAGAAACCGAAAGGCCGGACAGAACGAGCACGGCGGTCGACGCCAGCCCCATGCCAAGACCGTTGGTTGCCGTTCCGGTGACTGCCAGAAGTGGACACAGCGCCAGTAATTGCCCGAACACGATATTATTATCCCACAAGCCGTTTCGGGTGATTGTTTGGTATTCCCCAGTCATCAGCCGGTCTCCTTCTTGGGCTTTCCGGCAATGCCGAGAAAGCGGTCGCGGTTGCGCAGAAACACTTGAAGACCGCGGCTGATCGCAGCGACGACTGCGCGCGGCGTAACCGTTGCGCCTGAGAATTGGTCGAAGTGGCCGCCATCTTTTTTCACCTTCCACATGGAAGCCGGCGGATTGCCAAGGGACAGGCCGTCAAAACCGAGGATCCAATTGGATTTCTCCTTTTCGATCTTGTCACCAAGACCAGGGGTCTCGGCGTGCGAGAGGACGCGAACACCCAGCAGCCGGCCTGCGGTGTCGATGCCGAGCAGAACCTTGATGCTGCCGGCATAGCCCTGGCTGATCATCTCGAAAGCAACGGCGACAACCTCTTTGTCCATGCGCGCGCGGTGGAATGAGATCTGTCCTTCGCGCGTGTCATGCAATTCACCGACATCGCTGGCCAGATTGTTGTTATGGTGGGCGGCGGGGACCACTTGCGAGAGCGAATAGCGCAGATCCTCTGCAGCGCGTTCTGCGATGGCCTCGCGGGTGCCCAGGTTTGCTGTGGCGAGAAAAAATGCAGACATCATCGCGAATGTGCCGAGCAGCAGCCCCTGCATTTCCGGCCGGCCGTCAAGACGCTGCAGGAGTGCAACCAGCCTTTGCCAGCCTTCGCGTAGCCGTCTGTCGGCCCGCCAGGCGATAATGGGCAGGAGGCGGGCGGCGTAATGAAAGGCTTTTCTCATCCGCTTGCCGGCCGGCTGGGTGTGCGTGCGCAGTCGTGTCAGCGGAGAGACTGAGCAGCCCATTGCCGTGCCAAGCCGTCTGTCGGCGCGTCTGATGAGGATGCGCAGGATGCGGAGGGGGCGATTGAACGCCTTTTTCACCCGCCCGCCGACCGACCGGGCATGTGCGCGCAGTCGTGTCAGCGCAGAGGCCGGGCTGCCCGTTGTCGTGTTCATTTGTCGCCTCCCGCAGCCACCGCCAGCGGCTTGCCCGACCGGTTCCGTCCAAACACGCGGGGTCGTATGAAGTGATCAATCAGCGGCGTGCAGGCATTCATAAATAGAACGGCAAATCCAACCCCTTCCGGAAACGCAGCCCAGGTTCTGATAATGAAGATCAACAGCGCTATTCCCGCTCCATAGATCAGATGAGCGATAGGCGCGGTTGGAGAGGTGACGTAGTCGGTCGCAATAAAGAACGCGCAGAACATCAGCGAGCCGGATACCAGGTGGAAGATGGCATCGGGATAGCGGGAAGGGTCGATGTAGTTAAAAATGCTTGCCAGAACGGCTGTCGTTATAATGATGGACACTGGGATGTGCCAGGTGATCGTTCGCGTAGCGATCAGCAGCACGCCGCCGATCAGGATCAGCAGGGCGCTGGTTTCGCCGATGGCTCCGGGAACCTGTCCCAGGGCCAGATCCTGATAGGAGAACGTCTGGGGCAGGATCTTTTCAAGCGTTAGCCCGCGGCTGAGTTCGGTGCTGACGTGGTCAAGCAGCGATGCTTGGCTGACGGCGTCGAACTGAGTGTTGCCCAGAAACGTGATTGCGAGTCCCTCGAAGAAGTCCGGCGCGCCTGTTGATGCCAATGGGGCAGGCATGATCCAGGCGGTCATGTGCAGAGGAAAGGAGATCAGTAGCATGACGCGTGCGACCATCGCCGGGTTGAAAGGGTTCTGCCCGAGGCCGCCGT
>CAWUIN010000180.1:0-3434 GCA_963922535.1 uncultured Hyphomicrobiaceae bacterium | reverse complement strand
CTACCAGATTGCGTTCCGCAAACGCCTTTACGGCAGTATCGCGGAGCTGCAGGCCGATCTTGATATCTGGATCGAGAGCTACAATCGCGAGCGCACACACCAGGGGAAATGGTGCTATGGTAAGACGCCAATGCAAACATTCCTTGACACGCTGCAGCTGGCGAAAGAAAAACTAATCAAAGGACCTGTAATGGCAACCCAAGCGGCCTGACCGGACAGCATAGGTTGATCGGACAACCCACCCCTGATTAACCTTTTGTGTCAGATCAAGTTCCTACTTTTACATATAATGTCCTTGCGAGACGGAAGCCAAGGACGAAGCTGCGGGTGTCCGGCACGTGCCCGTCGCGATCAGCTGAACGTAGGTCCCCAGCGGTATCGTACCAACCGCCGCCGCGGTAGACCCGGCGCCGACCCGATTTGGGACCCTGAGGATCTGCTCGAGACCCACTTTCATAAGGTCCATACCAATCATTCACCCATTCCCAGACATTGCCGTGCATATCGTAAAGGCTAAACGCATTCGGCTTTTTATCGCCAACAGGATGCGTCTTACTGTATGAGTTTGCACCATACCATGCATACTCGCCAAGCTTTTCCTCCCCACCTTCGAAAGAGAAGTCGCCAGTCGTTCCGGCACGTGCTGCATATTCCCACTCAGCCTCGGTCAGCAAACGGTACGTCTTCCCTGTCATTCGTGAGAGCCAGCGTGCATAACGCTGCGCATCATTCCAACTGACATTAATCACCGGTCGCCTACCCTTGCCAAAACCTCTATCTCCAGCTGGAGAACAGCCGCCATATGCAACGCAGGCACTCCACTGATCGAATGTCACTTCGAATTTTGAGACCGCAAAACGCTTAGTGATTGTAACCTCGCGCTGCTCTCCTCGTTCACCCATCATAAAGCGGCCGGCTGGGATAATCACCATTTCCGGGCAGTCGTTCGAGCCCTGTGTACAGTCCTGAAATGTCTGGCCAAGCTCAAGGCCAACTGCTGCGTCCTTCCCGAAAACTTTGCTGTAATGCACAAGCGCGTATTTTGCACGGTTATACTCTGCTTCCACCCAGGGGCGGTTGGCCCAGCCAAGTCCAGCGGTCACCAGCCCAAGCGCCAAAATACCAAACACAGCCTGAGTGCGGCGCCGGCGGTTTTTTAGGCGCTGAGCCGCCTCGGATGATGCGACCAGATAATCCTTCTCAGTATCGCCAAGACGATTTTGAAAGCGCTCGTGCACGGCCAGTTCATTCGCTTCTGCAAGGCGCTGATCGAAATGCGTCAGGTAGTCTGCCTTCCGTCCGTGCCGGTGCCAGGCGTTGGCCGCCACCTGAAGACCGCGCAAGGCTTCCAGCCGCGACCGTTCCGGCTCCAGCCAATCTTTGAGACGGCTCCATTCGCGGAACAGCGCTTCATGCGCAACCTCTACCGTACCGCCATCACTGGCTTCTGCACCCTTGCGCACAACCAACCGCCAGCGGTCAAAGCGGCTCAACAGCTCCTGCTGTTCATCCGAGAACTCATGCCACTTTGAGACACGCCGGATCGTAGCGCCCTGGTCGTTGATCTGCGCCAGCGGCGGCACAAACGTTGCTGCTCCCAGATCATTGAGTCTCTTGGCTGGCTCTTGCGCTGGCAGAGGCACATCTTGCTCAGACTCGATGCCGCGCCAGGCACGCTCGGCCGCATTCTCGATCAAGCCGGTGAGACCGCCGACGGCTTTGTAATCATCAGCGGTAAGCTTGCCCGATTTGCCAAACTGCTGCCACAGCCGCTGCATCACAAAGGCCAGCAGCGGCAACGCATCAGTTTGCGGTGCGTCCTCCATGAGGCTGTCGATCATAACCGGGTCGATCTCAACACCGTAGCGCTTTGCTGGATCTTCGATCACATCGTTAAAGCGGAACACAGGCAGCGCCCGTAGGTCATAACCGCGGGCTTCGAGATCCTGAAAACGCCGGTGGCGCTGCAGTTCAGGGAAACTGTCTGTGCGGATCGTGAAGACCAACTGCCATGGGCTTTGCTCGCTCATCAAGGCAGCGCGAAGGTACTCCGCCAGCGCCTCGCCGCTGTCATCGTCGGCGCGGGTCAACTCCTCCGCCTGGTCAACACTGATCAAAATTGATGCGCCAGGCCGGTTGGCAACCTCGCGCAGCTTGCAGCCCTCAGCTTCCAGCGCCGCCTCGACGCGTTCGCGGCCTTGCTGAGTGAGGCGTTTGTTATCTTCCTTGGCGGCTTTTTGCCAGGCATCCAGCAGACGGTTGCGAATAAAGCCGGAAGCTTCCCCATGCTGGAAATCTTCGTACGTACATGCCAGCGCTTCCGCAAAATTCAGCAGCGGATCGGCGCCTGGGCGAAACGCCCGCAACGGCAGCCAGGCGGGCGTTTCCCGGCGCAGACGGGGAATAATGCCAGCTTTGAGCAGGGAGGATTTACCGGCCCCGGAGGCGCCCTGAATGACAAGAGGTCGATGATCATTTAAGGCGCGCATCGAGCGAAGATCTTCTAAAACAGCTCCAATCTCGCGACTGCGCCCGAAGAATAACGCTGCATCGGCGTCATCGTCGCCAAACGAAGCAAGACCGGGAAACGGTGTCGGCCGCAAGGCTTTGTCAATTGCAAAAGCTTCCGGATCAAGACCAACGCGGGTGTTGGCGCCGGCCGCCTGAAGCCCAATTTTAAAATTGTTGGCAAGGCTTTCGTTAGCATTGAGATCAAGCGTGCCATCCGAGCCGAGACATGGCAGAAGATCAAGCCCTTGATCTTCGCCATAGACCTGAGAAAGGCGCTGCTGGCTCTCTGCGTCGAGCTGGATGGCTGGATCGACGAGGAACAATGGGATCAGGCGTTTGCCCATATACCACGCCGCCTTGAACTCGCCAAAGCATTCCGCAGAAGCAAGCCAGTTCGGCGTCACAATAAATATTACAACCCGGCAGGCGCTGGCCGAACGCTTCAGTTCTTCCGCCCATTTATCGCCACCGGCAATGCTCTCTTGATCGATAAAAATGTCGTTGAAGCCGTTGGACTTTAGCCAGCCTCCGATTTCGCTGGCAAGCTGGTCGTCTTTACTGGAATGGCTGATGAACAGAACCGCCACTGCACTCAACTCCTCATACAATATATTAAGCAGCAGCCTATCTTATATGCATCATGCTGTCATGGATTAGGCTTGCTGTAATTTGACAAGAGCATTGATTAATTCGCAAGATGAGTGCAATTGTGCCACATATATTAGAAACGCGAGAGCTGTGATGGCCGTCGCCATTGCGTAGCGCGCAACCCGGCACCTAATAAAGCACTGCTGTTCCATATGACCGTGGATTGTGCTTTCGAGACATCGGACGGAGCAGGCAAGCCGATTGGAATTGTCAACAATGCCTGCTGGCCCGTTATGCTGACGAGAAGCAGCTCATAATGCCATCACTAAGCTGGA
>CAWUIN010000179.1:0-3436 GCA_963922535.1 uncultured Hyphomicrobiaceae bacterium | reverse complement strand
TTCGCATGCGCCTGCCATCCGGGTTTGAAAGCCTGGAACTGCAGGCACGCAATGCTATTGCCGGTATGTTTTCACGCGGTAGTATTTCCGCCACCTTGACACTTACGCAGCAGTCTGCAACCCCATCTCTGTGTCTTAACGAAGCAAATCTCCAAATTGCAATTGCTGCCTTCAGGCGCATAGAAGAACTGACCGGAGCATCTGCAATTGACGGAGTGGGCCTCCTCAACGTCCGTGGCGTCCTTGAAGCCAGTGGAATATCAGATAACGCTGAAACGCTGTCTGCTGCGCAGACAACAGCTTTAGAAACTTTGTCCAGGGCGCTGGAGGAATTGCGCGATGCAAGGCGCAGCGAAGGTGCCAGACTGGACGAATATCTGCGCAGCCATATTGACGAAATTGAAAGATTGACCGAAGCAGCACGCACTTCAAAAGCAAGGACACCGGAGGCCATTCGCGAGCATTTAAGAGGGCAACTTCTGCGCTTGCTGGAAGCGGATACAACCCAGAGCAAGCTTGATTCCGACCGGCTTTACCAGGAAGCAATACTGCTTGCCGCCAAGGCTGATATCACTGAGGAACTGGACCGTCTCAAGGCTCATGTCGACAGTGCTTGCGAATTGCTTGTTTCGGAGCGCCCGGTTGGCCGCAAGCTTGACTTTCTTGTCCAGGAGTTCAACCGTGAAGCAAATACCCTGTGCTCTAAGTCTAATCATATTGAAATCACCCGGATAGGTCTGGCAATGAAAGTTGCCATCGATCAATTCCGGGAGCAGATCCAGAACGTTGAATAGCGGTTGCGATATGCCTCAATCTCTGACACACGCTGAACGTCACGGTTTGATTTTGGTCCTCTCCTCGCCATCCGGGGCTGGTAAGACCTCACTTGCCCAGGCTTTGCTGGCCGCCGACGACACTCTCAGTATATCCGTTTCTCTCACCACGCGGCCGCAGAGGTCCGGGGAAGTAGATGGGAAAGACTATCATTTTGTCTCGCGTCAAGAATTTGAACGGCGCCGGGACGCGGGCGAACTTATTGAGTGGGCCAATGTCTTCGGCAACTATTACGGCACGCCGCGTGCCAGCGTGGAAGCCATGCTGGCAGCCGGCCAGGACATACTGTTCGATATCGACTGGCAGGGCGCCCGGCAGCTTTCAAAGATGGAAAATGTCAACTTCCTCAAGGTTTTCATTCTGCCGCCATCTGCGCAAGAGTTAAGAAAACGACTGGACGGCAGGGCGCTTGACAGCCAGGAGGTGATTGCCCACCGCATGCAGCGCGCGGCGGGCGAAATCAGTCATTGGAACGAATACGACTATGTCATCATCAACGATAATTTTGATCGAAGTCTCAAGACGTTGAATGCCATCCTTCAGGCCGGGCGCCATCGCATAAGCTTGCAGACTGGCCTTCCCGGCTTTGTCGCTACACTCTTGAATGCTCTTGAGTAGGAGTTTTTAAGTGTTTGTCCTCAATAGCCCACAACATGAAGCAGATTAAACAATCTCCAGGACACGCAGATTGTTTGTGGAGCCTGCAACACCAAATGGGACACCAGCGACGATGACGATGCGGTCGCCTTGCTTGGCAAAGCCTTGTTCAATGGCGTAGTGGCGTGCCTGTTCAGACATATCCTCATAACTCTGGATTGGTTTTGTATGGATGGCAAAAGCGCCCCATGTAAGAACCATGCGCCGTACGATTTCTTTGTTCGGTGTTAGCGCCAGAATGGGCACATCGGGTCGCATGCGGGCGATACGCGAGGCCGTTGCTCCTGATGAAGTAAAGGCGATGATGGCGGCAGCCTCAACGGTTTCGGCAACTTTTGCTGCAGCGGCAGAAACGGCGTGATGCACGGTTGGCTCAACTGACGGCTCAAGAGCGGTGATGATTGAACGGTAATCCTTATGGTGCTCAGTCGTTTTAATCACCCGGTCCATCACTGAGACAGATTCGAAGGGAAATTCGCCGGCGGCAGATTCGCCCGACAGCATCACAGCATCCGTGCCATCGTAGACGGCTGTAGCGATATCCGAAGCTTCGGCGCGCGTTGGCATGGCAGCGTGCATCATCGATTCCAGCATTTGCGTTGCAACAATAACCGGCTTGCCAGCCAGACGGCACGTGCGAATTAGTTCCTTCTGACGGCCGGGAACTTCTTCCGGTGGCGTTTCGACGCCGAGATCCCCGCGTGCGATCATGATCGCGTCACAGAGTGGGACAATGGAATCGATTGAGTTGAGCGCCATCGGCTTTTCAATCTTGGCTATAATGCCGGCCTGGCTGCCGATGATTTCACGCGCTTCAAGGATATCTCCAGGCTGCTGCACGAATGAAAGTGCAACCCAGTCGACGCCCAGTTCAAGGCCAAACTTCAGATCCGTGCGATCCTTGGGTGTCAATGGCGACAGAGGCAACAAAGTATCCGGCAGGTTTACACCCTTGCGGTTTGTCAGCTTGCCACCGTAAATGACGCGGGCCTCAATAGCTGCTTTTTCGACACCAACGATTTCAACCTGGCGCCTGCCATCGTCCAACAGCAGGCGATGGCCTGGGGCAATGGCATCGAAAATTGGTTCGTGCGGCAGGGGAATGGTATTTTTATCCCTGCCTTCTTCAGCAAGAACAAAGCGCACAGTTTCACCAGGTATTAATTCTACTTCGCCGGTTTCAAGAACGCCAATCCGTATTTTGGGCCCCTGGAGATCCTGCAAAATGCTGATCGGATGGTTGAGGCTGGCTTCAAGCGTGCGGATGATCCTGTAACGCTCTGCGTGATCTTCAGGTGTGCCGTGGCTGAAATTCAGGCGAAAAACATCGACGCCAGCGCGGAACAGCGTTTCAATCTGCTCAGCGGTTGAACTGGCGGGCCCCAGAGTGGCAACGATTTTAGCTCTGCGATCACGCTTCATGTGTTCATTCTTTCTTGTTGCGAGGCTTGGTGTTTCGCGATTCGTTATAGCTTGAAGAAATGACGAGACGACAACGCACCGGAAGTGGTAATTGCATTGGAAATTAGATATTAATGCAGACGGAGTTTGCTGCCAACAGACTTTAGCCTTGCCAGCCGCAAGTGGTGAACACAAAGATTGTTATAACGGTTCTAATGTCAGATTCCGATCGACGTTCGCTGCACGAAGTCGGCACGGTTGCGGACGCATTTTTCTGCATCAATAATCATGAGAGCGGAAGCAAGCCTTAAACATCGAAAATGCGCTCCTGATGATCTGGGCATGTCTGCTGCAATTTAAATTGTCCAGAAAAATCAAAAAAATAAATACGAATAGCGCAGGTATATTTCAGGCTGGACGATATGGATGCAGGCAAAAAGGTAACAACTTCAACGGTGTGGTAGCCATCCTGATCTTCTATCAAGGAAGCAGGGCTGTTCAATGCTTTCCACGCTGTTTCCACAGCTGTTTACATAATTAGGAT
>CAWUIN010000178.1:0-3485 GCA_963922535.1 uncultured Hyphomicrobiaceae bacterium | reverse complement strand
CAGGCCATGCTCACGAAACAAGTTCTAGCACGCATGCCTACCCTTACGTCCTTGAAAAGCGGTTGCGCTCCCCGATCTTGAAAGCCTGGTGTCGCGCTGCCTCGATTTTCATAGTCCGTTCGGCTGGCGTATTGGGTCGGCCGCTAGCGCTATCGACACTGCGGCCGGCTTGGCAGCGCGGCCTTGCCCTTGGAGAAAGCCTCCAAGGGTGGCTCCCTAACGGTCGCCATGTCTTCCGACAAAGGGGGGACAAAAGAACGTTCGCAGCTTCCCACGCGAACGGGCCACGCGCACAGCCGTGCTATCGTGGCATGGAGATGTCCGGAGCCGGCCATCACAAATATATGCACCTGCTAGCCAGCCGGTGCTTTTTTTGCGACTCCGATAGGAGCCGCCTGGTAGTGTGGCCATTGCCCTGCGAAAACATCCCGGTTGGGTGGGGATGTGTGAGCGGGCAATGTCAACCGATAAAGTTTGCCCCCGGCCCACTCATTGGCTTGGCAGCGGCAATGGTGCCGGCGGCGGCGCGCTTCGAGAGTACGTGACTATGCAAACATGGGGACGCTCGCACGGTTCTTCGCATGATACCGAAAACAGAAGCCGTCAAGGCACCCACAGCTTTGGTAGTGTATGCGGGATCATGATTCTTAGGATGCGTATTCGAACATTCGGGTTGGGTACCCCGCCTGTGACTGGCTCCTTGGTTTCCGGTAACGCTCAGACGAACCGTAGCTTGCTGCGGTTGTGCAGGTTTCTCGGACGCCGCCACGGTTCTCAAGATGGCATACCACGCCTACTCGCGTCCGAGAAGCGCCAAGGCAGGAAATCGCGGAGATGGATGCGAGGTGGTGCTGCAAACTCTATGGGGATTTGAGCAGAGCGCGGGCGTCCCTGCGGCAGGCTCCGAGGTCGCCGTTAACAACTTTGCGGCTCGTTTGGTGATAGCGATTGGCCGATGAACGGCGTTTTCTCACTACAATAGATCGCTCAGACGACGTAAGATCACGCAACTCAGTGCCTTTCGGCCATAGCCTATTGTTGCCGGACGTGATCCAACTCTTGAAAGAGACAATATTGAGGTTTGCAGGCGTAAGACTGTGATGCGTCATGAACTGTCGATCCCGGCAACGACTGGGATGCTTTTGGGCTGGCATCCCGCGGCAAACGTCTCGATAATGAGCATACGGCCACCGCAGCACGGACATGGCAGGCTCAGCACTTTTGCATCATCGCCTGTTTCGGTCTTATCAGTTTCATCTGAGCCGGCAGCTGCATCGGCCTCAAGCTCCCTCGTCATCAGTCCCTGGATAGCCAACAGCTCTCGTGCCCTGGCGACATTGGCGGCACGGTTGCCGTTGGCGAGAAGCCCGTAATGACGAATGCGATGAAAACCTTTCGGCAGCACGTGGGAGAGAAAACGACGGATGAACTCATCCGGGCTGAGGCGCATCGTTTTCCAGCGTGCCTTGTAATCAGCGCGGTAATCTTTGTACCGGAAGCCCACATGATGCTCATCGGCCGAGACAAGACGGCGGTTTGAGATGGCGATGCGGTGGGTGTACCGCGAGAGATAGGAAAGTACGGCTTCAGGCCCGGCGAATGGTTTTTTGGCGTAGACGACCCATTCGATTCTGCGCAGGGGCCGCAAGAAACGAGTGAACGTCTCCTGATCGGACAGGTCGGCATGTTTGCCATAAAAGTTGAGCTTGCCATCCTTGTGCGCCTTGGCAAGCCCCTCAAGAAACAGACGTCGGAACAGCCGAGAGAGCACGCGCACCGGCAGAAAGAAATTGGGCCGGCATGAGATCCAACGCGTGCCATCCAACGAAATGCCGCCGCCCGGCACGATCATATGCACATGTGGATGGTGCGTCATAGCACTACCCCAGGTGTGAAGCACCGACGTGATCGCAATCCTTGCACCGAGATGTTTGGGATCTGCGGCAATGGTTTGCATTGTCTCGGCCGAAGCCTTGAGCAACAAGCCATACATGACACGTCTGTTGTGAAAGGCGATGTCGGCAATCCCGGCCGGCAGCGTGAACACGATGTGATAGTACGCTGCCGGCAAAAGCTCCGCACGGCGGTCTTCCAACCAATCCTGCGAGGCGGCGGCCTGACACTTGGGGCAGTGCCGATTGCGGCAACTGTTATAAGCGACGTGTAGGTGACCACAGGCGTCGTTCTCGCAGCGCGCGACATGGCCGCCGAGCGCCGCCGTACGGCAACGCTCGATCGCACTCATCACCTTCAGCTGCTCAAGGCTGACGTGGCCGTGATTGGCCGCACGCCACGCCGGTCCATGGTTGCGGAAGATATCCGCAACCTCCAGGGCTGGACGGCACATGGAATGGCCGTGCTATCGCGTTGGCTTCTGCTTGTTCTTCTGAAGCTTGCGTTGGTCTCCAAGCTCATCGAGCGGGCTTGTAACCTTAGCAATCATACCGGTGGCCACCGCAGCATAGCGGGCCGTGGTCTCCAGTTTAGTATGACCGAGCAGTGCCTGGATAACACGGATATCAACGCCGGCTTCCAGAAGGTGGGTGGCGCAGGAATGGCGCAGTGTGTGCAGCGTCACTGGCTTGCGGATGCCTGCGGCTTCAGTCATCTCTTGCAATCCGCGCAGATAATGGCGCCGCGAAAGATGGCCAGTAGCGCTACGACCAGGGAAGATGTAACGTTCACGTGGCGGCTTATCACCATCATAGCGGCATGTGCGTTCCGGCCACCACTGGCGCAGCGCGCTGAGCACATCATCAGGCAGCATCACGTGACGATCCTTCTGGCCTTTCGACTGCACGATGCGGATGATCTGTTGATCACGATCAATGTCGCCAACTTTAAGGCGGACCACTTCGCCGCCTCTGAGCCCGCAGCCATAACCGAGCGACAGCATCGCCTTGGTCCTGGTCGAACTGGCCGCCATCGCCAGAAGCCGCTTGATCTCCTGTCGGCTCAGCACCAACGGTATCGTCTGCGGCTCTTTGAGATGATAGATTTCGGCCACCAGATCGTGCCGGCGCAGCGTAACCTTGAAGAGAAACTTGATGCCGGTCATAATCCGGTTGCGGTTGGGGATTTTGAGATCACTTTCGACCAAGTGCAACTGGAACGCCTTGACATCATCCGGCATTGCAGTCTCAGGTGAACGGCCGAGGAAGGCGGCAAATCGCTTGCAGCTATGAATGTGACCGCGTTGTGTGCTAGGGTGCAGCTTGCGGGCATTCATGTCATTGATCATGCGTTGGCGAAGCGGTGTTGTTGGTGTAGATTGCGGGGTGTTCATTGGAAGTTCCTTTCTGAACAGGTTGAGTGAACAACCCCATGTTCAGATCGGAACGTCCTTATAATCTATCCGTTAGATCAATCGCTTGACGGTTGGCACGAAGCCCGCGCCCCGCGACAACCATCGCGATAGCGATTTAGTGCTTTGGCCCTTGTCGAGGATTTAGGCTGACGGCAAACGTGCATCATATCGAGCCCTA
>CAWUIN010000177.1:0-3629 GCA_963922535.1 uncultured Hyphomicrobiaceae bacterium | reverse complement strand
CGAAAGGATCTCATCCTTCGCCGGAGAGCAGCAACCTCATGTACGGTATGTATTAATACGTTTGACGATCTGATGGCAACTGCTCAACAGCAGGAGGGCGGTGTGCTGTTTGCGCTTGGCGATGGCGAAGATCTGTTCATGGCTGACACCCAGCTTTCCGCACTTGACAAAGACAGCTTTACCTTCTTTTAACCGCGCCTTCCACTAAGTTGGAACATAGCATGAACAAAAATCAAAGTATCATTGCAGAAAAACTGGCGCAAACACGTAAGGTGTTCTGTGCTGTTGGCCTGATCAGCTGTGCAGTTAACATGCTGATGCTGACCGGTCCGTTGTTCATGCTGCAAATCTATGACCGGGTACTGGCCAGCCGCTCCATTCCAACCCTTGTCGCGTTGCTCATTCTCGTCATCGGCCTTTACACGATGATGGGCCTGTTCGATTTTCTGCGCACCCGCGTTCTGTCACGCATGTCCTACTGGCTGGATCATCAGCTGTCGCCGCTCACTTACCGCTCCTGGATTGTCAGAGCGGTGGACGGCCGGAACCCGGCCTACAAGCCAATCCAGGATATCACTACAGTAAGAGGGCTCATGAGCAGCCCAGCTATCCTGGCATTATTTGATCTGCCATGGTTTCCGATCTATCTGGGGGTGGTGTTTCTTCTTCATTTTTACTTAGGCCTTCTGGCAACCTTTGGCGCCGCGGTTGTCATCGCTCTTGCTCTTTTCAATGAAAGACTGAGCGCCAAACCGGCCGCCGGCGCAGCCCAGAGCGACATGCTTGAGGCACGTTTTGCGGATCAGGCCCGGAACAACGCTGACAGCGTGCTGGCCATGGGGATGGTAGGGCATACGCAGACGGCCTGGCACGGCTTGCGCCGTAAGGCACTTGTCCTGCAGCAACAAGGCGGCGAATGTTCGGAAGGTTTTACCACCGTGTCCAAGGCGTTCCGTTTGCTCCTGCAATCGGCAATCCTGGCGCTCGGCGCGTATCTGGCTATTAATCAGGAAATCACAGCCGGTATGATCGTTGCCGCCTCCATTATTGCTGGACGCGCCCTTGCGCCCATTGATCAAACCATTGGCGGCTGGCGGCTGGCGGATGATCAAACGGGCCTGGCTGGCCTATGGGCGTTTGCAGGATTACCTCGGCAAAGACACCAGCGCAGCAGACACCAACATAAAACTTCCTGCACCAGAGGGCGTTCTGGATGTGTCTGCGCTCGTCAAGTACGCGCCTGCTACTGGGGCAGGCGAAGAAAAAAACATCATTCTGCATGGCGTCGACTTCTCATTACGGCCCGGAGACGGGCTTGGCGTCATCGGCCCCAGCGCCTCAGGCAAGTCCTCGCTTGCCAAACTGCTCGTCGGGCTTTGGATGCCCGATGCAGGCAGCGTCAGGCTAGATGGCGCAACTTTCGAACACTGGGATATGGACCGCCTCGGGCGGTATATCGGTTACTTGCCCCAGCAGGTCGGGCTACTCTCAGGCACCATCGCCCAGAACATCGCCCGTTTCGATGCCGATGCCAAAGACGATGAAATTGTCGAAGCTGCCAAACAGGCCAGTGTTCACGACATGATCCTCTCGTTTCCGGAAGGATATGGAACGAACGTCGACACTGCGCTCTCGCCGCTCACCGGTGGGCAAACGCAGCGCATTACGCTCGCGCGGGCGTTGTTCCGCAAGCCAAAGCTAATTGTGCTTGATGAACCAAACTCTAATCTCGATCAGGATGGTGATGCGGCGCTCAGCTCAGCCATTCTGGCGATGCGCGAGGCAGGTTTGGTTGTGATCGTAATGGCGCACCGGCCAAGTGCGATTGCAGCCGTCGACAAAGTCTTGATGTTGCGGGCCGGACGGATGATAGAGTTTGGTGAAAAGGCCGACGTTCTGCGCAAAGTCACCCGCGTCGCCTGATGAGAACAAGCGAGGCTCGATATGAATGATATGAACAGCGTGTCCCGGCATGCGGAGCCTAACCTCAACTTTCACCGGCCGATGCTCATCGGCCTGAGCGTCCTGATCGTGCTGGCCGGCGGCAGTCTTATATGGAGCATGACGGCAAAAATAGCAGGCGCCGTCATTGCCACCGGTTCTGTGATTGTCGAAGGCAAGCCTAAGACCATTCAGCATCTCGATGGCGGCAGCGTTGCGCAAATTCACATCAGTTCCGGCGAAACCGTCGTGCGGGGACAACTCCTCATACAGCTTGACGATACGGCGCTCAAGGCCAACCTCGCCATCTACGAAGGCCGCTTGCGCGAAGCGCTCGTCAAAAAGGCACGGCTGAGCGCTGAACTGGAAGACAACGAGACCTTTGAGGTGCCGCACCTACAGATCGTAGCCCTCAAACTCGGTGCTTATGACGTTTCGCAGCGTCAACAGAAGGCCATGATGGCGGCCCGCCGCGCGACCCTGCAGGCCCATTTGTTGGGCCAGGATGAACGGTTTTTGCAGTTTCAAAACCAGATTGCTGGTGTGCAGGGACTGATCAAAGCCAAACGCAGTCAGATCGCAGCCTACGATGAAGAAATCAAAGCGATTGCCACATTGGTCAGAAAACAGCTGGCCGCCAACAGCCGTCTGCTGGCCCTTAAGCGGGCCCAGGCCGACATGAGCGGCCAGATTGCTGAACACCGGGCCGAAATTGCACGCGTCGAAAATTCGATTTCTGAGACCAAAATCACCAAGCTGCAGCTTAACCGGGAATTCAAGGAAAAGGTCATGACTGAGCTGGAGCAGATCCAGCCCCGTATCGAAGAACTCACCCAGCAATTACAGGCGACCCGCCATCAGCTGTCCCGTGTCGATATCAGGGCGCCTGTTTCAGGGATCATCCACGAACTCTCTCTCCACACCATCGGCGGCGTGGTCCAGCCCGGTCAGACCCTGATGCAGATTATTGAGCAAAAAGAGAGGTTTGAAATCGAACTCAATATCGACACGGTCTCCATTGATCAGGTGTTCACCGGCCAGAAGGCCATAATCCGGTTTCCTGCCTTTAATCAACAGACAACGCCTGAACTTGAGGGCGTCATCGTATCGATTTCTCCATCCAGCGTTGCCGATGAAAAGACCGGTGCAACCTTCTACCGCGCGGCCGTCGCACTACCGGCAGCTGAACTTCGCAAACTCAAAGATAAAAAACTGATCCCCGGCATGCCGGTGGAAGGCTTCATCGCCACGGAGCGACGCACCGTTCTGACGTATCTTACCAAGCCGATCACCGATAATCTCATTCACGTGTTTCGCGAGGAGTGATGCTGCTTTTTCAGCCAGGACTGCCACGCGCCTGTTTTGCTTATTCTTTTGGCTGCGTCGTCTTGGTCTGTAGATATTCACGCTGCCCGTTTGCATGGGTAATGCTGATGCCATACCATTTGTGCCTGACGTCATCTGAATGCGCTTTAGCTTCATAAGCCCGGGACGTCAGCTTGAGATCTTTCGCCGTTAGGCGGCCGACTGCAGATAAGACTGCATAGGCGTTCACAACCAGATCCCGCAGGTTAGACACGAGCGCCACCTCAGCATCCAGGAGTTCCCGTTCCGCATCAAGAATATCAAGCAACGAGGCCGTGAAAGAAATTCTGTTTTGCTGTCGCGCACCTTGCCGTGCGGCAACC
>CAWUIN010000176.1:0-3634 GCA_963922535.1 uncultured Hyphomicrobiaceae bacterium | reverse complement strand
GGTCCTAGCCGCATATTTCACCCGCTTTCGACGTTCGAACCGGTCCACCCAGTTCAGGATTGTGCCTTGCGAAAGGGTGGAACCCTTTTCTCAAGGCTTTGAACTACAATGGAAAAAGGGTGGAACCCACGTTTGACAGTGAACGATGCAATCGAATTTCTTGTCAGCATGTGGAAAAGTAAGCGCAGTGAAACTGCTGACATAAGCGCCAGGTTCGCCAAGATGTGACGCCCTCAAGACTGCAGACCAGCCGGGGCAAAAACAGCAACAGCAAGGTTCTCGCCTGGAATCTTGCTGTTTTTTCGAGATTGACCTCTCTGTGAGGCTGGCGAATATGGGAAAAATCAGCCCGTTTTGCGCAGATCCGGCCCCAACACGCGTTTAGATCCACCACGCTGCGTGGACGGCATGCGCACCAACGTGGCCATGGCATCCGCCAGGTTGCGTGACAGCGGTTCACCCTCCACCTCATGCTGGAGAAACCAATCTGAAAGGTTTTCCTTCTTCCACTGTCGTTCAGCCGTCAGATTGAATTCCGCGATCGCAGCTTTCATCAATTCGAGGTATGGTGTCGTGTAGGGTTTGTCCTCGGTATTTGGCTCAGCCGCGACGGTCTCAGGAATATGGTCTGGCCAGATTACCTTCACGAGAAAACGAGGCATCCGAATATCGATAAATTCCCAGCCTTTTGCCGTGAGGCGATCGTAGCGATACTACCCTTCCCGCCATTCTTCAGGCCGAATACTGGAATGATAACCGGAATGCATCCCGAAACCGGTATCCATACCTTTAGGCCAGCGGGTGCGCGTTTTTGTGTAGCGCCCTTGCGCGATGAGATCGCCATCGCGCAGCGCGATCAACATTTCTTCCGATTACTGACGTGAAATAACAGCCTGAAGGCAAACCGATTGGTCCTTTAACGGACTCATACAAATAACTTGGCAATACCATCAAGCTACATAATTCATACATTAATGTAGGTCGGCACCTGAGACGGATTATCTTGTATTCCATATTCACGGCGCGCAAATACCAATCCATCGAGGCGATCAATATCCGCCATCCGCTGATATGAGTAAACGCACTCTTCGGTAACAGACGATATCTCTGAAGCTGAAGTGGTATTGCTCAAAACTTCGCTAACAACCATCGAAAGGCTTTCGTAATCGAAATCGGATGGACTCCGATCGAGATAATATCGCACTGTCAACTCTTTCGTTTCGGAATAAGCTACAGCAATAGCTCTAATCTGCGGGTACACCTCAGAAATTAACGCACTTTGAAACCACAAACGAAGCCAGTCTGGGAGGGTTCTTTTCAACACAAACTCCTTAGAACTGATTTGGATTTGCGGGGATGATATGAACCCCGTGCTTGCCTTGGACAACTTGTCCGTATTGAGTTGGTCCAACAAGAGTGCCGTTACTCTTGAAGTCCCCAATAGACGATCCAAAGTCAACAATAAGGAGGTTGTATTCCCTCTCGGTATCTCGCGGACGATTGGATACTGGCCGCTATGGACACTCCGCTCGTACGGATCTGCGCAGGGGGCAGTTGGTAACAACTGTCCCTACTGCGATCCACCTTTTCCTCTGCTCAGGGGTGTCAAGTGTCTTTTTCGGCCTTGCGTGCCTTGGATTGCTTGAGGCGGTAGCTGTCGCCATTCATCTCCAGAATGTGGACGTGGCATACCACCAAACAGCTTAAGTGGCCCGACAACGTCCGCCCATTGTTCATCCCGCCAGCCTCACCCGAACTCAATCCTGCCGAACAGGTTTGGCAGTACATGCGCCAGACATATCTTTCGAACCGCATTTTTCCAACCTACGACGATATCGTTGACGCGGCCTGCGATGCGTGGAAGAAACTCCTTGCCGAGACCGGCCGCATCGCATCTATCGCAACCAGATCCTGGGCTCAAACCGGTCAATGATTTTGCGGGCTGGTATTAGTTAAATAGCCGATATGAAAACATCAAACAAGTTGGCAATACCAATTAGTGTTATGTTAAGCTGCTTCGATCAATTAAATCTCGTACCCTTTTAGAAATTTTAAAGTCATCCCCCTCACAAGCCAGCCAAGGCGACATCACATCTTTGAGATTATCAATTTCAGGTGAGACTTGTTTAGTAAATCGGTTCCAAAGATTCTCAGTTAATATACCTTGCCAATCAGCATCTTCGAAAGACGCTAAAATCAAAGCTATAAGAGCTTGCTTTTGATCATACGACAAATCAGTTTTTTCTAAAAATATTATAAACTCCAATAATCTATTAGGATTAGACAATTCGATTTCCCAATCCTGTTCTTTTCCTGTCGCTGGCAGCTTCAAGAACGAATTCAAAAATTCTTTCGCACTATTTGATGGAAACCACATCTTATGGCTCCGGATAGGCTGTTTTTACGCCTTTGCCGCCTGGTATCAATCTAATTGTTTTGGCTGTGCTGAAAGAGCCATCAGGGTTGATTATCCTAACATTAAGTCCATCTGGAACCGGCACTGAAGCAGGACCACCTTTTACTTTATCTAAATTGTCTTGAATAAATTTTGCAGCTGCTTGGTCATCAAGGAATTGCCCCTGTGGTTGACCTGATCCTTTCGCCCTATTTGTTAAAAAGTTAGTTGCGCCTTCATCATGCCTATCGAATGTGTGTCCAAATTTAGCTTTGGTGATTTGTATGGGTGCGCTATTTGTTACTTTCGCTGGCCTTACGATCTGAACTTTACCGCCGCGTATGATACCCACAGCGGCCTTAGCAATCCCAAATGCAGACGCGATAATCGCTTTGTTTTCCTGTTGTCTCGCCCATATCTCGAATAGTTCGACTTTTTCGCGCTCAACGCAGGCGCTGTCGTTGCCGCAGATTTCGACGGCATCGTTTCTGGCCTGAACGCGTACGAGTGCGACTTGAGTTGAAGCAGAAATTCTCTCTGGAGACTGCAAGGATGCGAGCTGAACGGTGTAACGCTGATCGGGGTGTATGTATGGATTTAAAATCTCGCTCGACGCCGCCCTGGCCTCTTGAATGCGCTGGCTATGCCATTTAATGCAGTCCAATGTCTCGCAATTTGCCAGTTCAGCGTTTTGCTGCTCGGAGAGTTTGACGAACTTATGGGTGACGTCGACTTTGCACTCTGCATTCTTGCCACAGGCCTTTAAGTCAGCTTCAAATGCTTTGATTTGCGCATGCGTCAGATAATTGTTCAGCGCTGCAGACTGGGCAGTTGCCGCGCCTTGGTTGACGTCGCGCGCATCGCCGCCGGCCAGCAGCGCCGCTGTGCCACCGAAGACCTCGCTCACTTTTGCGATTTGCTCGGGGCTCAAGCCATCGAACAAACCTGCGTTGGCAGCAACGGAAGAGGCCAACCCAGACGCGGCGCCTGCTGCAAAGTCTCCGCCCACGGCCTCGGCGGCAAGGCCGCCTGACACGTTGGGCGCAAGGTTGGTCTCGAACACGGCCGAACTGCCCAGCAGGGCATTGGCTGACACGTGCAAGGCAGTCTGCGCATTACCCGAGATGGCTGCTGCCGTTGCCGTGTTGGCAGTATTCAGCGCACGATCGCCGGAGGCGAGAACGATCTGCCCGGCGCCTTGACGCACCGCATCGTTGGCCAGATAGCCGGTGACGTTGG
>CAWUIN010000175.1:0-3647 GCA_963922535.1 uncultured Hyphomicrobiaceae bacterium | reverse complement strand
CCGAACTTGTTCACCCATTGACAGATAGTTTCACGGTTGATGATAACACCACATTCAACCAGCAGGACTCGACATCTTCAGCTTTTATGGAAAAGCAACGGTACGTCCAAATCGCGCAGCCAATGACTTCGCGGAGAAAACCGTAGCCTTTGAGGCGGAGAAAAGAGGACTATATTTTCATGAAAATCAAATAACCGAAAATGAAACACGAAACAACTTGACAATACCTTCTTTGTTTTAGATCGCTCTATTGCGCAGGCGCTGCGTAACAAGTTCCAACAAGACCACAGTCAAAAATATGATCAACAAAATTGTTGCTACATGATCATAATCAAACAAGTCCCAGCGACCTTTCAATTCAGTTCCAATGCCTCCAGCACCGACAATTCCTAATACGGTTGCAGTTCGTATATTGCGTTCCAAGATGTATTGGATGTAGGCGTAATATTGTGGCAAAACTTGAGGTAGAACAGCATAACGCAAGGTCTTAATTCGACTTGCTCCGGTTGCTTTTAGAGCACGCTGTGGGCCAGGATCGGCATTCTCGATTTCATCGGCAAAGAATTTTCCTAAGAAGCCGCTAGTATGCAGAGCTAGCGCAAAGATGCCAGCAATTGGCCCAAATCCGTACATAAGAACAAAAAACAACGCTAGGATGAGCTCAGGCATAGCCCTGTTAAAACTGCAAATTGCCCGACTGACTTGGTAAATACTAATGTGTGGTGTGTAGTTGCGGGCAGCGCAGATTGCCAAAGGTATAGCAATGAGAATAGAAAAAACCGTTCCCCAAATTGCCATCTCGATGGTTTCCCACATTTTGATGAGAACCTTCACAAGATAGCCGACTGGTTTTACCAAGAACTCTGCTTTCGTCTCCGTGAATTTTTCTTCAATCACGCTATATTCGCGTTCAGTGCGAGTTTCTACATAAGAAAATAACGGCAGATTATCCGAATCGAAATTCTCAATTCTATTCGTTTCTTGTATTGTTGAAATCTGAAGTGGGAATGCTTTTGATAGGAAATTACTGGCACCACTGATAACTTTAGAATGGCCAAATCCAAAAGCTGATGCAATAGCCTGCCATGTCTCACTTGCCGCCTTATCCAATTCCATATTTTTTGCAGAAATCGCAGCAGCCAAGGCAATGACCAATAAAAGCCCAATCGTTTTAGGCGTTATTGTGCGGTGCAATTCCCAGCTTTCCGACGGCAAACGGCTTTGGTCTTCAGCCATTGTAGTGATATCTCCCCAATTGCCGTATGCCGGCTGATATCTACGCTATTTTCGTAATTTCTTCAGCTTCGACTATGCCGTCTGCTGTAATGAGTGTGGGCTCTGAAGGCGCACCAATAAGATCCCCCTTGTCACCTCCGTATATATCCTGGAGCTTTTCAGATGTCAGAGCACTTGGTTGATCATCAAATACAATCTCTCCCCGGCGGAGTGCAACTATCCGGTCCGCATATTCAATCGCAAATTCAACTTGGTGCAAGCTACAAACAACTGTGGTTTGGCGCTGCTGCGATGCATTGCGCAATAAGGTGAGAACATGGCGGCTTACTGTTGGATCAAGACTTGCTACGGGTTCGTCGGCAAGGACGACATCCGGGTCATTTATGAAAGCTCTGGCAATGGCGACGCGTTGCTGTTGGCCACCTGACAATTCCGACGCGCGCCGGTAAATCTGCTTCTCTTCCAATTCAACTTCTTCTAGCAATCGACAAGCTTTGCGCTGTTGCGAATTAGAAAATAACTTTAGCATTGCCGCCCAAGTAGAAACGACAGGCAACAGACCTGACAAAACATTATGAAGCACGCTCAGACGAGGAACCAGGTGCAATTGCTGGTGAATCATTCCAATGCGTCGTCGGACAGACTTCAAAGATTTGTTCTCGATTAAAGTTCCGTCAAGAGATACAGCGCCACTGGTCGGCATGACCAAACCATTTACTGTGTTAAGCAATGTTGATTTGCCTGCTCCTGATGGGCCGAGGAGAACACAAAACTCCGCTTTCGGAATTTGTAGTGTGATATCGTTTACCGCACGCGTACCGTCAGGAAACACGTGTGAAATTGAATTAAATTCTAACATGCCACCGCCGCTTACGTGCACAATGCGTTCGCGCTGATATAATGCGCGAACGCTGCTTTTACTCCGATGAACTTAGCGTTCACCAGCTTTCTCGATAATTTCACCCTTCACGCGCTTGGTAAGTGCGGATAGCTTGTCAAGCGCACCGAGCATCTTTTCCAAAGGATAGTTAGTATCATAACGATCGACTGTCTTCCCGCCATAACCACGGATAAACTGAGGATCAACTTTTGTGTGAATTTCACTAAACGCTTTGCGGATCCTGGCTTTCAGTTCAGGGGACAGTTTCTTATTCATAGCAAGTGGCGGATTTGGAATGCCCTCGCTCTTTGCCAAAACTGTAAATTTTGTCGGATCTATAACACCTTTCTTAACGGCTTTTTCCCAAGCGTTAAAGGATGCCGCAGCAGCTATCACCCGACCTTCTTTTAAAGCAGCGATTGAGTTGGTGTGGCTGCCAGCGATAACGATTTTGTCTAGATCTTTTGCCGGATCGATACCAGCTGCAATCACCATGGCAAAAGGAAAATTGAAGGATGAGGTTGAGTTCGGATCCCCCA
The DNA here is from genome assembly GCA_963922535.1 of uncultured Hyphomicrobiaceae bacterium. GTDB lineage: Bacteria > Pseudomonadota > Alphaproteobacteria > Rhizobiales > Hyphomicrobiaceae > Tectiglobus. The sequence continues at coordinate 992 of CAWUIN010000175.1, read as the reverse complement.
CAGCTAAGCTTTTGCCCTTCAATTGATCGAGGCTTGTAATACCATTTCCCTTAGCTGTGTAGATGCCAGAGAAGTAGACACTTTCACCTTTCTTCACATCAACGGCAAGAAGCTCAGCGCCGCAAATTTCACGCGCCTGACCGTAAGTAACAGCACCGTACCAGCCAATATCAGCCTGATCATTGCAGAGCCCCTGAACGGCTGCAGCATAGGAATCACCAAGCTTAAGATCGAAATGAATGCCATATTCTTTCGTGATGGCGTTAAAAACAGGGCGATAGTCGCTGAGTGTGTCACGCGACCCGATTTCGGCAGGCACCATGATGACGCGAACAGGACTGTTGGCAGAACCGTCAGGCAATTCCTGTGCATTTACATACGACAAAGATAATGTGCAGGCTACTATAGCTACTGCAAGGCGAAGAAGTCTCATAGTATGATCTCCTCTTAGCGAATGAATTGGAAAACACATCATTGAGAACGTTAAGATGTATTTCTGTTAATAAGCACGAATTATGCTTAATAAGCATAAATTATGTAACTTAAATGACAGGTAGGTATTGCCAACTTATTTGAGTGAAGTCGTCAAAGTGCCGACCGGGTGTCCTTCAGGCTGTCATTTCGCGTGAGTAATCTTCCCAAAGTTGGAAGGCATCAGCACGAGCGTGGCGATAGGAATGTGCGGTGAGTTTATGGCGGCGTGGGCGGAATATGAGGTTGATCTGATCGTGAGCGGATAGAAACCTTTGAGCATGCCGGTGCGACTTAAACCGGCCGAATATTTTCTCTCGTTTTCGGGTTCAGCGATGGGAAACTTCGATCGCATTATTCAGGCCTTTGTGCGCCCGGTGATCCGCATTTTTGGCCCAAGCCTTGATTGGCTTGGTGTAGCTGCGAAGCTTATCTGTGACAATGATCCTGGGCGCACTGAACTGATCTATGGCGCAGACTGTCGTCGTTGATGGGCTTAGCTCATCCGATACCCGACGTTT
>CAWUIN010000174.1:0-3758 GCA_963922535.1 uncultured Hyphomicrobiaceae bacterium | reverse complement strand
AAACGTCGGGTATCGGATGAGCTAAGCCCATCAACGACGACAGTCTGCGCCATAGTTGCCATTTGTAACGACAGCAGCATCTGTCAAAACGGGTCCTGCCCGGCGTTCGCCGCAGTATGCTCGAATGTCCGGTTCATCTCAGAGCACAAGAAAGAAGCATGTTTCGCGCAGAGGCGGTGGACTGCTTGGTGGCCTGTTTGATGGCGGTGGACTGTTGGCTGACATTTTTCACTGCGGCGGCGTTGCCGGCGGACTTGGGCAACAACGGTTTGTACCTGCTCTGGCGTTTGCTAATGCGCCGCGTATGCACAGTGGTGGTAGCAGTGTTCCGTGGAGATGAGGCGTCGGCAATCCTGCAATGCGGCGAGATGGTGCACTCGAAGGCGCAACTGGCCGCCATGCCGTCACCGTCGTCATGAACATCTCAACGCCGGATGCGGTCAGCTTCCGGTATGCCCAGGGCCAGATTCCTGCCAATGCCGCCCGTGCCATAGAGAGCAAGCGCGGCGTAATTTATAATTTTTTCGCTCGTCGTTTTATCAACTTAAAGTTTACAATGAAATTGTCGACCGTGAAAAAGCCCCCAAATCTTCGGCCAGACAGTTCGGAAACGTGTGTTGCAAAACTGACCCGCCGGCATGATTTCTGTATGGCACATCAAATGTCTGCAATACATCCGATCAGATGCGTTCTAATATGTGAAACACGACGTTCCATATGGGCTGTTGAGGATGAATTATCTCGTTATTGGTCTTACTGGCAGCAGTATCCGAGAAGCGAACGTGATGTGTTTTGAGGTTTGCGGATAGTGATAATGTCTGCAGTTGAAGGCATTGCTGTCGTAATTGAAACGATTGCAACAAGTCTTAATGACCCGAAGCCGACTTTGTGCCCATGCGCAACACAGATGTGACAGTCGCTCTATTTGTTAAGGACATGCGCCAAAATAAACGAATCATTTTTTTGAGGCGAAGCCGCATAATGCGGGCCGTTCAACAATTAAATTGAAGCGTTTATTTTGGCGCAGTTCCTAAGCGAGCCAAAGACTGTCATTGATATCCACTCGAACTGGAATAGGGTGATCGGATTACCCATATCCACTGTCGGGGTTGGTTCCGCATTCCAAGCTGTAAAGACACCGTCCCGGCAGCTCAGGCTCCATCTTGCTGCCCATGAATTGACAACTGCTGCTTAGAGCCGAAAATCCATGGGCGTTTTAAACGACACTGAGCCACTGTCACCGGATACAGCACGTTCTATAGGGTCAGCAACTGCTCCGACTCTGGACGCTTTCTATTCTTCATCAAGGCAAACACCCGTCGCTCGTCGATAAGATGTCCACTCTGCGAAAGGCGAAATGTCTTCGTTTCCACCGACTGCGAGACGTTGCCACCGATTGTTACAACCGAACTATCGCGAACCGCTACGATAACGTCAGTGTGACTGGGAAACCGACTATTATTTTCTGCTTCGTCATAAGTCGTGTCATTTACCCTCCACTGACAAACTAGGTCACCCACCTGAGGCCTTGCTTCATCAAGCCTGTAGCCCCAAAAATCGCGATCTGCTAAAGTAATGCGGTTTTGGATAGCCTCATGAATGTAGGTGGAATGGCGAATGTCAAACTTCATCCTTGAGTAGTTAGCATTCTCGAAGACAAAGCTGATGAATGCGGCCGACCAGAATTGATCGCGATCCCGACCTGTCAAGTTCGGAAAGCCTCGCGCAGTCCACATTTCGTTTACATACGAGCTATAGGGTTCGTGGTGTTCCTGACCCGCTCCCTTACCAAATCTATGCCATTCATCGACTGCTTCGGATATAGCTCGTTCAACTTCTTCTGCTTCGAGATCTCTGAGATATCTTGAATGCAAATATCCTTCTTGCGCCTCCCCATCAGAGACGGTCCGAACACTGACGTACCCGTTTGAAGTTGGTTGAGATAGCACTTCCACTCGAAAACCAAAATCTAGATTGCCGAGGATATTGTCATCGCGTCCGCCTTGTGGTGACGAACGGAAAAACAAGTCTTCCGCCGCAACAACAGCGACCTTTAGTACAGGTGCGTTAGGTGTGGGTGTCGGTGTTGCTCCGCCGCTGGAGAGTCCTTGGCCGCCCCCTATTCTATAGGCACCAGCGTATTGTTTCTCATGCAGGTTTGCCGCTTTAATCGTATTGGCCATTCTGGACGACATTGCCTTGCCATCAGAGAAATTCCACCAATTTAGACCAACAATTCGGTCATATTCCTCAAATTCACCAATGAAGTCTCTGAGTTTTTCTTCAGCACGCGCCTGTGTCCAACCAGACGCTTCTCCCCAATATGCTTGCCCCGTCAAAAACAATGGCTTCGTAACGACACGCCCCCATTCGGTCAGGCAAACCTTGCTGTACGACGCCGGATTATTAGTAGGGAGATTCGCCAATTCAGAGTCGTTTGAAGGCAGCATCCAGCTCTTGGGAAACCAAAACCAGTAAACTTGAGGCGCAAAGAAATCGGCGATATCATCAACGGCAGTCATAATCTCTGGCTCATGCGCCTTTATGTAACCGAATGATGAAACAATTAAAGGTTTGGCGCCCAATTTATTCTTTACTGCTCGCAAAAGTTTTTTTGCGCGCGTTTCATTCCAGACAGCACCGCTGACGCCGTTCTCAATGTCGGCGATGTATGCGTCGGGCTCGAATTTATCAATTGCTTTTTCTGCATTATCGATATCTCGGTCAACATTGTTGCCATCATTCCATCCCCAAACGCTAACGCTAATTCCATCTCGGCGCAGGGCATCAGCAATACGGAGGTTTTCATCTGTCATCCAAGCGCCATTCTTATTATGAACTCGGAGCCAAGCGTGCTGAAAGCCTAAGTCCTGGCATCGCTGCGATACACCATTGGCGCCACCAAAATTATCTAGCGCGTGTTTGGGTTGATAGAAGAATGTGCCATGTCCAAACATTAAGAGTACTCTCCCAAAAATTAGGTTTGTGAAAGCTGCTGCTAACTATCAGCAATCAGATGGAGATTGCTAAGCAAACATTCGACTATTGACTAACGAATCATATTTGCCTGTTTTCCAGCAAACATAGCGATTCAACCAAATCGAATCTCTTATGCGTTGGTCAACAAATAGATTTTTGCTTAGCTGGTGGTCCATAGCTTCAAAACTCTCACCTTCCGCTTCCGAAGGTGCTGCCGTCATAGCTTTGAGGGCTGCAGCAATGTTCCGGCACCCAATCCAATTTCTCCTTAATGAGAGTTTGAAACCTCACCCTCTTCATACACACTGCATCACACATGCCCGCAGTGGAATTATTCTGAGATGTATCGATCACGCACTCGACATTTCAGCAGCTCTAACAATAAGAGATACAACTGTGGTTTTCAGAAAAGGTCTTTGTTGACTTGTGGATTGAGACAACAAAAATCTGTTGCGTAATAGCAACGCAAAGTCTGCCATCTTCCATCTTCTGATTGTTGTCAGATTACCTGAGCTTGGTTGAAGCAGCATCTGCCTTGCCGTCCGATGCCAGATGGGTCAAGATGGCTTTGTTGGGGACCCGGATCCAAGAAATAAGCGCGGGGACCATCGGAGGCGCCGGACTGTGGGCCGGATCAATGGTGGGGGCAGGAATGGCGGCGATCCCGTCTGGAGCCTGCCAGGTCGGCTTGAGTTTTCGCCGGCCGCGTGGCTGCGTTTGAGCGGCCGCGTCATAATTCGGGTGTGTCGAGACAGGGCGCGGCTCGGCACACCCGCATT
>CAWUIN010000173.1:0-3787 GCA_963922535.1 uncultured Hyphomicrobiaceae bacterium | reverse complement strand
GCGTTCAGCCAGCAAATCTTCAACATCTTCGCCACTCATGCTAAAGCGATAGTAAACCCATACTGCGTAAGCGATAACTTCGCGAGGAAAACGGTAGCCTTTCAGGCGGGGGAAAGAGGACTGTATTTTCATGAAAATCAAATAGCCGATGTGGAAACATCAAACAAGTTGGCAATACCTCTCGCGGTCCCAGGCAGCGTAATCCGGTGATCCTTCGATGCGGATGTCACCGCTATAGCCATATTCAACCATATGGACAGTCACTGTGTTGGATGACACAAAAATTACGCCATAGCTCTCTGGCAAATCTGAAGCCGACAAGAGCTCTTTTTCACCGAAGTTTGGATATCCAGCGTGATTGGTGCCACGAATACCAGTGACAGCAATGTTAGCGACGGAACCAGAAAGCGGCAGATGGCAGTGGCCGAAGAATATATGACGGATCTTGTCTTTATGCTTTGCAGCCACCGTGGCGAAGGCTTTAGCATCCATTAGACCAATTTGATCCATCGGGCCGATATGCGTCGGGATTGGATTGTGATGCATAAATAGCAGATGCGGTCCATCGTGCTCGGAAAGCCGCGCATCAAGCCAGGCGCAGCGCTGAGCGCAGTAGTGCCCGGCATGCGTTTCAGGTCCCCAGGTATCAAGCATGATGCAGCGGGCAGCTTCCGTTTCATAAATACCCTGCACAAAACCGCTGTTGTCAGCTGTATCCGGGAACGTCCGCAGAAACACTGCACGGTCGTCGTGATTGCCGATGCACAAGCGGGTCGGAATGGGAAAATCTGCAAGGTGTTCGCGCAGACGCTGATAGTCAGGCGCATCGCCCCAGTCCGACAGGTCGCCGGTAATCACCATCAAGGTTGCGTTGCTGTGATATTTTAAAATCTCATACAGAGCGCGCTCGAAATTTTTGTTGGGATCGCGACCACCGATGGTTTTTCCGGGCGAGGTCAAATGGATATCGGTGAGATGAATGATTTTTGTGACCATTGGGTATGTGCTTTAATATGTTTGTCGTGGAGTTTGCACGTTGGAAGCGCCGTGGCATATAAAACCGGCGCTCCCAAGTCTACAGGCTGTCAGAAATTATTAGCAATTACTGCTTCGGCAGCATGTCGTTGACCTCTTCGACCAGCTCTTCCTGCAGAGCCTTTATATCGTCTTGTTCGCCTGTAACGACGCTTTCGATACCGTCATAGATGACCTGGGTAACGGCCAGACCTTTATCGCCTGGATAAGCAAGCCAGTCACGCAGAAGTGGCAGCTGATCAACAGCGGTCTGTTTGTTTGGGTTCTTTTTGTAAAAGTCTGCCAAGATCACTTCGTTAGCAGCCTTGTTCGGCGGCATGTAGCCTGTGGTGCGGGCAACTGCGGCAGCACCTTCACCAGACGTGATGAACTTCAACCAGGCCCAAGCAGCATCCAGCTTCTTCTGATCTTTAGAGCCAGAAACAAGCAGAGCCGCGTTACCGCCAGCAGGCAGACCGGCAGGCTTGCCTGTAATTCCAGGGAACGGGCCGGTCTTGAGTTCGAAATCGCCCTTTGCGCGCTCAACGGCACCCAGAGCAGATGTCGACCAGAACATCATACCGATTTCACCGGCAGAGAAAGAGGCCAGCGCTTCTTTCCACTTGAGGTTTTTCATGTCGCAGCCGCGGAAGATCTTTTTCATTGTCTCCAGCGCAACAAGGCCTTCCTTATCAGCCATGTTGAACTTGCCGTCTTTGATGATCGGCTGATCCTGAGTCCACATCAGAGCTTGCACAAACCAATTGCCGGTGATGTTCCAGCCCCAGAAAACCGGATTTTTGATGCCGTTTGCCTTCATTGTTTGACAAGCAGCAATGACTTCATCCCAAGTTGTTGGCAGTTTGTCGATACCACCTTTCTTGAGGATGTCCATATTATAATAGCCGACTGGCAGGGACACGGAAAATGGTAGACCGTAAACTTTATCGCCGAAAGTTGAGAGTTTGAGCATCGCAGCGTGATAGCCATCCTTGGCGAAATCTGCTTCTTTCGCGATGAACGGCTCAAGGGACTTTGCAATGCCTTTTTCAACCAGGATGGCCTGACGGTTAAGACCCTGCATGGTCACGTCAGGCAGATTTCCTGCGACGGCTTCACGCAGTATGGTGTTGGTACCATCCTCGTAGCTTTCATAAGTTGCGCGGAACTTAATTTCGATGTTCGGATGCGCTTCCTTAAATTTCGGCATGATCGCTTTGTAGGTCACGTCGAATAGATGCGAATATGGGTATGCAAATTCGACGGTAATCTTTTCTTCGGCGGCTTGCGTATTGAACGCAAAACCTGCAACCATGGCGATGGCAAGTGTGAGTGTACGCTTCACGTCTCTCTCCAGTACTGTTTAGGGGGCTCTGGCTGATTAGCAGACTTGTCCGGACCTCTCCGGCTTCTTCCGGCTTGTGCCGAAACTTTAGAGGATAGCGGCGTACGCTGATCCTGGTTGGTGCGTTGGGCATTCTATTTCATTCCCGTAAGCGTAATGCCTTCGATGAAGCGACGCTGAGCGAGCAGAAATGCCACTATCAAAGGTGTCACGATAATCGTCGCCGTGGCCATCATCGGCCCCCAAAAGCTGCCGTCGGCATCGCCTTTAAACTCGCGTAGACCAAGCGGTGGCGTGAACAAATCGCGGTTGCCGGTGATCACGACGCGCGGCCAGAAATAATCGTTCCAGTGCGCAACCACGGAAAAAATACCGAAGGCCAGCAATGCCGGGATTGCTGTTGGCAACATCACGCGCCAGACAATTGCAAATTCGGTCATGCCGTCCATACGCGCGGCATCTATCAGATCGTCGGGGACAGTCATAAAAAACTGACGCATCAGAAAAATGCCGAATACTGAGATCGTCCAGGGCACGATCAATGCCGCGTACGTATTCGTCAATCCCAGTTTGGAAAGCATAATGTAGAGTGGCAAGGCAATAGCGTGCACCGGGATGAGAAGGCAAAACAGCACCAGCCCGAAAACCAGATCCCGCCCCCAGAATCTGAGTTTCGCTAACGCATAAGCGCATGGTAATGCGATGATGACCTGAATGAGGAAGATGGTGAGCGTCACAAACACGCCGTTGAGTAGATAGCGCACAAGAGGCGCTTCACTAAACGCTTTGGTATAGTTGAAAACCACCGGCAGCATCGTGCACTTCTGGCGCAGCTCCGCCATAAGACTATCGCGTATTTCTCGCTCGCCCGCTCCTGGAAAGCGGCCCTCGGCGGCCGAGATGGCCGCCCGGTCCGGTTCCTGCTCTTTCACGCAACGCTCGTCGACCATGGGTGCCTGCGCACCAGTAAAGCCGCCTTCATTGCGCTCAATCTCTCCTGGCGATTTCAGCGAATACGACACCATGATGTAGAACGGCAAGATAACGATTAAAGCTCCAAGAAGCAGAACTAGGTGGTTGATCGCCTCGCCAAGATTTGTTCGTGCGCCAATCATGAGTAGTGTGTCCTGCGGTTAACAAAGCGGTACTGCAGCAACGTCATCAAGAGGACGAAAGCGAGGAACACGATGGTGATCGCAGCCCCCATGCCAATCAGATTTTCCTTGATCCCCTTTTCGTAGATGACGAACATCATCACATAAACAGATTTGCTGGGTCCGCCACTGTTTGGAAAAATTGCTTCAACGGTGTCAAACACCTGAAATGATCGGATTGCGGTGATCGTGACGACGAATACGGTCGTCGGCCCAAGCATCGGCCAGGTAACAAGCCGGAAGCGGTCCCAGGCTGATTTTGCACCGTCCATCT
>CAWUIN010000172.1:0-3794 GCA_963922535.1 uncultured Hyphomicrobiaceae bacterium | reverse complement strand
GCATCCTGTCGCCTAAAGGCGAGGGGTTTACTGATCCCCTATAAGAGACTCTAAAAATTTAGAATATTATCATTATATGTAAATATTTTATATTGTTCATATTTTGTCCAGACATAAGCTTTAAATCTGGCTTGCACTGCCAAGTTAAACAAATTCGCATTTGGTCTGAGCCTAAACAACAATGGGTGTCCGCTCACGATGATGCTGCGATCACGTCTTTTACGAATACTACCAAGCCCATGACACCAATCGATTGTCCGCTTCATGAGATCAAGAAACATCGACATTGTGAGCCATGCCTCATCACATCCAGTTGGTAATTAACCAGTTGTTGACATCACAATAGCGCAGCAGGCTGGCACGGTCCAGACCTGAAAGCCGACTGTTTGAGCGAAAAGTCCTGGAATGCCTCGGTGTTGCGTGTGCCAGGCTCACTTCGGATGCGGAGTGTGTCTAAATGACAACTGGTTCGATATCGCTTTGACGCGCGCCGGGCGATCTACTTCCCCTGATACTCGCTCCAAACAGCGGTAATCTGAGGGATCGGGTCAAAGGCGATGGCCTCGGCAAGTTCAAAATATTCAATCACATCCAGACGCCGCTCCATGCGCTCGACTTTAGCCACATAGGACTGTGGTTTGCCAATACGGTCGGCGACAGCCTGTTGCGATAGACCTGCCTCAAGACGCGCTTTGATAATGCGGTCGATGAGAAGCCCGTAGGCATTTGTATGAATTGTTTTCGCCACGGCACACTTTGACTTGACCCAATATGCCTGTGGCGGTAATCCCGTTTCAGAATTATCCCAAAACAGGATTGCGCATTGTGAGCGAAAATACAAGCTATGACAGCATAACCAAGCAGATTGCAGGCCCGATCCAAAGCTTGAGGTGGAACGTGGTGGGCGGCACTTTCGTGTTACAGATGGCAAAAGAAGCTGTTGTATTTGAAGCCGGCAAATTCCTCAGGATAGAAACAGTGTGGCAGGATGTGCCCATTGTCGACAATGCCGGCAGAATAGAGCCTTTACAGAATGAGCACATCACCACAGCCGAGATCTTGGAACAGTGAGAAAATGTGCCAAGCGTGTTGACGAACGCGCTAAAATCAGGAGCTATAAAACCAAGCCAGATACCTGTTGATTATATTCAAATGAATGGCACCAGCTTGATTTTGAACACCCGAACTTCAACCGCTCTGACAAATGCGGGAATACTCAAAAGTCAATGGTACGGTCGCAATCAATCTGGCATGATAGCTTACACCAAATCTGACGGCACTCCTGTAAGTTTTAATGATCTGGCTACTCAACAATTGAAAAATAATGGTTTGCCACCGAATGGTGCGCCAAACTTACCGGGACAATAACAATGTCTATGGTTAAAATTGATATGCACCAGTGGTTGCCTGGTTGGGGTGAAAATAAAGTAGTTACTCGGTCGGAAAATGGCGATTTTGTAGTAGAAGTCACTTACGATGGCAGCAATAGTGATGAAGAAATGAGATCACTGATATTCAAGTCAACGTGTTTCTTCTCAGTTGGTTCTTTTCCTGGAATAAACTCTCTTAGCCATAAACATGATTATGATTTTGAAACTGGATCTGTGATTGAGACATCAAACTCAGAGCTCGCAGAGGAGTGGAATAATTATTGGAGCAAAGCTTTGCCTCAATCAAAAAATAGCTCCCACCACTATATAATTTTTTTTGGCTCTGAGAATAAAGTTATTCATGTCGTAGCAGTTGATGTTATAGTTCGTTAATATAACTCACTGGCACTATATCTGTCAGCCAAACGCCATTTTGAGCTTAGAAGAATTTATGGCCTTGCTGGCACATTGTTAGAGCTAGGATTATGAGGACTACAGGTTTACCATGACGTTGCCCAACTTTGATGGCGGTCTCTTCATCTTCTGATAGGTGAACATGTTGCCTGCTCTTTGGAACCAGGCCTTTTTCTTTGATGCTGGCGAGAAAGCGGGATGCTGTTCCGTGGTATAATGTTTCTGGTGGTTGGATCGCTTGAAGACCAAGGTTAACCCCAAGCGAATGGCCCTGATTAGCACGTATGAATAGCCCATATGGTGAAATTGCAAAACGCTTTTTGTCGTTTGTGACTACTATCTCATTGAGCAATTTCTCAGTTATTGGAATGTCTGCTTTGCCAATAAGTTCAGCGATTGAAGCCCAGCCCTCTGGATCAAGCTCAAGCCCTATATCATCAGGTTTGTGTCGCAGCACATAGCTAAGAAATTTGCTTACTTAAATTAATTCTTTATTCATGCTGACTGCCTTTTTCCATTGCCAATTCGTGTTACCACTTCAATGTGCAGCGCTTTCCACATGCGCAAGTGCTAACCGCTGGCTGTCGCAAGCATTGTTGGCCTAGAACGCCTGTGCGGCCGACAGATCGTAAGCTGCTGTGACAAAGAAAGCGAGTTTGCCAAAATCATTCGGCAGCCAAACGAAAATGGCACCATTGGGTATTGCCAACTTGTTTGATGTTTCCACATCGGCTATTTGATTTTCATGAAAATACAGTCCTCTTTCCCTCGCCTGAAAGGCTACCGTTTTCCTTGCGAAGTTATCGTTTATCCTAAGTATTGACATGGAAAACGCAATTCAAAGAGAAACTATATCCCTTATTCAGCGGTTTAGAGGCCGGCTTGATGATGAGTGGCTAGACGATTATCAATCGACAGCTGAACATGGCTAATGGGGTGTAGCATTCGAAAATCTTTGTGATCAGTTATTTGAATTTGATATTTTTCTAAGCGAGCAGGAGTTTCAAATTATCTGCGAGGTCGGTGAAAGCATGAAGATTAATCCGCAAAGATGGAATTTTCTTGCTCCCCAAAAGAGTGCTCACACATGACGGGTTATGGTTGTTCATAACAAATGTGTGATATATGAAAAAAGTCCCCGTTGAATTGGGGACTGAGTTTTGGCATCATCATGCCGGTTTTTTTAAGAGGAACAACGTTGCTCTGGGGTATTTTCAGGGACTTGGGCAAACGCGCGTCTGTGATCCCGATATATCCCGTCAACGCGCCGTCCTCGGTGCGCAGCGGGATGGCCACAGTGCCCCGCATGACACCTTTGGGAGCATACCCCAAGCCTAAAGCTTCGGCCTCGGTGGGGTCAAAGCCGATCACTTGCACCAGCTCATGGTCATGCTCCAGATACGAGAGGGGTTGCATCCTATCCGGGTCTGCGTCCACCTTCTCGGGAACGGTGTGGGAATTGTTCAGCCAATGGGCTGCGTCTTTCATACTGCACTCGCGCACGTGGGCCACCAGTGCAATCTGGTCGCCGCCTTTCTGGGGGCTATGGCAGTAGAAGACGTTTTTGCTCCCACTAATTGCTAAAGAACGGGGATTATCGCCGCAAGCAGGGCAGGGAGCGCGAAACTTGTCGCCCTCCTGTTTGAGCTTGAGCTGCAATTGCTTGGCAGCGGCTTCGATACTGATACGTTGTTTCAGATCTTCAAAGTCAACATAAGAAAAGTCAACATAAGACATGTGCTTCTCCCTTCCGGGAGAAATTATACCAAACTGGCGGGGGACTGCCCGGCGCGCATCCACGGTGCAGTTGCCAGATCGGTGCGCATCGCCGGCGTGCGGAATTCGTCTTCCTGGACGGGAATGTGGTTGAACAAGAAGAGGTTAGAGGTCCTGTGATCTTTTCGGTTAATGCCACCAGCTTGTCCATGGTGCTTGGCCGTGGCGACAAGATAAGCACACGCATATTGGGAAGGCCAAGCTGTTTTTTATAGACGCCGGTTTTTTGGATAT
>CAWUIN010000171.1:0-3803 GCA_963922535.1 uncultured Hyphomicrobiaceae bacterium | reverse complement strand
TGAACTTTAGAAGAACAAATTCTCGTTTACATTGACTTGATTTTTGGGGGGCAGGTCAACATCTCTTGAGGAAGCGCGTGACATCATCGAAGACTGGCGTGTAGATTACAACGATGAGCGGCCGCATTCCTCGATTGGCTATCAAACGCCTTCTGAGTTTGCAGCCAAGCGTGCGCGCTCACTTCAGGCCCACCAACAGGATGGCCCGCCCTCCCTTGTCCCCGCCCTCACTCGCCAGATTGGGCGAGCGAGCGAGGGCGGCTCCGACGGGATGGCTACGACGGAGCAAGCGTTTAAAAACAAAACACTTGACAAATAAGCTCAGATTTTATGACAACAAAAACGTATTGCGAACAAATTCTCTTTATAAGTGGCCCTCAGAACGGGGGCAGCTCAGGATCACCGCTTCATCAAGAAGATGACCCGCCCGATACAAACATTCAAATCGTTCAAGTCCGCCTGCGCGACGCTTGGCATTGAAGTCGCACATATGATCCGCAAGAATCAGTTCGATATGCTAGAGCAATCTGGCTTCGCGCAATTTGCAGCACTCGCTGGATAACTGTGTCCGATAGAGCGCATGCGTTTGATGTCTGCGGAACTTTGCGACACTACCGATATTTACTAATCTCTGCACGGCAACGTGGCGACGGCTAAAATAGAATTTCTTTCATGGCGGCAAGGCACCGCAGATTGAAATCTGCGGTGCCATAAGCCTGTAGCGCTAAAAAGCAAAAGTACGCTTTAACTAAACGAGTTATGCAAGGTCATACAGCGATTGCTTTTAGCGTTTTCACAGACCAGGAGAACTCGTACCTCGCACCAACGATTGGATATACAATGGCGTATTCGAATTGTTGGAAACCGTCTTTCTGGGAAGCTGCAACAAGAGTTCCTTGCTTGCGAGTTATCCAGTTTTGCGTCGCGGTATCCGGCATTTTTATTTTGTAAGTAACACCGCTCACGATTAAATCGTCATGAGTGTTTATGCTAAAAATAAGATACTTCATTGGAGCATCTATCGGGAGAATTTCGGTAAAATTTCCCTCGCCATCGAAATCGTAAGTAACGTCGGTTGTCGACATCACCACGTCTCCCGGTTGGAAATTGCCTGCCAATGGAGACGATGTGATCAATAGCTCCCTGGCGTCGCTTCCTTCGGCAATCTGCTCCGACGTATCTAAGTACAAATTAGTTGCTTTTGCGCCGTTCTGAGATCGTATAAGAGAGGCATTGGCCGTCAGCCTAGGGCTGTTGTCAAATTCAAACCTTGCCCGATGTCGTATTGTAGAGACATCGCCGCTGATATAGCTTGTCTGTTCTTCAGTTGAAGCTGCACTCGACGGTGTCAAAGTCCAGGTCTTTTTTATACCCTGCTCTGCGAGGCCGCGTGCCGTTAAATCATTTTTCAAAAGCTGGCGGGTGGAAGCCGGGAAATGAGGTCCTGGCGGAATAAGTTTAACTAACCAGCTTCCTGGATCTGTAACGCCCGTGCGCTCGAGTGACTTACAAAAGCGAACGACGCCGATCATACCAGGGAATGAGGCCAGCCAGTACGCATTCCGGTTAGCTAGAAATTGAGGAAAGAGCTGAGCAACCCACAGCACGAGAAGTGCGCCTAGGACGCCCGCCTGCATAAAGACAAAGTAGATAGAGTCTGGTACTACCTCTGGTATTCCGGCAGGCGTGAATAAGTCTGTTTTAAGATTGAAATCTGTGAACGGCAGTGTGCTATACTCCGGAAATGATGTGACGCGGCTCATGAAGAAGACGATCACGATCACGAAGAATTGCCGCCCGGCCAGATACTGTTGCACATCGACTTCACGGAACCCATATCCCTGAAAGCGAGCCGCTCGAGGATACATGCTTGCAAAAGCGAAGCGGTCCGTATTCTTAAGCTCAACAACACTGATTTGTGTGCCCTCTAGCGACCCAAGGCCTGCTAGACATACCAAGAACAGGAGCATACCTAATAAAGGGCTCTCGGCTGCGAACTCGAAGGAAGATTTTCCATCCAGAATACCACCGAGTATGATGTAGAAAGCTGTTATGAAGAGAAATATTGCAAAAATATTCCTTGCAACATGGCGAATGAAATGCCCCATACTCCTGAGAGGAGTCCTGTCAATAGTTTCTTCCAGAAGCTCATCTATTATCTGAACGAACTGGGAAAAGAGTTGGGTATTTACCTTCGTTCGTTCATTCGACAATACTTCGCAGCCATGGTTCAAAACCTTTTCCAGATTACCTTCCTGGGGCAACCTATATTCGCCGGTTTTTGCTGATTGTCTTGCAATGAGAGCAAATTCTGTACAACTCAACCCATGATGGTTGAGTGTCGCAGATACTTCATCTACGACTCTTTGAATGGATTTCGGTCGGTTCATTTTTTTATTGTCTCACTCATATACTCTGACAGTTGTGCAGGCATCAAAGCAACGCTCAGCTGTTGACTAACAAATCGATGTTTCAATTCTTTTGGATACTTGTTTCCACAAATAGACGGGTAGGCATGAATTGTCAGTCAAGCAGCGAAAGCTTGCTTGAAGAAATTGATGATATAATTGTGTGAATGATTAAGTCCGGTCAGACTTTAGGTGGGCCGATCCGAACTGGCCCTGCCGGCAGATTGTATGTGCCATGGTGCCACTCCAGCTCAATCTTAAGCTTATGCTCGCCACCCGGCATTTGTTCGTAACGGATCACAAATCGGCACGAATCTAACGGTTCTAAGATATGTATTTCACCACCCTGCTCAATCTCAACTTTGCCGGCTGCTAAGAGCGCCTCAGCAATAGATTTCATATCAGAAGCACTGTCCTTTAGCGCACGCTCATCATGCTCGATATTAATGATCCATCGGTGACTGCGATGACGGTGAACTTGTGACATAGATACAACTCCTATTGTTCTGCTAATGCAGATTTAAAGTTAACCATTATATGGTATACTGTTACCGCAATTGTGTCGAGCGTATTTTTATGCATCAAGGAATAAGATTATTTTTATCTAGGTCATGTCGGCAATTAAGCCACAGTAGTATACATACCACCCAAACACCTGCCAGGAAAGTACCGGCATATTTATCAAAACGCGTTGTGATCGCAGCAGGGCTGTGTTCTGACTTTATATTACTTCTTTGTTCTAATGCTACTTCTGCAAATGCAGAGCTACAGATGCATGGCCGTTCAACGCTGATCACTGTAGCGGTAGGTCAGCAGCCTATTGAAATCGAGGACGTTGTTCCAGAGGGCATCGGCAATGTTGGTCTCGCCGTTGGCGCGCAGGATGTTGAGGGCAAAGCTGCGGGCGCTGATTTTCGTCGAGCAAGCGTAGAGACTGTGAAAGAAATCCCCACATTGTCGTGTTTCTCAGGTATGATTCCGCCCATGATGAAACGACGCTATAAGACAGGCACGGTCCGCGACCAGATTAGCATGCTGCCGTCACGTATCGAGAATTACGTCTCGGAGAATGCGCCGTTCAGAGCAATTGACGTTTACGTTGATACGCTCTATTTCAAAGTGCTCGGCTTTTGTTATCGCGACGGTGGTCATGCCAAGGGCAACGGCCAGCCGCCTTACGATCCAGGCGACCATCTTAATCTTGAAGTCATCTGGTTGGCTCACGCGGCCTGACGCCGAACTACAAAACCATCACCAACTACATTTGTCGAGTTAAGCAGAAATCTATTTGTTGACCAGCGCATGAGAGATTTGAATTGGTCGAATCGCTATGTTTGCTGGAAAACAGGCAAATATGATTTGTTAGTCAATAGTCGAATGTCTGCTTAGTGCCCA
>CAWUIN010000170.1:0-3824 GCA_963922535.1 uncultured Hyphomicrobiaceae bacterium | reverse complement strand
ATCCTAATTATGTAAACAGCTGTGGAAACAGCGTGGAAAGCATTGAACAGCCCTGATGTCCGGAAGTTATCTTGAATATGTTATAACGGGGAATATCAATCATGCAGACTAAATTTATCGTTTCACTTATCGGTTCACTTCTCACAATGGGAATTTTCTCAGCAGCGGCGCTTGCAGACGGCAAGGTGACCTGCACGAGTGAAGCCAAAGATAAATGGCAGGCTCAGGAAAATGCTGAGGAAGCAGCTAAAGAGGCGGGTTACGAAGTTCGCAAGTCCGTTATTACAGATGGTGGCTGTTACGAAGTTTACGGCATCAAGGATGGCAGCTTGTATGAGCTTTTCTACAATCCCGTTGATCTCACTCTGGTCGCAACTGTAAAGAAGTAAGCCATGCCTGGTGTCGCGCTTCACGAAACGCAAGCATCAGAAGCCACGCCTGAAAAATCGGCAGGTTCCACTTATGTGTGGGACCTGCCGACACGCTTGTTCCATTGGGCGCTGGTTGCCTGCATAGCTGTTGCCTGGTGGACAGGTGGAACAGGAGAAGAGATCCATGAAATTCTGGGCTATACGGTTGCAGGATTAATCGTTTTTCGTATTTTCTGGGGATTGACCGGAACAAGATATGCGAAGTTTACCTCATTTGCTTATTCACCGCTTCGTATTTATCGCTATCTCGTTGATCTGATCGCAGGCAGGGCAAAGCGTCATCTGGGCCACAATCCGGCTGGCGGTGCCATGATTTTTGCTCTTATTCTTGTTCTCATTGCACTTGTGTCAACGGGCATCATGATGCATATGCTCATGTTCTTCGGGCTGGCGTGGGTGGAAAAGACACACGAATATGCCTCCGACGTGCTTCTTATCATGATCTCCCTTCACGTCCTGGGTGTGGTAGTCTCCAGCTTGGCGCACCGGGAAAATCTGATAGCAGCGATGTTGACAGGATATAAGAAAGCGCTGCCGCATAAGGCCTCGGCTGTAGCAAAAGCAGATGATGGCGGTCTTGACGTACTGCAACGCATACGCGGTTCGGAAGGGCTTGTTTTTCTTGTCATCGCAGTAACCCTTGGGAGCGTATACGGCTGGTCTACAACTGCTGATCGTGTAACCACAATCATTAACCCGCAGCCTACTCCACAAACCATAGCTCAAGTGCCATCCCAAAATTCTGAAAATCAGGCGTCTTCTTCATCTACTGTAAAAGTGGAGAAATCAAACGAAACAGGTTTAACGGATAAGCCGCAGGCAGCTGTTGAGCCTGAGCTTTGCATTATCCATCTGTGTGTTGTTCATAATGCGCAACGTTGATGAATGTACGAATCACCTATTCAGGAATTCGGGAGACCGGCGTGTACTCTTTGCCGATGATGCTGGCACATGCTCTCTTTGATGCAGCTGTCACGAACATGAAAACATGTTCATCTATTTTAACGTGGCAGCTTGCACTATTGGCACCCGCCGTGCAGAGCGATGCAGATAATAAGACGGCTGCATCCGATCGTAATGCTGCATGCGGGCGGGATAAGAGCCGGCCAGAGCGCGGCTTTGACTGTTTCGCAAGGCCGCCTGCCGCGCCGCGCGGTCAGCCAAACGGGAACCGGTGGCAGGATGCCATGTGGCTCTTGCCCGAAATTCCAAAACAAGGGTCTTCTTGGTACCGGCCCCCTTACGAACATCCCGTTCTCGCGTTTTGGGATCAGGCCTTGCGCCCCTGGCGTACCTTTTTGCCAGCCTCCGGCTTTGTTAATCCATGGATGGCGCTTGGCAATTTGCAGCAGTATATGAACACAGGCTGGACGACGGCACCGATAATGCCAGCCAACGCTGATAAATCCAGCTTTGTGCTCGCAAAAGTCGTTTTTCCCGACAGGACCGAAGTTACTTTTTATATCCCCTTTGCATGGCAGGTGCTCTCGACGCAGCCGACCTGAAGAATAAACCTCGATTAAAGGCGTATGACACAGCACCACAAAACGACAAGCGCTCATGACGGATCGTATGACGTCACTCTTGCACCATAGCATGGTTTCGCATGGATAGGCCTGCGCATTGGACACGCTCTCGGGAAGAAGATCATGTCTTTTTAGCCGTTGCAGCAATTCTTTGCGCGACGTTCACGTGGGCGCTTGGTGATACCGTCATCAAAATGGTCAGCAATGGTCTCCCGCTTTGGCAGATGTTTGCGCTGCGGTCCTTGCTGTCTGTGCCAATTCTTATAGCATTTCTACGTCTCGGGGCCAGATCAGTTCCCCTATTTCCAGTTGCGCCCGGCTGGACGGCACTGAGAAGCCTGATGCTTGCTGCAATGTGGTTAATTTACTACATAGCGTTGCCTAATGTGCCGATATCCGTTGCAGCCGCAATGTATTATACGTCTGCGCTCTTCATTACGATTTTGTCTCCATTCCTGACGGGAGAGCGTGTCGGAATATTGGGCTTCCTTGCTGTTTTTGTAGGATTTACCGGCGTTTTTTGGGTCGCGCAACCTGAGACTGGCGCCTTCGATGCATGGGCGATACTGCCACTTATCTCAGCCATCCTCTACGCACTGGCAATGCTCTTGACGTGAACGAAATGCCGTGCAGAACATCCTTTTATTCTCGTGCTCACGATGAATTTTGCATTTATAGTCTCAGGCGTGATAGCAATGTTTGTGGTTGCAGCTTGGCCGTTGTCTGATGAAGAACGCCAGATAAATCAATTTCTTTGGGGCAGTTGGAAAATACTTGGAATAAGTGAATGGCTGGTCTTGGCGCTTCTGTCGGTAACGTTGACAATTGCCGCACTTTGCTCATCAACCGCTTACCAGTTGGGGGCCCCATCGCTCGTCTCCACATTCGATTTTTCCTATGTCATCTTCGCCGGCATGTGGGGAATTATCTTCTTAAGCGAGATTCCCACCACCAATGCCATTACAGGGACCGTACTGATAATCGCAGCAGGAATTCTGACCGTGTCGAACAAAAACGAAACTGCTTCCACCAGTGACGATGAGGAGCAGCACAAGCAGGAAGCAGGTGCATCCTCAGGATCTAAAGTGATCAAAGCGCAGCCTACGATCGAAGTCACGATTGGCCAGGCCAGGATTGTCATTCGAGGTGCCGTGGATCAAGACACTTTAACCGCGGTACTCAAGGTGTTGAAAAAGCAGGCATGATTATTACCCAAAGCGGTTGAGCCATGACCGACACGGCTAACCGTTCATCAGGCACAATCATATTGATCCGCATCGGCGGGCTTTAACGCCCGCCGGAAGCCACTCAAGGCCATTTGACCATTGGTGGCATGCTTGAGAGGATGGAGGTCACATTGCCGCCGGTTTTGAGGCCAAACAGCGTGCCGCGATCGTAAAGCAAATTGAACTCGACATAGCGGCCGCGGCGGATCAATTGCGCCTCGCGCTCAGCTTCATTCCAAGGCTTCGTCCAGTTGCGCCTGACAAGTTCAGGATAGATATCTCTGAATGCGCGGCCAACATCCTGCGTAAAGGCGAACCCGGCATCCCAGCCGCCGGCCTCTGCTTCCGGTGTCAGGTAATCGTAAAAGATGCCGCCGATGCCGCGCGGTTCCTGACGATGGGGCAAATAGAAATACTCATCGCACCAGTCTTTGAAATGCGGATAATCGGCGACCTCATGCCCGGTGCAGGCTTTCTCCATTGCGGCATGGAAACTCTGCGTATCCGGATCGTCCTGGGTGCGCCGCGCATCAAGAACCGGGGTCAGGTCCGCGCCACCGCCAAACCACCATTTGCTGGTTACCACCATGCGCGTGTTCATGTGCACCGCTGGAACATGCGGGTTCTGCATATGCGCAATC
>CAWUIN010000169.1:0-3860 GCA_963922535.1 uncultured Hyphomicrobiaceae bacterium | reverse complement strand
GACCGGATATCCCTGGATTATGGAGTGTGTCAGTTAATATATGGATTGGTATTATGCCAGAACGAAGCAGGCACTCAATTTTTTGCAAGATCAATAATTTGGTTGAACTCCCTCGAGCCTTTGTCACTCTATGGCACAGCAGAACCGCGCCTCGGCGCCATGCGGACGGCCGGGAAAGTTACGGGCTGGGCGAAATAGGATAAAGTCGAGCGGCGCGCGCCGCCGTTACATGCGTCATATTTTATGCTCCCACTACAGCGTATGCGGCAGAAGTGCCTCGCACTTGGTGAAAATTCCGACATCGGCGCAAATACGTCAGCTATAGGGCTCGATATGGTGAATATCTTCCGCCACACCGGATCCTCGACAAGGACCATTTTCGACTGTCGTTATCTTTAGGATAATTGCTTGTCGTTTGTCGGCTCTCTGGTTAATGAACAGACAATCTGAATGGTTCGAGACGGCGAAAATCTCCCCCCCCAAACGATATTGTGTTCTTTAAGGAACACGCATGTTGCCAATTCTCACCAGAATTGCACGCGTTTTAATCGATTGTCTCTTTAACTCCCCTGCCATGCTGCGGTAAAAATTCTCCGGTCAAATGAGCCTAGATGAGCATTACCGATGGTGCATGGCGTGGGGAGAACGATGGCGCAGAGTGAGGTAGAATTGGACCGGGAGGCGCTTGGTTTGGCTGAGCAGGCGCCTAACCGGGAGGATAAAGTTAACGACCGGCAACTGCCGCAAGACATAGCGGAGCCTAAGAGAGATGGTCTGCTTGCGGGCTGGGTGCAATTTAAGGCGGATGTGTTTGGCGCGCGCCGCAGCGTGCAGCCGTTGTCCGGCTGGCTGCTTTCGGGGCTGTTGGGACTTGTCATCTGGCTGACTGTGTATTACGCGCCTGGCGCATTTGAACGCGCCAAGCAGGCCCATGGCGCCGATCCTGCGGGTGTCATTACGATGGACGCCGCGTATTTCACGATCATCACAGTCGCGTTGCTTTCGCTCGCTGTCGCCTTTGAGCCGTTTTTGTCGCGGTTTATCGGCAATCGGCAAAAGGCACTGCTCAAGGCGCTCGGCACCAGTTCCGCATGGGTTCGCTTGCCTGTAGTATGGCTGGGCAAAGCGATTTGGTTCATCTGGCAGCTGCCTTCTATCGTCTTAAGCTTTTTCGATTACATATTGGCGCGTCCCATTGCCGTCGCTGTCGGCACATCACTGCAAGGCTGGCCTCGCCGCTATGCCTGTGGCGCAGTTGTGATATTTGCCGCCATCGCTGCCGGCCTTTATGCGCATGCCCCGTGGGGGCTTTATGCCGTTGGTGCCGGCATGATCGCGATCCTCGCCATCGTCCGGCGCTGGAGTTGGTCGGAATCTGACCGTGAAACCTTCCTTGTCGAGCGCGGCATCCGTGAAGGCGCTATGCGCGTGGGCTTCAAGGAGGATCTGCGCGATGAAGCGCTGATCGCGCTCACGTTTTTGTTTGTTCTGATCCCGGTTGGCTTACGCCAGATCCAGCAGGCGACATGCGGCGCAGGCGATTGCGCCTTTACGCTCGACGGCGACGCAGCATTACCAGCCGGCACCTTGGGCCAGTTTATTGCCTGGCTCGGCTACTTCGGCGCCGAACTGGCAAAATCAGTACCGTTTGTCGACTGGTCTGAGGTCTTCCACGTTGCCAATGATTCGCCGATCGAGCCGCTCACGCCGTTTGGCGCTCAGATTGTCTTTGTTATGCGGGCAATGCTCGATTTGTTGCTGCTCGCGGCCGTGTTGCAGGCGGTGCAGATCGCAAGCCGGCTGCGCGAGCAGTGGACGGCGTTTGACGCCAATCGCCTGCCAATCCTGGAGCCGTTCACCGAAGCGCGGCTTTTGAAAAGCACAGTTGAGGCCATTGAGCCCTGCTTAGAGCAGCACCCGGCTGAGCAGCATGCTATTGCCGAGTTCCCTGCTTATGAGGATAAGCGACTGAAGGAACTGATTCAGGAACGCCGCAGCGGTACGCCCCCTGAAGTGCGCAAGGCTGCCGTGGCTCTCCTTGCCTGCCAGCATGCCAGCGAGGCGACGGATCAGTTCTTCACCGATGAAGAGAAGGAGGAAGACGACCTGGAAATGCGGGACTGGATCGTGCACGTGGCCTGTGGCGTCACGCGTGAGCATGACGCCAGCGATCTTGACGCGCACCGTTCACGCCTGGAGGCGCTGTTGAAGGACAGCTTTGAAGCTGTGCAGGTGAGAGCTGCAGCAGCCCGTTGTCTGGGGCGGATGCCTGCGGCCATAACCAGCACGGCCCTGTTGCAGGAACAGTTGGCCAACACAAAAGGTAACAAAGAAGAAAAGATTGCTCGCCTGGAGCTGCGTGCAGCGGCCGCCTTGGCGCTGGCCAAGCACAAGCAGAAAGACGCCCTGGCTGACATCGAAAAGCTTGCAGGCACATTCAGCGGAGAACTGCGAGGCGATAAGCTGATTGCCGAGATGGCCACAGCGCATGCCCTGGCACGCTTGTCCAACGCCTCCGATGTTGAGGCAGTCGCCAACGCATTCGATGCCCCTTTGCGCGAATGGGCGCGCCAGGCCGCCCGCATTCAGCTTGATCCCATGGACATAGAGGCAGCCAAGGCACGCGAACCGGGCACTGCGCTGAACCAAATGGTGCGCATTGCGCCAGGTGAAGGGCCATTCAAATCGACGTTCACGATGGGTTCTGGCGATGATGACGATCAGGCTTTTCCATCGGATAAGCCGCCCAAGGAAATCACCATGACGCAGGCCTATGCCATTGGCCGATATGCCGTTACGCAAGAGGAATTCGGCCTCTTCACTGAAGCAACCGGCTACACAACGTCGCCGTTCCGCCGGCAGCAGGACAACGGCACGTTCAGCCCTAGATGGCCAGCGTTTGAGGTCAATTGGCGCGATGCTATGGCGTACTGCAAATGGCTGGAGGCGATCACCGGTGAGGTGTACCGGCTGCCAAGCGAGGTGGAATGGGAATATGCCTGCCGGGCCGGAACCACGACCCGGTATTCGTGGGGCGATGACTTTGATGTTGAAAGGGCTAACAGCAATCGAACGCAACCCAACAGTCCAAAGGAGGTCGGCAGTTACGACCCCAATGACTGGGGGCTTTGGCAGATGCACGGCAACGTTTATGAGTGGTGCGGCGATCCCTGGCATGAAACGCATGAAGGCCGCCCCGCTGGACAAAGCGTATGGGCAGCCGATGGGGCTTATGGTCTTCGTGTTTTGCGCGGCGGTTCCTGGCTCAACATTCCGCAGCTCCTCCGCTCTGCTGGCCGCGGCTGGAACTCCACAGACGTCCGTGTCAGCGGTATCGGTTTTCGTTTGTCCAGAACGTTAAATCTTGCATCTTGACCTCTTTAAATCTTTTGTTCTTTCTTCACTTTCTTGTCACAGGGGTCCAGGGCGCAGCCCTGGTCGCTACTGAATCGCGATGAAAAACAAAATTTTGGACCACCGTTGAAGCTCCAGTTCTGTTCTTGATAGAGCTTTGTTATTTAAGGGCGCCAAATTCCTTGAAGAGGCAACTGACATTGCCGTGACATCTCTGGGCGTCATAACTATGAAAGAGGCGGCAAGAGTTGGGGGTAAACAATGGCTTCGGGCACAACGGAAATGGCAGCGAAAGATGAAAGCAGAAGCGATCTCACGCAGTGGGAAAAGTTTGCAGAAAAGGATTGGACCCGCTTCACAAAAGATGTACTGGTGCAGCCGAGTGTCGGCCCTATGGCAGGTTGGCTGATCAGCGTGCTGATCGGCCTTGTGGCTTGGCTCACCTGGACTTATACCAATCCATATATTAACTGACACACTCCATAATCCAGGGATATCCGGTCAGG
>CAWUIN010000168.1:0-3972 GCA_963922535.1 uncultured Hyphomicrobiaceae bacterium | reverse complement strand
CAATCGGGATTTTTCTTAACCAAATCCGGCATGATCCGCACAAAGTTTTCCACAGGTTATCCATATTTCCCATGTGCAGAACTACGCAGAATTTCTTTTTCCTTTTTTAGATCAATTGCTTAGTTGATGTCACGTGGATCTTCGGCACGATAAGCGGAGATCACCAAGCGCGTTGACGATGTCGAATTTGCTGAATGCTTCGCCTGGAACGGCAAGCTTCTGAGCATCGGCCTGCGCGCGCCGGATCAGTCTGAAGCCAAACACAAGATTGAATTTAGAAGAGGCGCGGGAACGCGCCATTGCCCTCGTTTGTCTTGCGCACGAAGGCTCCATCTTCGCGAACCAGGAGCAAGTATGAACACGACAGCTTTTTTGGATTTAACAATTGCAAGGCGCGGCCGGCAGTATTTTGTGATTCTGATTGACGCCCTCGAGGTGAACGAGGTGGGGCCGTTCAAAAGCAAAAAAGAACGGAATTATGTAGCAAACGCATCAAGAATAAGTAAATCGTGATGATTTTACCCTTGAGGAAGCCCTTTTTATCGTTTTATATACCTGCAGTGCACTAAGGACACGCGCAATAATAACTGAATCGCTTTTTCGTCTGCGCTGTGCGTCCGCATGCCTCGGGCTTCTGGTGTTTTCTAATGCCGCGAACACTTTTAGACGGAGGCATGATTGATGAAGAAGGCATTCGCCAGAGATGGCAGAACGTCGGCTCGAAGCTGAATGAGCGCGAGCGACGGATATTCGCGGGCCAAGCGAGGTGGTGGCGGCTGACGCCGGGCTGCGGAGAAGAACCCAGAACTTGTGTCGGCGCTCAAAAAACTTGTCGAGCCGGCCACCTGCGATGATCCCATGCAGCCATTGGCTCATGGGTGTCGAAAAGCAGAAAGAAGCTGGCGAGAGCGCTCAGTAAAAGCATTCGATTTGTGTTCCACTTGGTGAATGCAACTGAAATCGAAGTGTTTAGCTTGGCGCTGAAATTACCCTTTTAAACTCAGCGTGTTAAAAAGAATTCACCAAAACTGCGAAGGCAATAAGTCCAGAGAATATCGGCCTGGAGAGAACGATTTTCGGCATTTTAGCGCTGGCGGAGGTGAATAGCTTTGGCGCTATAACCCTTAAAAATAAGGGGAAATTCCGGGCGCCGCTGCAAAAGGAGAACCATTCCGCTCAGGTCAGTGGCGGAGGGGACGGGACTGGGGTCGAACGTTCTCTGCCTTCTAAGTCATTGAAATTATTGTCATTACACTCGGTTCGAAAGGCTTAATCGTAGCAAATGAGACTGGTGTTGAACTCAGAAAAGTTCATACTCAAATCACTGAAGCGATATTGGTTTTTGAGAAGTCGTTGCCAACAAATAGCAACGGGGCGTTGTGCGCCTTTGCCGTTACATAAGCAAAGCAGTCTCCGAAATTCAGGCCGGCCGGATGCACGCCCTTGCCCCATGCCGCATAAGCTTCTGCGACTGCATATGATGTCTGCTCACTAACAGTTTCGACCTTGGCTCCAATTCCATCCAAGAGCATTGTCATTTCTTCTGACAGCCCGCGCCGCGCGGCAACAATAAGAGCCTCGGCTAACGTGCCAGCCGAAATAATAACGTGCTCCTCCGCCTCAAGAACCGTTGCGATCTGATCAGCTGTAGGTTCTGCCAGGAGAAGCGCCATCAAGGCCGAAGTGTCTATAACGATCACCGCGGAAGGCCATCATCGTCATAGAGAAAATCTTGGGCGTGCGCAGCGTCTGGGCCAACAGAAATTTTAGCCGCGGCACGCGCCCGGACTTCCGCAATAATTTCAGATCGACGTTCCGCGTCTGGCCGCGATTTAATCGCCACGATCCGCGCAACAGCGTGCCCGTGTCTTGTCAGCACAACATCCTCTCCTGCTTCAGCCCTGCGAATGAGATCTGTTAATCGCGCCTTGGCGTCAGTGATAGCAAGCTCCATATCAATCTCCTTTATGAACTATATATGGACCATATGACGGTCCATATCAAGTTCTTACGGGTGCCGCATTGCTTGATCGTGGCCGGATACTCATGCGGAACAGAGAGTTACTCAGCTTCAGACAGTGTCTGGCAGAAAGCCACACAGCAAAACCTTCCGCTTAGCTTTCAGGGCCTTCAGGTTGATCCTTGACTGCTATGCCGCGGTGATTAATCTTAATGGCCAGACAGTGACATGTCCGACTTCATCATTCTTGCATTATAATCAATTGTTTTCGTTCGTTCTTGCTTGCTCCCAGTTATCGGTGTGCCAACAGTGCTCATGTTGATCCTTGCCGTTGCCTTTGTGATCTCTGCTTGGCCGGCTTGGCGTTTGTGGCACTGGACGTTAGTTTGGCGCATTTACTACTCAGACTTGGTGCAACCGGTACCGGCGATTACGGCCAGGCACCTAACAGCGTTGCGTAAGCTGTGCTTTTCATGGCATGCGTTCGTCTAAAGCGGCGGTCCCGTCGTTGATCCCCAGACACCTTACGGCAGCGCCAATATGGCGGATGATCTCGGCCCGATTATCGGGACGCGCGATCCAGTTGCCATTGCACGCTTTCATCCCGACGTCTCTGCCATTTTGATCGCGGTGCTGCGCAACGACACGCTCGCGCCCGGCCGCTACCGTCTCGTTCATCTCGACAACGCATGGCTGGAACAGCGTCTGCGCCGCGATCTTGCTCATCTTCCCCAAGAGCGTATAGAGGTCGTTATTTCTGAGCTGCCGCGCCTTTCATCCGACCGGCACTTTACTTTCACCGATCGGCATAGGCGGCTGTTGCGGGAACTCAGGTTTGAATGGTCTGACGCATCTATGATCAGGCTTGTCGCGCGCGGCGGATATCCGGCTCCAACGGTGCATTTCAAACGGCCGTTTGGTGACAGTACAGCCTTTGACGACGACATAGCCAGCATTTTAGGGCGGCCACCGCCGCCCCCACCGGCACCATAGATCCAACGCTGCAGCGTCTTTACTGGGAGCTGTGGCCGGCTATCCAAACCTTTGTCGAACATGCCAGGATCGAGACAAGCCCGCCATAATCTGACAGCCGGGCGGTCTTTGGTGCGTGCGGCACACGCAAAATCCTGCCTCTTGGCCACACGTCCACTGGCATATCAACCTAACGCAGGCTGACGGTTCCATTAGCGCACTGGACGCTTTAAACCTGCTCAATCGCAGATCAAATTTGAAAGGGAAGAGGTACTGTGACCACCCCTCTCAGCGCAACGCTTCGTATCACGGTCGGGCTCGGTATCCTCGGTTCAATCGTGTATGCAGGTTTCAACCAGCGTTCGCCGTGGCTCATAGCCACGTTTGGCGTCGTGTTTACAGTGCTTTATATCCAGGGGAAGTGGCCGGCCTGGCGCGGTATTTGGACCAGGGGCGGTGCTCTGGAATGGACCACGGCATTGAGTGTCACGGTTCCGATCCAGATGGTGCTGGCAGGACTTTTTTATCTCATCGGCTATGGTCTAGGCGCACTCTTAGGAGTAGCCGGCGGGCCTCAGCCATTGGCCGACTTCGACTGGATACTGCTCGGCACCGTGCTCGCCGTAGCGTTTGCCGTGGGGCTTGTCATTCATGGCATCGAGCGTGGATCGCATGCGCAACCTACATACGACGATCATGGTAAAACCGACGCGGATTTCGCCATAGATCCGACGCCTGTCACGGTTAAAAACTTCTGGAGCTGGCGGCATTACAGTGTCGGCAACTACAGCCGGACAGCTCTGCTTAGCGTGACCCAACACGATGGCAGCAAGCCGGCGAAAGCGCCTGCCGGCGCCAGCGAAGAAAAAATCGCGGCGGCTGAAGCGCGCCTTGGCGTGCGTCTGCCCGATACGCTACGCCGGCTCTACAAACTGTGCGACGGCGGCTGCGCGCAGCACTATATGATAGCGATGAAGCCGGATTCCGCACCCATTTTCGACGATTATCAAACCGCCTTTCCCTATGACGATATCGTCCCG
>CAWUIN010000167.1:0-3993 GCA_963922535.1 uncultured Hyphomicrobiaceae bacterium | reverse complement strand
GGAGTAATCCATTGCGCCTACTCGACGCGATGCGGTGCATCGCAAAAGTCTGGCCAACGCCCTCACAAACCGGGAGACGTGACCGAAGGCGCCCAAATTTTGTTTCTGCCAGCGTTGCGGCTCGCTTATGATACTCGTATCACTGCACTCACCGCGCCTTGGCAGAAATAAAATTTGGACGTCCTAACCCAACATTTTAAGTGATAAAGACCACTAGATGTTTCAGGAGGTGCTAACTATGTCTAATGCGCCGGTCTGAGCAGAGACGAATATCAATTTGATGCTCACAGTACGGCAATCATGCGCTATACGCTGGTGTCCGGATGTAATAATATGTAGTTTAGTTAGTGATTGCATGCGTTAGAACGCGCAGCAAGATAAATGCTTCGATTCAATGGCAAATGGTCCACGATATAACCTTGGCTCAAAAAATCGATCCATTTAATTTGCTGAGCATTCTTAGCTTAAGAGTGGAAAATAACTTTTATTGCAGTCTTTGAGATTGACCTTCGAGATGAGCAAAAGCAGGATGGTTGGAAAAATAAAACCGGTCAAGCTCACGGCGCCTGGTGAGGACGACGAATGGGGGGAAGACAATGAACGCCAGACCGGCGTTGTGACAAAGACCCGGCCTAAAACGAAAAAGCCCAGTCTTTACAAAGTGTTGCTCCTTAATGACGACTACACACCGATGGATTTCGTTGTGCACGTCCTGCAGAAATATTTTAATAAGGGGCATGAGGATGCCACACGGATCATGTTGCAAGTACACCAACAGGGCGTTGGTATTTGCGGTGTGTATACATACGAAGTGGCAGAGACAAAGGTGACGCAGGTCATCGATTTTTCGCGCCAGCATGGCCATCCCCTGCAGTGCACCATGGAGAAAGAGTAACCCGCCGTGCCATCATTCTCTCAAAGTCTGGAAAATACGCTACATCGTGCGCTGGAATATGCCAACGAACGTAGCCACGAATACGCAACGCTGGAGCACCTTCTCCTGGCGCTCATCGATGACCGCGACGCTTTGGGTGTGCTCAAAGCCTGTGCCGTGGACATTGATATTTTGCGTGCGCGTTTGATCGAATATATCGATAATGAATTCGCCGATCTTGAGGTGGATGGCGCGTCTGAGGCGACGCCGACAACGGGTGTGCAGCGGGTCATTCACCGGGCGGTTGTGCACGTGCAATCCTCGGGGCGTGAAGAAGTCAACGGTGCAAACGTGCTGGTGGCCATTTTTGCCGAACGCGAAAGCCACGCTGCCTTTTTCCTGCAGGAGCAGGACATGACCCGCTTCGATGCCGTGCAGTATATCAGCCATGGGATCGCCAAGCGTGCGGGAATGTCTGAGCCGAGAACTATACGCGGCGTTGAAGAAGACGGTGCGGAAGACGAGGCAGGCGACAAGAAATCCTCGGATGCGCTCAGCACATATTGTGTCAATCTGAACAAAAAGGCCCGCGACGGCAAAATAGATCCTTTAATCGGTCGAGCACAGGAAGTCTTGCGGACCATCCAGGTCTTATGTCGAAGACAGAAGAATAATCCGTTGCTCGTTGGCGATCCCGGCGTTGGTAAGACTGCCATTGCCGAGGGGCTGGCGCGCAAGATCATTAAAGGCGAAGTGCCCGAAGTCTTGAAGGACTGTACAATCTTTGCCCTTGACATGGGCGTCCTGCTTGCCGGCACCCGTTACCGCGGCGATTTTGAAGAGCGCTTGAAGGCGGTTATGAAAGAGATTGAGGATTTTGAGGGAGCAATCCTCTTTATCGATGAAATCCACACCGTTATAGGTGCCGGCGCAACGTCCGGCGGTGCAATGGACGCATCCAACCTGTTAAAGCCGTCGCTGCAATCCGGCGCAATGCGCTGTATCGGTTCGACAACTTATAAGGAGTATCGCCAGCATTTCGAGAAGGATCGCGCACTGGTGCGCAGATTTCAAAAAATCGATGTGAAGGAACCCACGGTCGATGATGCCATCGAAATTCTCAAAGGCCTGAAGCCTTGTTTCGAAAAGCATCATAAACTCAAATATTCCAACGACGCGATTAAGGCTGCGGTGGAATTGTCCGTGAAATACATCAATGATCGCAAGTTGCCAGACAAGGCGATTGATGTGATTGATGAAACCGGCGCCTCGCAAATGCTGCTGCAGGAAAGCGAGCGCAAAGACTTCATTACCGTGAACGAGGTCGAAGCGACCGTTGCGACAATGGCACGAATTCCGCCCAAGACGATTACTAAGTCCGATGCCGAAGTGCTCTTGAACCTCGAGCGCGATATGAAGCGGCTGGTTTTCGGCCAGAATAAAGCGATCGATATGATCACATCTGCGATCAAGCTTGCACGGGCCGGCCTCAGAGAGCCTGAAAAACCAACCGGTTGCTATTTGTTCACCGGCCCGACAGGTGTTGGCAAGACCGAGGTTGCCAAACAGCTTGCTGCTCTCATGGGCGTTGAACTTTTACGCTTTGACATGTCCGAATATATGGAAAAACACACCGTTTCACGGCTGATCGGCGCACCGCCGGGCTACGTTGGCTTTGATCAGGGCGGGCTGTTGACCGATGGTGTTGACCAGCATCCCCACTCGGTTGTTCTTTTGGATGAAATTGAAAAAGCGCATCCGGATTTGTTCAATATTCTGTTGCAGGTTATGGATCACGGCAAGCTTACCGATCATAACGGCAAGCAGATTGACTTCCGCAATGTCGTGCTGATCATGACATCCAATGCCGGCGCATCAGACATGGCCAAGCCACCGATGGGCTTCAATCGTGTCAACCGCGAAGGCGAGGATGCTGAGGCTGTAAATAAATTGTTCTCACCGGAATTCCGCAACCGTCTTGATGCGATTGTACCGTTTGCCAATCTGCCAACCGAAGTCATTCAGAAGGTTGTTGAAAAATTCATCTTCCAACTTGAGGCGCAACTGGCGGATCGCGGTGTCACAATTGAATTGACGCACGAGGCCAATAATTGGCTGGTTGATAAGGGCTACGACGATAAATACGGTGCACGGCCGATGGCCAGGGCAATTCAAGAACACATCAAGAAACCGCTGGCGGATGAATTACTCTTCGGCAAACTGGAGCATGGCGGTGCGGTCAAGGTGATCGTTGAAAAAGATGGCCTTGAAACGAAGCTTGGATTTGAGTTTTTTCCGGCTGAGCCCAAAAGAGACAATACAGCTGAAACAAGTGATGCCGAAAGCGATGGGGGTGATGCGGAAAAGGCCTTGATCGAAGCAACGCCACGCAAAGCGCTGCCAGGACCGCAGAACAACACGGCGGAAACATCGGGGGCTGTGCCGTCTGTGTCGCCAAAAGACAAAAATTAATGGGCGCAGTCATCGCTGTCCATGAACATTTAAGGTATGTTACAGTGTATAAGTCATCTTGTGTGGCAACTTATGCGCTGTAACACCGCTAAGAGTTTGCATCATGTATGAAGCCATTACACGCGATATTCGTGTTCGTGTTACGCCGCAATTTCTTGAGGATGAATCGCAACCGGAAGTTGGCCGTTATCTCTGGGCTTATACTGTTATTATTGAAAATGAAAGTAGTGAAACCGTGCAACTGCGCTCGCGTTACTGGCATATTACCGATGCAAGAGGGCGGGTTCAGGAGGTCAGCGGCCCCGGCGTGGTCGGCGAGCAGCCGTTCATTGAGGCAGGCAGTTCTTATTCCTACAGTTCCGCCTGTCCGTTGAACGAGCCATCCGGGATGATGATAGGCAAATATCACATGCTGTCCGAAAGCGGTGAGGCTTTCGATATAGATGTGCCTGCCTTTTCGCTTGACAGCCCAGATGGCCGCAGCGCCATCAATTGATACATTGCTTTTGGATGTTTTATGGTTACGTCGTAGTGTCAACCCGGCAGAGTTTCTGACATGAGTAGTGCGGCTGCGATTGAAATTCTCGCGAAACTGGTCTCATTCGATACGACGAGCAGAAACTCCAACTTACCAATCATTGATTATA
>CAWUIN010000166.1:0-3995 GCA_963922535.1 uncultured Hyphomicrobiaceae bacterium | reverse complement strand
GGTTGCCGCACGGCAAGGTGCGCGACAGCAAAACAGAATTTCTTTCACGGCCTCGAAGCACAGTGCTGATGCTGGCGAAACTCCGGGTGTGTTATAATGCTGAAAGCGAGTATTGCAGGGCGATAGCGTTTTGTTGCAATCGATACTATTGCAGTATTATTTTCACTCGATGGATGGTTGCAGCCAATCGTCCACAACTTTGCTTGAGCCGCCGGCAGATTTTAGGTGCGCAATTTTCTACAAATTAGATAAAAATCAAATCGTGGGGTACAGAATCGACAAAAGGCCTGTTTGTAATGCTGACATTTGGCGAAGCAGAAATCGTACGTGTGATCGACTCGGCCACATTGCGGCGCGGAAGGCGCGTTCATGCCAAGGGCAATGTTCTGAAAGCTGAGTTGGACGCCGGCGGCACCATTATTACAGGCCGTGTGCAGGGAAGCCAAAAGCGGCCCTATCAACAAAAGATAACATTGCGCCCAGGCAAGACTGGCACCTTAATCCACGGAACTTGTTCGTGCTCCGTTCATACCAACTGCAAACACGTCGCGGCCGTTTTACTTGAGGTCGCCGGGCGGCAGCTGATACAGGCTCAAACAATAAATACTGTTGACGATTTGCTGGCCAGTGCAAATGAAGACGCTTTATCAAATAATCTTAAACTCTGGATCGAACGTCTTGATGAAACCATCGACAGACAGATCAGCAGTAAAGAGTATCCCGAAAAAGTTAACAATCGTATCATCTATGTTCTCAAAATAGAGCCTGCGCGTGGAGGTGGCGCACCAAAGGCGCACATAGCGCCAATGGTTGCAAGGCTTAATAAAAACGGCACCTTTGGGAAAAACGTTAGGGAATTCACACTCAGCCTGATCTTGAGCTATTCGGCACATAGCAGACCGAAGTATCTCCGCCCAATCGACATTGAGATTTTACATGAAATGCATCTTGTGATGCAACACATGCGGCATGGCGGCGGTTCGAGATTGCCGCTTGATTCACATTCGCAAATCGTTCCGCTGCTCTCTAAAATCCTGGCAACAGACCGCTGCCACTTTGATCGCGTCGGTGGTCCCGTGCTCAGTCAGGGCGCGGAAATTACGGCCGAGTTCAAATGGGTCCGCGATGGAGCGGCTCCCGGTCGCCAGCGCCTCGCGATAGCACCGAGGCAAGAGACATCACAAGATGAGATCGCTGGTTTCGATGCTGTTTTGCCCACCGCCCCACCGTGTTACATAAGAACGCAACAGGGACTCTTAGGGGCGCTTGATCTGGGCTTGCCGCTTACCTTGGCTGCAAGGCTTGCTGAAGCACCCGAGGTATCGTTGTCGGAAGCCGCACAACTTTCTGCATTGCTTGACAAACGATTTGCGAAGTCTGGCGTAATGGAACATGTCCCTCTACCGGAAACACCGCAAAAGACTGAGAAACGCGAAGTGGAGCCGATCCCCCGACTGGAACTTTACCTGGGGCAGGTCCGTTTTAAAGAGCCCTACTCATGGTATGTAAAAGATGCTCAGTGGCGCGGCGTTTTCAATTTTCCACTCGCACGCCTGAGCTTCGATTACGATGGCGAGATTGTGCAATGCGATGCGAAATCAGAATTCCTTGAACGCCTCGACGAAGACATGCTCATTTTAACGCCGCGTGATACGGCAATCGAGCGCAATGCATTAAAACAGCTTTCAAAGGCAGGACTTAAGCCGATGGAAGACTGCCCACTCATCGCGCTGGGAGAGAAAGGTAATCCACTGCACCTAGCGTTCGACGACGAAGAAACCGGCAACTCTGACGAATTCTTTGAGGCATTTGGCGATCCCAATCAGTTTATCGCTTTTTCCAGTCATATCGTGCCCAAGCTTATCGCTGATGGCTGGCAAATCTCATATTCTGATGACTATCCTTATCAGATTGCCGAGGGTGAAACGGATTGGTGGGCGGACGTCGATGAAGGATCCGGCATCGACTGGTTTTCTTTCGAGTTGGGCATAGAATTTGAGGGTGAGCGCATTAGCCTGGCGCCGCATCTTGCTTCCCTGCTGGCACAGCTGCCTGCAGAATTCAAAGACCTGATGCGCTCCGATAATCCCAGGGATATTGAAAAACTGCACGAACTTGGAAACGCGCTGAATGTTCATCATAAATTGAGTGACGGCCGCCTGCTGCCGCTCCCTGCCAACCGCTTGATGCCCATGCTCAAGGCACTCCTGGAACTTATCGGCCCACGCACAGATGCGCTTGAAGGTGGCAAAGTGCAGTTGCATCGCGCTGAGGCCGGGGCTTTGGTGGAAGCTACAGGTTTGCTCGGCCAGAACCTGGAGTTGACGGCGAATGCAGAGCGTCTGATTAAACTTGGCAAGGATTTGCAGCGCGGGCGCTCATTGAAGGAAATTGCGCCTCCTGCTTCTTTTGGGGCTGAACTTCGACCATACCAGTCAATTGGGCTGTCCTGGCTGGATTTCCTCCGCGAAACCGGCTTTGGTGGTGTACTTGCTGACGATATGGGGCTTGGTAAAACGGTCCAGACGCTGGCTTTCCTGTTGCGAGAAAAGATGGAGGGCAGGCTCGACAACAAACCAGTACTGATCGTTGCTCCAACGAGCGTGTTGCCCAATTGGCAGGCTGAGGCAGAACGTTTTGCGCCCGATCTTAAAGTACTGATGCTACGCGGGCCAGATCGCAAACGATTGTTTGGCGAGATTGCCAACCATGACCTTGTGCTCACAACGTATCCTCTGTTACTTCGCGATGCTGAAGTGCTCCTTGAGCATGAGTATCACGCAGCGGTTCTTGATGAAGCGCAGGCTATTAAAAACCCAAAGGCTTCCTTGGCCAAACACGCACATGCGATCAAGGCCGATCATCGGTTCGCTTTGACGGGTACGCCGTTGGAGAACAATCTCGGCGAAGTCTGGAGTTTGTTCCAGTTCCTTTCTCCGGGTCTGCTTGGTGATGAGACGACGTTCCGCCGGACATTTAGAACGCCGATCGAAAAGCATGGCTGCCAAATCGCACAATCATTTCTGACGCGGCGCCTGAAACCGTTTATGCTACGACGGACCAAACAAGAGGTTGCCAAGGAACTGCCACCAAAAACGGAAATCATTGAGCATGTGCGCCTTGAAGGTGCGCAACGTGATCTCTACGAAACCGTGCGTGTCCTAATGCATGATAAAGTGCGCGATCAAATTGCAAAAAAAGGTCTTGCCAAAAGCCACATCGTCTTCCTTGATGCACTTTTAAAATTACGCCAGATTTGCTGTGATCCCCGTCTGTTAAAAATGCCCCAGGCGCGCAAGGTCAAGCAGTCAGCAAAGCTTGAGCGTCTTATGCAAATGTTGCCGGAGATGGTCTCGGAAGGCCGGCGCATTCTTCTCTTTTCACAGTTCACCAAAATGCTTGTGCTTATTGAAGCCGAATTGACCGCACTTAACATTCCATATGTCATACTGACCGGCGATACACAGGATCGTGCAGCGCCCGTTAAGGCATTTCAAGCGGGTAAAGCACCTGTATTTTTGTTAAGCCTCAAGGCGGGTGGAACGGGTTTAAATCTTACCGCCGCAGACACGGTTATTCACTACGATCCGTGGTGGAACCCAGCCGTGGAGGCCCAGGCCACAGATCGCGCCTATCGTATCGGCCAAACCAAAAATGTATTTGTTTACAAGTTTATGGTCGAAGAAGGCATTGAAGAAGCGATTGAATTGTTGAAAGCGCGCAAGGCCGCACTTGCCGAGGCGCTATTCGCAGGCGCCTCCAAGTCTGGCCTTGATCTCACCGAGGCGGATATATCAGCTCTGTTTGCACCACTTAAAAGAGAGCCAACCCGCAAAGCAGCATGATCGATTGCGATAGAAGGTTCGTGGGCATTGCAAAAACTCTGTGAGCAAGCCACACCCAATGGCGAAAACACCAGTATTTCAATTTTGAAAATACACAACTGCAGATTGGACAGCACCGGCCGCTGCACGGTGACGATTTCAACGACGATC
>CAWUIN010000165.1:0-4029 GCA_963922535.1 uncultured Hyphomicrobiaceae bacterium | reverse complement strand
GCAGGTGCTGTTGTGGTTGGCTTGGCCGGTAAAGCCATGGCCCAGACTTTTCCCTCTGACAAACCAGGCGTTATTACGGAGGGGAGTGGCAATACAACAATAGGCGGCGCTGCCGCTGCGCGCCAGCATGACAGAACCAGTAACGAAACCAAAATTGTCGGAGGCTCAGGCAACGTCATGATCAATGGCAAACCAGCGGTTACACTGGGTGATGCGACCGGCTGTGGCGGCATCGCGATTGGCGCTGCATCCGGCGTCTTTATCAATGGCAAGCCTGTCGCACGTGTTGGCGATGCCACAACGGGATGTTAGCAGCAACAGATCTTCTCCTCACTTTACTTGTTTCATGGCCTAAATCCATTTTCAGGAGATATTGATGTTCCGTGCCATTCTGATCGCTGGAGCCATATCAACCATCTGGGCCGGCTGGCCAATACCAGCACGCGCTCAACAGGACACCACAGATAAAATCAAATCGGTTCAGGATATTGCCGGTCAGCTTTACCGTGAGGGAAATTATGAGCAGGCGCTGATTTTCGGCGAACAGGCGCTTGAACTTCTGGTTGAAAAATACGGCGCCGATCATGAGCAGATTGCGATTGCGACGTATGGCCTGGGACTGACTGCAGATCGTGCTGGCAACGATAAGAAGGCTGCGGAATATTACGGCCAGACAGTCAAGGTGCGCGAAATCGTCTACGGTCCCGAAAGCCCCGGCCTTGCCGAAGCGCTGGATCTTTACGGCAGGGCACTCATGCGGCTCAAGCGGGTCGACGAAGCAGCCCAGTTATTCCAGCGTTCACTCAAAATTCGTAAAGATATCATGGGTTTCGAGCACGCCTATCAGGCAGGATCGATATCAAATCTGGCTGCTGTCGCAGTTGCAAGACGGCAATACGCTGAGGCGGTGCACCTCTATCGCAAGGCGATCTCGCTGCTGGATGCGCAAAAGACAGATTTTGTCTACGCCAACAAAAAACTGTCACAGGGCTTAAAAAAGCAACGCGCGACGTTCATCGGCCTGGCCAATGCCGTCTGGAATGGCCAGCAGCAGTTAGGGGTGAGCCCGATTGCTGCCTTTAACGAATCCTTCAGCGCGTCCCAGGAGGCCTGGCGCACGTCAGCTGCCGAAGCCATAGCACGCATGACGGCACGGCTTGGCGCAGCAGATACGCCACTCGGTCGCGACGTAAGCCGTCTGCAGAAAATGGCGGATGAAATCATCTCTCTTAACGAAGAGGATATGCGCGAGCTTGCCCGCTGGAGTGCCGTCCAGCGCCAGAACCCGGCCTATGTGGCCGCCCAACAGGCTGTGCAGCAGGAAAGCAACAAGGCCTTCAAAGGCGACAAACTTGAAAAAATCAGGCAACAGCGGGCGGTGTCCCAGGAAATGCAGGACCTGATCAAACGCTGCCCGCCCGGCCAGCCGAAGCCTGGCTGTGAAGGTAGCGTGGACAAAATCAAGCAAATGGGCGCCGAACTCAGGGAAATGGTAAAGGCCGATACGCAAGACCGTAAGTCGATGCTGGATCTTATCGAAAAGATGAACGCCATTGATAAGACGCTGCCCGGCTATGACGCTTTTCAGAAAGCGCGTCAAATCAGGATTGCGCGCTCCAGCGAATTGGGGATCGAACGCCGTGCCCTGAGAAAGAAAATCGTTGAATCTTATCCGGCCTATGCCGCAATGGCTGATCCGCAACCGCTCGATGCAGCCCGGGTCCAGGGGCTTTTGACAGACGACGAAGCGTTAGCCGCGATGCTCGTCGGACGCGAAAAAAGTTATATCTGGGTTGTCACCCGTGAGACTGCGGCCTGGGGCGAGATAGATGCCGGCGAGCGCCAACTGGCGGCAGAAGTCAAGGCATTACGCGACGGGCTTGATCCGCTCGCCAGACTTCGCGATCCAGATGCGATAACCAGTTTCGATTTTGAACGCGCCCACCAGCTCTACAAGACGCTTTTTGCTTCGATAGCGCCCCATATCGCCGGCAAAAAGCATTTGATCCTGGTGCCGAACGGCCCCCTGACAAGCTTGCCGCCACAGGTGCTGATCACCAAGCCGGTCCCGCTTGAACTCACAGCCAAGGAGGCCGCACAGCAGGCCGGCTGGCTGATCCGGTCGCATGCATTGTCGGTTCTGCCTTCCGTGCAAAGTCTTGAGGCGCTGCGCCGCCTGCAGCAATCGACAAGACAGCGCAGGCCGTTTTTAGGAGTAGGCGATCCGGTCCTGAAGGGACCGGGCAATGCAGCAGGCTCCTCACGCGGGGTAAAGGTTGCCCAGCACAGGCCGCAACAATTCTACACGCGTGGCCTTGCGGATGTGCGCGCGGTTTCTGCAATGACACCGCTGCCTGACACCGCCGATGAACTGCGTGCGATTGCGCGTGTCGTCGGCGCACCTGCGAGCGATATCCTCCTGCAAAATGCAGCTAGCGAACCTGCAGTGCGCGCGAAAGACCTCGCAAGCTACCGGATCGTGCATTTCGCAACGCATGGACTTGTGGCCGGAGAACTGAGCGGTCTGACGGAACCGGCGCTGGTTCTGACGCCCCCGCCTGAGGCCAGCGAGGATAACGACGGTCTACTGACGGCTTCCGAGATTGCAACATTGCAGCTGGATGCGGATTGGGTCGTTTTATCAGCCTGTAATACAGCGGCAGGCAGCGAAGTCGGTGCAGAAGCACTCTCGGGCTTGGCGCGGGCCTTTTTCTTTTCAGGCGCACGGGCATTGTTAGTTTCGCATTGGGCCGTCTATTCCGATGCGGCCGTGAAGCTGACTACTGAGATATTTGCCAGAATGCAGGATGACACCGGCATTGGCCGGGCCGAAGCGCTGCGCCAATCGATGCTGAAACAGATAGCCGAAGGACGCCAGCCTGGCTATTGGGCACCCTTCGTCATCGTCGGTGAAGGCGGCGCAAACCGTTAGGGTGCCCAGCAAAATAAACGCTTCAATTTCGATAGTAAGTGGCCTGCGACATGCGGCCTGGAGAACGCATGCCTGGTTATGCATTCCGTGCCTTTTCTGTCTCGCACCCGGGCATCATGGATATGCGGGACTTTGGTCTGCCAGCCCGCATGTCTCAACCTGTTGCGATTACAAATCTGCCGGCATTATTCCGCAGCAGTTGCCCCTTCTTCAGCGGCGGCGGCAGCGGCTTCCTCGGCAGCAAGGCGCGCTTCTTCGGCAGCGGCAGCAGCTGCTGCTTCACGTTCCTGGCGCTTTTTACCGAATTTTGCTTTGTTCGGGTTCTTGCGGGTCTTGGCTTCCAGCAGGCCGGCGGCCTCGAAAAAGCGGGAGACCCGATCGGTCGGCTGGGCGCCAACCGCAAGCCAGTGCCTGCAGCGTTCTTCCTTCAGTTTGACGCGCTCTGGATTATCCTTCGCCACCATCGGATTGTAACTGCCGATTCGCTCAATATAGCGTCCGTCGCGCGGCGCTATGTTGGAAGCCGCAACGATATGGTAGTACGGGCGCTTTTTGGAACCCGAACGGGTGAGACGAAGTTTAACGACTGACATGTGGTTTAGATCTCCAGTTCAAGATTTAAGTGTTGAGTTGATGCAGTTTAAAGTTTCCATAGTCATGCAGCGCCGTATGGGCGGTGTCATCCTTGTTAAGACAGTCAGGCAGACGCTTGATTTCGGGCGTTTGCATTTTCGTGACTTAAGGAAAAAGAGTGGATGCAGACACGGCTGGTTATGCCGGATAGCTCAACTTGGTTTTCCCAATAATATCCCAGACGTTCAGCGTGCCAGATCGATGCTGTATTGGCTGCGCGCAACATGGCTGACCAGATTTCTCGCAGCCAATTGACTACAGATGTTGTCCTGCCCGGCGTAGGCGGCTTTTTTTGCGTAAACTTTGCACAGGCATTCGACACCGGCGGCCAGCCGATTTCAGGTTCGGGCCAGTCACGCAGGCGCAACGGGTCAGTCCGCAGTTTCATAATGTCAGCTTGAGGTAGCTCGGTCATCGTCAGCGTTTTTTCTTTTTCTTGCGTGCACCAGCTTGGGCTGGACCGC
>CAWUIN010000164.1:0-4029 GCA_963922535.1 uncultured Hyphomicrobiaceae bacterium | reverse complement strand
ATGCCGGCGTCAAGCTTGCCAAACATGCCGGCCACCTTGTGGTCGTGGCCGTCGGGCAAAATGCACAGGATGCTCAGACCACCGGCTCCATCAACAGCCGTCGCCAATACGCGACCATGCTCTGTGGTTGGCCAGCTTGCGCACTCAACGCCGCTCTGTCGGCATGTCTTGATGGACCGATCGAGAGCGTTGCGCTGCTCTGCCGGCAACCAGTTGCGCATCGCAATCATACGTCTCAGCATCACTGGGCTGACCAGCCCTTGAGAGGCTGTACTTTGAAGAATTTCGGCTATTTTGAACCGGACCGACGACCATTCGCTACACAGAAAGCCTGCGATTGCTTCGCGTAATGCCGGCTCGCCCTGGAAAAAAGCTGCTGTGAGAAAGTTGGCCCGCATATCTTCCGGCATTGTCGCGAGGCTGTCTTCAAGAAAACTATGAATGACAAAAACGTCACCATCGAAACCTTCTACGAGTTGAGCCAGATGTTTGCGCCAGTCATCGGGCTCAATCGCAGCATCAGTTTCATTGTCTGCCTCTATCATGCGTTGCATAAGATTGCGAAGTTCGTCTCCCATCTCAAGCTTGGCGTTCGCAAATAGTGTCAGCAGGAGCTGCATAAGCGAAGGACTGACATGCTCACTGGTGCCTGCATCCAAAAGCGACTGACGAAGCTCTTCAGCAAGCGCTATGCCGTCCGGGCTGCCGCGATCGACATCATAGCGCACTTGCTCCAGGGCGTGTCCTAATAGAAAACCGTATGTTGATACGATGTTATCGTCGGCTTTCTCCTTAGCCCCTTCCTTAATCATCAGGTCCAGGAGTTCAACCGTCACAGCGGGAGACCTCCCGATGACTTCAAGCGCCTGTTGAGAACCACCCCCCAGGCTTCCCTCGGCCACTTCTTCGGCGACGGTTGCGACAAGTTGAGCAATGGCTGTTTGTTCGGTCATAAAGGCCTCATTACTTGAAGGTCGCTGTTCTGGTTTTCAAAGCTGTAAGCCCGAATGACCAGACGCTGAATTCTAAGACCGAATAAAGCACGATTCTTAGTCTCAAGGAGTATGGTCTGTAAGTTTTCCCCGCATCCCTGCGAGGAGATTACGAATTACGAATAATGGCTGTGTGTGGCTCGAATACGACTGTAGTCTTCGCGTTGTCTGCTACGTCTTGCAGGACAGCATTTCGCGGGGCTTTCTTTCTGCCAGCCACGACCGGTGCACAGCAGAAGGCCGGTACGGTACGTCACCTTAAGTTTCTATTTGGTCCAGAACGTTAATCCTGCCACTTAACCGCTCTAAAGCTTTCGTTGTTTTTTCTCTTTGTTTCCTATGGCGGTCCAGCGCGCAGTCCTGGTCACGACGAATTGCAATGGCAGACAATATGGAAAATACATGCGCTGTCGCCTAAGGGCGCCCACTTCCAGCGCTTGATGTGGACCATAACTACGGTCGGCAAATCTGCCGATAGCCATGGGATGACATGGCCTTGCCATTCTGAGACGTCATATTTTGCAGAGATTGGCAGCACTGGAATTATGACATGGCCTCAGGCACTACGGAACCGTCAGCAGTTAAAGCGACCGAACGTCGGCGCACGCCATGGGAAAAGCGTGCATACAATGACAAGAGCCGCTTTATTAACGACGTTCTGGTCCGCCCCAGCGTCGGCGCCACAATGGCCTGGCTGATCAGCTTGTTGGTTGGGCTTGTCGTCTGGCTGACGCTTACATACGCGCCTGGCGCTATCGACCGCGCCAGTGAAGTCCACGGCGCCAACCGTGATGAGGTTATCCCGGTCACGACCGGATACATGACGATCGCGGCAGTCTCGATACTGGCACTGATCGCAGGCTGGGAGCCTGCCTTTATGCGCTGGTTTAAGAGTGGCCGCAGTATCAGCTTCAGGCCCTGGTTATCGCGGTGGCCGCTTTGGCTCGGCATTCCCATATTCCTCATCATCTGGATGGTTGGCTGGACGTTATGGATCATATGGCGCACGCCTTCTTTCGTCCTGAGCCTGATTGACTGGCTGATGGTCCGCGTCGTAGCCATTGCGGCAGGCACAACACTGCGTCCATTTTATGTGCGCTACGCCGCACTATTCGCCTGGCTTGGCGCCATTATTTATCTGGCCTGGGCCGGCCCCTACGGCATTCTTGCGACTGCCGTTGGCGTTGTGATCATTTTCAGTGTCGTCCGCCGCTGGGGCTGGATTGAGCGCGATCGCGAAGCCATTCTTGCCATGCATCGCTCCGATCCTGAGATTGAGCGCG
This sequence comes from uncultured Hyphomicrobiaceae bacterium, assembly GCA_963922535.1. Lineage (GTDB taxonomy): Bacteria > Pseudomonadota > Alphaproteobacteria > Rhizobiales > Hyphomicrobiaceae > Tectiglobus. Next base: position 1,754 of record CAWUIN010000164.1, on the reverse strand, counting down.
TTGGCTTTGGCGAGGACCTGCGTGACGAAGCACTGACAGCCATTTTATTCATATTTATCCTGACGCCGCTGGCACTGCGCCAGGTCAATATGGCGTATGATGCGTTTTATCTCGTTGACGATCGGCTTACTGCCATCGCAGGCACGCCGACAGTGCTCGACTGGATCGGCTTTTTCGGCGCTGAACTGGCAAAATCCGTTCCATTAGTGGATTGGTCGGAAGTCTTTTATGTTGCCAACGGCTCACCCATCAGAGCACAGACGCCGCTCGGAGCGCAGCTTGTCTTTGTCCTGCGGGCCTCGCTTGATCTTTTGCTGTTGGCGGCAATCCTGCAGGCGGTGAAAATTGCAGCACGGCTGCGCGACCAGACCGAAGCCTTCCTGGCCCATCGCCTGCCGATCCTCGATCCGTTTGCCGAACGCAGCTATTTCCGTGCTGTAGCTAACACGCTGGTCACACATCCACATGTGCCGGCAGCAAAGCAACCCGCCGCAACAGATTTTCCCGTCTACAACGAGGAACGACTGTACGAAATCGTCAAAGGCCAACAGGCAGATGCACAAACCAATGACAGGCAGCGCAAAACAATCTCGCCGGTGCTCAGAGACGATGTGGCACGTCAGGGCGCAATGACAATCCTGGCATGCCATTATCCAGGCGATAAAACGGCACGCCTGCTTGCCGCGCAGGTGATCAAATCAGCCCGCACCGATTGGGACAGCTTCTGCCTCGGCCTGGCCATTGAGAGTGCTCCGGACAGAGCCAGCGCTATCTTTTCTCCGCTGCTTGCGCAGGTCGAGGCCCCGGCGGTTCGAGCACAAATCGCTCGCGAACTTGGGCGCCTTAAGGCCGAAACAGCCTTCGATGCGTTGCGCGAACGGTTATTGGCCAATGATGAGGACATGACGGTTCGTGCAGCAGCTGCAGTCGCCCTGAGCAAGCTGTTACGCACCAGGCAGGACCCGTCTGACATCATCGGGCAAATCGATGAATTGATAGCCCGCCTGCAGTCGCAAACAGCGCTTGACGTTGTCATGATGTTAGCCTATGCGCGTGCAGCCCCCGACTGGCTGGCAAAGCAGAGGAATGCCCAATCTATAATAACAGGTTTCCCGGAAAATTTACGGCCGCTGGTCTGGCGGGCGATCCACAGCCGGCAGGGCGAATTAGACAAGATGGTCGAGATCCCTTCTGGCAACTGCCAGATGGGAGATCATTTGCAACGAAACGTTGAAATTGCCTCGTTCGAGATGGGCAAATACACTGTGACATTCGAAGAATACGATACGTTCTGTGATGCCACAGGGCGCGAAAAGCCATTGGATCGCGATTGGGGCCGCGGCCGGCGTCCTGCGATCTACGTGTCCTGGCGCGATGCTCATGCCTATTGCGACTGGCTTTACGAATTCACCGGCGAACGGTTCCGTCTGCCGTCCGAGGCGGAGTGGGAATATGCCTGCCGTGCAGGCACGACAACACCTTACGGTACCGGCGAAACTATCTCGAAATCACAGGCTCAATTTTCTGAAGACGGTCTGGTCAGTGCCAGAAACACAGCAAAGGTTGGAACATTCCAGCCCAACGGTTTCGATCTCCATGACATGCATGGCAACGTATGGGAGTGGTGTGCTGACCCTTGGCATGAAACTTATCATAGCGCCCCCCGGGACGGATCCGTCTGGCTTAAGGACGGTTCTTTGGGTCTTCGTGTCTTGCGGGGAGGCTCCTGGAACGACAATGCACAGTTCCTCCGC
>CAWUIN010000163.1:0-4127 GCA_963922535.1 uncultured Hyphomicrobiaceae bacterium | reverse complement strand
TGCCAGCAAGAAACATTAAACCTCTTCTCGTTTCAGACTGATGAAAGAGCCAGGCTTGAGAGTGCTGACGGTAAAACCGGAACACCAGGTCTGGATTGAATTCCTTTGCCAATCAATGAGCACAACACCTGCTTATTTCCCATGAAAACCGTTCAGTGAAAAGGGCCGAGGGTTCATTCTGCCTTCGGAGGTGCTTTGCGAGATATAGAGATATCCAAGGCTGATGCTTGTCAAAGTGCCTTTATAATATTATTGAGATAGGCAGTCGTAAGCCGCAGTAGCTCAGTTGGTAGAGCAACGCATTCGTAATGCGTGGGTCGGAGGTTCAAGTCCTCTCTGCGGCACCATGCCTAACATATTGTCATTCGATCCTTGTAAAAATGTTAAAATACAAGAGGTTGTAGCGGTTCGACAACCACCATTTCGGTGGTATGGGATGAGGTCTGTAAATGCGAGTTTCAGGACCAGTTTGCAGCTGCCCTCATCGCCATTATCCCAGAGATTACAGGGGCTTGCGAGGAATTCCATCGCGGTTCGATAGCTGTCTTCAAAGCTGCCTTGCGTTGGGGCTGTTTTTGCAGTTTTTCTTCGTGATCAGCTTGTCTTCCTGCAGCTTTCGGATCTGGCTTTCATAAGCAGCAATGAGCCTGGGATCATCAGTTGCAACCAGGCGAGCTTCGCGGGGTAATGGCCGAATTTTGCTTAACTTACGAGCCCGACTGTTTTCCGTCTTGGTAGATCAATACATTTGAATTAAATCTGGTTAATTAAATCTGGCTGATCACTCCTATCCCCTAACTGAGCCGGTGCACATGCCATGTGCTGACTTTTATCTATTTTATTTAAGCTTGAGTGATCAGCAGGAATCTCACCTGCTGGCTCTCCTGGTCGAGTTGGGCCGCTGGATCAACCAAAAAAACAGCGGGATCAGGCGTTTGACCATATACCACGCCGCCTTGAACTCGCCAAAGCATTCTGCGGATGAAAGCCAGTTCGGCGTAATGATAAAAATGACAACCCGGCAGGCGCTGGCCGAACGTTTCAGCTCCTCCGCTCACTTATCGCCACCGGCAATACTCTGGCGATCGATAAAAACGTTATTGAAGCCATTGGCTTTGAGCCAACTTTCTATCGCGCTTGCATGCTGGTCGTCTTTACTGGAATGACTTATGAATAAGACCGCCACGCACTCAACTCCGCAAACTAAATTGAATTGAGGGCAGTTTATCTAATGCGCCTGGCGCTGTCATGAGTTGGAACTGTTACGGCCAGGATATTGGTTACTTCATGCGCAAGATGAGTGCAGTTAAGCCACACCTTTCAGCAACGGCAGAGGCGCGTTGTCTATCGCCTCTGCGCCACGCGCAGTCCATCAGCTAAGGCCCGATGAACGGACCAACACAGTCTCATTATCACAAAACTAACGATGCTCGAAAATGGCCCACAGCCTCCGTCGTGCCTTTAAAACACGACACGCCATACTGAACGATAAGCGGAAAGTGTGACAAATTTTTTCGTGTTGGTCCGTCGTTCGAGTATCTTCGAGTGTGTCGGTTGCGCGAATTGACGCATTCTTATGACCCGGTGCGGACTTTGCGGCTTGGCTCACAGTTGGCTGTCTCAAACGCTTCTTTGCCACTCAGTGCCGTCAGGCGGTTTGCTAAGGACGAAAAAAGTACGCATGGAGAATATCTTCTATTCTGCCGCCTCCCGCCGACCAAGTGCATAGGAGTTGTCGCCCTTGCGGAATGGCTGCGTCAGCATGCGATCGAGGTGCTGTTCTGCCGGCTCACGAATTTCCTCCACACCGATGGTCATGCCTTCGTGGCCCGCTTGCGGCTGTGCTCGGTAGGTTCCGAACAACCGGTCCCACCAAGGCAGGTTGAAGCCGAAGTTCGAGTTTGTCTCTCGCATGACGACTGAGTGATGCACGCGATGCATGTCCGGCGTCACAACCAACCATCTGAGCACACGGTCGAACCGTTCCGGCAAACGCGCATTCGAGTGGTTGAACATAGCTGTCGCGTTCAGCAAGACCTCGAAAATCAGCACGGCGACGGCAGGCGCACCGAGCGCGCCAATCACCATCAGCTTGATTACCATCGAAAGGATGATCTCGATCGGATGAAAGCGCGCACCTGTCGTCAGGTCGAATTCAAGGTCAGCGTGGTGCATCCGGTGCAGCCGCCAAAGTGCTGGAACGGCGTGGAACAGCACGTGCTGCAGATAGATGGCGAAGTCGAGAAGGATGACGGCGACGACTACAGCCAACGTATAAGGCACTGGCCACGCATTAAAGAGACCAAAACCCTGCGCTTCTGCCAGAAGCGCGAGACCAACGGCTGTCGTCGGGAACAGAACGCGCACGACGACGGTATCGAGGATCACAATGCCGATGTTGCTCGGCCACCGCTTGATCCGTGGGATCGCCTGGCCCCGGCGCGGGGCACGAATCTCCCACAGCGCCATAAGGGTGAAGACCGAAGCAAATGCCGCCAGCCTGATATACGGCTCATTGCTCAAGAGAAACACGTCCAAGGAAGCCTCCGTCACAGTCGCATGCGGTCTGGAGCGACGATTGATCTTCTTTCATCATTCAAGCATTTTGTTGAATGTTATATTGGAGGTCGATCCATGTCGTCAAGCGATAGCCCGAAGCGCCAACTATTTCGGCAATTCGCAGTCGTCGCCGGATACTCCGGAATGCGCAGCGTGGGCTGATAATTGTTAGTGACCCAACTCCTGGAAAGTGCAGTGCAACATTTGGAGAATATTCAACCGTTGCGTTTTTTTGAAAACAGGCGTGATAGGATGCTGCATTCTCCAGACACACCCGATAAATGCAATTGTAAGAAGCGCTTGTATAATTTTCCAAAAACGCTTTTTTTCCGCTACTTGGCATATTACACCGTAACCTGTTTCAAAATGCGCTCGATATCAGCGTCTTGTTGAAGCAAGCCCAGGTATGCCATCGTCGTTTCTGGCTTCACATGACCCAAGCAGATTTGAGGCACAAACACATTTCCGTTCGATGCGTTATAGGCTTGCATCGCACGGCAGCGTCGTATTGAATGCGTGCCATAATCAGCTGGATCCAGCCCAATCATCATAAACCACTGGTTGCACAAGCGTGCGTATTGACGTGCTGTCATGTAGCGCTCGCCGTCCCGGCGTCCTCTGCCGGGAAAGAGCCACACGTCCTCGGCCTCGTCCATAACATCCAGCCAGTTGTAAACCGCTTTTTGTGTGACTTTACTTAAGGGGATGCGAAATGTGGCGTTGTCTTTTGTTGGATGTTTGACCTCGTAATCAGCTCTGATGTATTCGCCACGCACCACGTCATCTATCTTCATTTTTACGAGCTCATGGCCGGGCAGCATTGTATCTATGCCGAGGCGAAAAAGAGCCAGATCCCGTACGCGGCCGAACTCCTTAAGCTTCTTGCCAATCTGCTGAACGTGGCTGGGCTCAAGATGCTTCTTAGGGCCAACGACAAGTCCTTTATTCCAAGGGTCTACACCCTTGTTCCAAGCTTGCTTATGCTTCATATAGTTAGTCTGCTCTTAGCTATTGAACCGACATTATAGATATACAGTAATACGTGCTGGTGCAATAGTGTGTGATAAAAATGCGCCTCATTGCCTCGCCTCATTATGAAATAGCCTGTTGTCAATGAACAGCTGCGCGTTGTAGTTATGTTACGGTAAATATGCTAAAAAAGAGCCTGTTTGAGTGGCCGCTATTGTTGGCATGAGCGGCTGTGTGCGCTGCAGGAATGCTGTGGGATTGTGATGCTCGAGTTTGGCCCATCAGAAGCATCACCATTCACACGCATTACTCACCATCTTAGTCCCCTTTACTGACGTTGTCTGACCGCACCAGAGTTTTCTCGCAGTTGTGGTGTATTTGCCGTGATGACCGGCGCGCGAGGGTATGAAATCTCACCTTGATTGCCGGCCACACATATCAGCCGTCATGTTCCGGCCAATCCTGGATTTTTCCACAGCCCCACGCAAGACACTTTTCGAATGATTTCGAATTTTTGCGCACTAACCAGATAGCGCATTGATTCTGCTTGTTATTTGCAGCGAACCGCTTAGCGATTTGCGTTATGCAGATATCAAAGC
>CAWUIN010000162.1:0-4131 GCA_963922535.1 uncultured Hyphomicrobiaceae bacterium | reverse complement strand
AGGCGGGGGCATCATGAAGCCGAAACAGCACGAAGAAATTTGCGATGATATGTTTGCTGCCGATGCCAATGGCGAAGGCGGCTGGACATTCGATGAAACAGCAAGCGAGCGGCGCCTGGTCTGTAAATCCGGCAATCCCTGGGGATTACTATGAGACAGTTACATCGTTCCAAAGCCGTTTCACTGGTGGTGTGATTAGGATGAATAACCAATGACAGCACAAAAAGCAGTCCTGAAAATTCCGGGAGATCGGACATGGGCAAGAATCACTACGGTCGATGATGACAGCGTCTGTTTTGATGGAGCCAAAGTATGTCGAGACAGAAACAAAGTCTTCGCCACTTCGGTAAGCTTGTATTAAATCTGACCTCCTTGCAAAATCCTTTTTTAGCTAAAGACCAATTCTGGCAAGACGGTTTCCCATTCTTCTCGAAGAATGTGCTCGCGGTACTTTTCCTCGTTATAACTCTTGCGCCAGCAGACGACAGCTCCGATCTCGCCGCGAAGAAAGCTGCGTCCTTCGGGTGGACTAAATTTTCTCGCCATGCAGCCGAGAGGTTGATCCTCTGCATCGCATATCATCCACGAACCATCTATGAAAGAGAGGGTTACCGGATCGCCAACTTGCGCCCGAGAAATCCTGTCGAGCGTAGGGTCTTGCTTCTCAAGCCTTCCCGCCCAAGACAAATTCACCAATCCCATATTAAGCATCTCATAATGATGAAGGCTTCCTGACAATTTAACCACATCAGGCGTGGCCTGCCGTTGCAGCACCGCGTCCTGTTGGGATCTGAGAAATGGGTGTGTGCTTTTTGTCAATACTGCCAGACTACGGCAGGCGCGCGTCATGGCAACATAAAACAAGCGGCGCGGCGCGTCTGCATCTTCTTTTTTTGATAATCGTTGCCAGTCTCCATCTAAAATCACGACATCATCGAATTCCAGCCCCTTGGCCCGATGGGCGGTCAGCAGAAGCAATCCTCGTTGTGTGCTTCGTGTATCTCGAGCCCATTCAGCAAACCATTCGACGAGATCGGGAACCGGCATGGATTTGTCGGTAATTTCGTGTTCAAGCGCTGCAATGCCTTCAACGATCAAATCGATCCACCGGTTGCAGCCCAAACCATTCAGCAGTTCCAGCAAGTCCGAGATGCTGAGCAACTTTGCGGCCTGACTGCGCAACTTGGCTACAAAGTTTTGCATTTCACGCAGGTGCCAGATACTTGGCAATCTTTCGTTAGCCATCTCGACGGGAATACCGAGCGCCTCCGCGTAAGCGCGGACCGGCCCCAATTGCTTCCAGTCGCGTGAGATGATCGCAGCATGCGACCAGCTCCAGTCCGGAGTCAGCTGTGAGAGCCGTTGAAGCTCTTCTACCGCTGCTATGGCTTGAGCTGCATCTCCAGAAGGACATGTGAGAAGCTGCACGCGTCCCATGCCTAGAGCATCAAGCGATGCCGACTTTCCTCCGTGCGGATCTTTCTTCCGCTTTCCGTCTACGGTGATGTCGTGACCGGTTTTCATGCGCTCGGATGCTTGGCATATCACATCATTGGCAGCGTCGATGATATGATGGGTCGAACGATAGTTCTCAATCAGGAATTTCGGCTTTGCTTTATAGTCTGCATCAAACTTGCGAATGAAATCGATCGATGCTCCGTTGAAAGCATAGATGTTCTGGTCGTCATCTCCTACGGCAAATAAGCTGAGACGCAGGTCGGGGTCATTCACGGAGCGACCGGCCACGGCGGCGATGAGATCATACTCCTCTTGGCCTATATCCTGATATTCATCAACGAGAATCCACCGATAGCCATGAATTAGAACGTCGCGCTGTGCCTCCGCTTCCTGTCTTGTCAGACCCTCACCATTGAGTTGACGTACCGCATCTAATATAATGCTATCGAAGTCGTGCTCGCTTTCAGCAGCACCAACAAAACTTATACCCATAAGACGCATCGCGAAAGCGTGGCAGGTGGAGACAATGATGCCGCTTGCATCATTGTCGATCAAATTCCGAAGGCGCGTCCTTATTTCGGCAGCCGCATGCCGATTGTAAGTAAGCACCAAAATACCACGAGGGTCCTCACGTCGTACGCGGACCAGGTATGCGATGCGGTGCACGAGAACCCGCGTCTTACCTGACCCAGGGCCTGCTAATACGAGGACATTAGTTTGTTCTCGATCATCGGCAACGATTTTTTGTTGCGCTGGATTGTTAAGAACATCGACGATCATCTTCCATGAAGAACTCGTCGTCTGGCGCTTGATATCCGTTTTCCGCTCAGGCAGCCAGCGTTTTAGAAAAGCGTCGCGATCGAGCACAAAGTAGTCCTCGGACAGCTTTAGTGCGTGCTCCATCCCATTGAGGCCCTTCTCAGCATAAGCTGCCATCACATGCGTCTGTATCGTCTGCTCGCGATAGTGTTCTTCTAGTGGCTTAAAGTTCTGTTGGGTAAAACGATCTTTTCCGGGGCTAAGATGCACCGTCATCGCCGGCCGGAATACCGTCAGCCCCTTACCGAGGGTCACCACTTCCTGTTCGTGTAACCAGAGGAGGGCACGCTCCATTAGCTTGTTCATGTTCTTCACCGCATCGCGTATGAAAGCGTCACCATTAAGCGCCGCCAACAAGTCACCCATGGTGGTTTCGACCTGAAGGTCTGTTCCGGTTTTGCCTTTCGGAACTTTGTCGGTCAAATGGCCGAGCAGAAGTTCTGCTCCTCTTCGCCGAATGATTGCAGTATGCTCAAGGGCTATCCATTTCCGTTGCAGCATTACCATAAGAGCGTTTCGCGAAACCTTGCGCAGCCGGATGCTTCCCATTCCTCCATCTTGATCACGCCCATCACCTGCAATACCATGCAGTAACTTTTCGATGATATCAGGGCGTACATTATTATAGCCTTGGTTGCGAAGAGCTTGACAAGCTTGCGTAAGATTAAAAGGTAATGTCTCGTTAACCTCGGCATCAGGAGCGGCCTCGCGCATCAGCTGAACCAGATCGGCCTCAAGCTTCGCAGCCTGTGCTAATCGTTGCGGCGAATGCCCCTTGACACCTACGTGAACGAAGACGGTGACTGCCACATCATTGCTTGCAATGCCAAGCGTCTCCAGATCCGCCATAGCCTTGTTTAATTTAGTTCCGGTTAGACCGCTGGCTCCCGTTAATTCATCGGTTGAAATACCTTGATCCGGCTTCGCGTTCATAAGGTGGCGGACGATATCTAAAAGCTGTTTGCGCCGCATACCGGTGATTTTTGCATCAGCAACGATCTTCTCGGCCTCTTCCAGTTTTCTTATCCGCAATGATGACGGGAATACCTGCACCCGGTTTTCCTCGCGACTTAGTAGTTTAGCCTCTTCAAGCCACGAAACAGCTGTTTTGACGCGCGTATCATCGGTTGCACTATCACGCTCAAACTCTTGATCGCGTTCGGCTCGTACGATCTCACCGGACGTAGCGATGACCTTACCGTTTTTCGATGTTTTGTCTCTTAGCCGGCGAAGTGCCTTGAGAATCGCGCCGATCTCATGGCGCGCCAAACGCGAGCGCGCTGAAAGTGAAAACTGACGTTCCACATCATCGTTGGCGAACAGTAATACACAATTCGCATGCTCTCGATCGCGTCCCGCACGGCCGGCTTCCTGTAAATAGTTTTCCAGCGATCCAGGAATATCACCATGGACAACGAGTCGAATATCGGGCTTATCAATTCCCATGCCGAACGCGTTGGTGGCGGCGATAATCCTAAGATTACCTTTGCGGAACTTCTCTTGAATCTCTCTCTTCTCCTCAGGTGTTAACCCGGCATGAAAGCGGGCAGCGGCGAGCCCCTGTTGTTTTAGAAATTCGGCGACCTTTTCGGTTGCGCCACGCGTCGCACAATAGACAACCGCACCTGAAGCTCTCTCGCGTGGCAGCTTTGCGTCGATTACGTTCAGAATGTCGGCAAGCTTAGTTTCACGTTGTGTCGGACGTACCTCTAATGTTAAATTTGTACGTACTGCACCGCCATCGAGTAGTAGCAGGTCAACACTCAGCCGAGAGCTATTCGCAAAAGTTGGTGACGGTAAGAATCGCTGAGGCGGTGTATCCTAATGGGATGGACCGGCTGCTCCCCAGCAGCT
>CAWUIN010000161.1:0-4165 GCA_963922535.1 uncultured Hyphomicrobiaceae bacterium | reverse complement strand
AAAGGCTGCAAAGCGATTTCTGAAGAAATTGATCAATCAGTTCGGTACGCCCAGGTTTATTGTGACAAATCAGCTTCGCAGCTACACCAAGCCAATCAAGGCTTTGGCCGGCTGCACATTAGGAAGCTCAACATGCTGGTACTTCGACTTTAACTTATACGTGTCCGTAAATAATCTGTGATAAATTCCATTACAAGTACGATAACGAAGATAGATAATATAATCGCGGAAGCTTTTTGATACTGAAAAAGATCAAACGCCACTTTAAGCTCCTGGCCAATACCACCTGCACCGACCAAACCGAGCACAACAGAAGAACGAACAGCTTTTTCAAGTGCAAAAAGCGACGTGTTGATCATTGATGGCATGGCATCAGGCACAACGGCTGCCAGGAGAATTGAAAAGCGGCTGGCGCCATGTGCTTCCAATGCTTGTTGCGGCTCCTTATCAGCATCTTCCATTGCTTCGGCAAAAAAACGCCCGCAGAAGCCAATCGTATCTACAATGATAGTCATCGTACCAGCAACCGCCCCAAGGCCAACAGCTGCCACAAACAATAGCGCCCAAACCAGATCTGGTATCGTCCGGAATAGTGAAATAAGCGCTTTGAAAAGATAGCTCGCAAACCCAAGCGGAGTAACACCACGCGCTGCAAGCCAAGCCATGGGTAAACTGAGAAAAATGCCAACAGCGGTGCCGACCAGCGCTATTTGGAAGGTTTCCACGATGCGCCACAGCATACGCTGCAAAAAAGCAGGGTCGGTTTCTGGCGGCATCATACGGCCAACCAAATCAGCCATTGCAGGCAGTCCTCTGGCCAGACGTTCTGGAGATGGCGCAACATCGCCAGCCGAAACAATTATAAGCGCTGCCAGAGCCACAAGAATGGTGAACGTTCCAGCTGACACATTTGCCAGGCGGCTCGGTGTTGAATGACGCGTCATTAAACGAAAACCTCCGCCAGCATCTCATCCGTCACTGCAGAGCTCGGTTTGTCGAAAAAGACACCGCCATGCTTCAACGCGACGATACGGTCAGAATATGTAACAGCGTGCTCCATATCATGGGACGTAAAGAGCAACGTAATCCCCTCGTTTCGCACAAGATTAGAGAATACATCCATAATATCGCGACCAGCCGCCGGGTCCAGGCTGGCCGCCGGCTCATCTGCAATTATCAATACAGGCTTGCGAATAAGTGCACGAGCTATGGCAACACGTTGTTGCTGCCCGCCAGACAGAGCATCGGCCCGATGCATTGCTTTATCGCTTAACGCGACGGCCTCAAGCGCACGCATGGCATCTTCACGCCATACGGACGGCGCCAGGGTCTGCACGGTAGCCCGCCATGAGCCGGGATATCCGAGCATGCCGTGGACCACGTTAGATAAAACAGACAACCGCTTCACCAGGCCATGATGTTGAAAAACAAAGCCTGTTTTTTTCCGTATGCGCAAGCGCTGTGCAACACCTGGATAGCCCGTGAACGTCTCACCCAATGCCGTCACGGTTCCAGCTGAACTGGCATGCAGCCCGATGATACATTTGAGAAGTGTCGATTTGCCAGAACCGTTGACACCAATAAATGCCACACGCTCACCAGGCTGAACACTCAGCTGAACATCGGAAAACACAGCTTGCTCTCGCCCGTAAGCCTTTGCTAAGCTACTCACTTCGACAGCAGGCTCATCAGATGCTGTAGATGGCGTCTCATGCCCCATGTCAAAACCGCCTCTCTCGAAGCCATAAGGGGGACCTCGAAAAATTGATTAAACCGCTATCGCGATCATTGAATTTAAAAGACAAATTTTCTTTTATCGGCGTTGGAACCCAATTTTTCGAGGTCCCCATAAAAAAATCATATCCGAAGGGAACGTTAAAGCTCCCTTCGCTGTATTATAAATAATAAGAGCTGTGCCTAGTCGCCAACAAACTTTGAGAAGCTATTAACGCCAATAGTCTTATACATTGAGCGAACGTAATCGTAGTCCGTGTCGCTCACTTTAGATAGGAAGAAGCCGCCGCTGTATTTCTTGTTGTCATCGCCTTTGAGGATCGCGGACATGATAGCCTCGCCATCCTTCACAAAAGCATCGCGTATCTTATTGAAGACCTCGTCAGATACATCTTTACGCGCAACAAGAATATCATTAGGCAGGTCACGACCACGGGCGACGACAGTGAACGCTTTGTCCGGGAATGCCTTGCGAATTCTCATTAGATGGCTGAAGTTCATGCCAACACCTGCAACATCGCCGCGGATCATGGCTTGCACAGCCGTATTCCGCGAAATGATTTGGGCATCATAGTCGGCACCATATTTCAAGCCAAGGTCAGCCAGAGCCTGGGCTGGTCCGAGATGCTGTGATGTTGAGCCGACAGAACCGAAGGTCACCGTCTTACCTTTGAGATCGCTGACGTTTTTGATCGGGCCATCGGCCATCACAACGATCTGAGCGAAATAGTCAGGACGCTGCCAGGCAACAACAATTTTCGAATCTGTAAGCGATTTGATAACAACATACTCAGCTGGACCGGTAAGAACGAAGTCCACTTGCTTTGCACGCATGGCTTCAACGGCAGCTGTACGCGAATTTACAGCAAAAAGTTCGATTTCAAGACCCGTTGATTTTTCAAGAGCTTTTGAAAAGGGGCCAAACTCTTGCTGTAAAGCTTCCAGGCCTTCAATGTCAGTGACAGCAAATTTGACTTTTTCGGCAAATGCCGGAGCCGCAGACATCAAAAAGATTACTGCAATTAGTGCACGAAACATAATTTCGTCTCTCCCATATACTACACGCAAACAAAATTGATGCACTTACATCCAACGAATATTAAGGGGGATACGTGCTTTGAATGACAGTAGTGTGAATTTCACCAACCATGTGCAACAAAACAGCTTCCAGACAACATCAAATGCCTGGACAATTGTTCATGGCCGGGTGCTTGATGATAATAGTCTCACAAAGCGCGATATCACATTTCACGATGGCCAAATTGATAAGAATGACGCTCCCACAGATACGAATGCCAGACAGTTCGATGCAGCAGGTTGCCTTGTGCTGCCAGGTATTGTGGATATACATGGCGACGCTTTTGAGCATATAATCACACCACGCACTGGTGTCAGCTTTGATATCGCTCTGGCGCTAAGAGAAGCTGATCGCCAGTTAATCGCAAATGGCATTACAACAGCTTACCACGGCTTGACGGTGTCCTGGGAGCCAGGCGAGCGCAGTATCGAGCGCGGCCGCACCGTGCGCGAGGTTCTCAACCGTGAACGTCCGAATCTGCATTGTAGCACGCATCTTCACATTCGATGGGAGACATTTGCACTGGATACGGCAGCCGAAGTTGCTGGTTGGCTGGCCGATGAACCAAACGTTATTCTGGCCTTTAATGACCATACGACCGAGTCTATCGCAGGCACCCGCAAAGGTGGTAAGATTGAAAAAATGGCACAACGCGCGGGCTTGAGCGTCGAGGATTTCAAGGCCCTGATGGCCCGTGTCTGGGAACGCCGCGATGAGGTTAATGGTGCTATTGAACGCATGGCTGCTGCCGCACGAGAAGCCGGCGCGACCCTGCTGGCGCATGATGAAACCTCGCCGGAGCAGCGTATGTGGTTCCGAAACCTTGGCGCTCGTGCCAGTGAATTTCCGACTAATATAGAAACAGCAGCTAACGCCCGTGCACATGATGAACATACCATTCTCGGCGCACCTAATGTTCTGCGGGGCTGTAGCCACACTGGGCACCTGTCAGCGACTGAGGCAATTGTAAAAGGCATGTGTACCGTTCTGGCGACAGATTATTACTATCCAGCCCCATTGCATGCCGCATTTAAGCTTGTGCGTGATGGCATATGTGGTTTGCCAGAAGCATGGAGATTAATTTCAGCCAATCCGGCCGAAGCTGCAGGCTTTACAGATCGCGGAAGTCTCACAACAGGCAAACGCGCAGATGTGGTCGTAATTAACGATCGTGATCCCAAAGCCCCGCGCCTGGTCGCCGTCTTCGTTGCAGGAAAGCCGGTTTTTATGGATTTAACATCGCCATGTTTGCTGTCCTAAAGTCTATCTGCTCCATCTTAATGCCCATATGCTTTGGACTAGCCCTTTTTATTCATCGCAAATTGTGGAAAATAGGCTTGACTGATTCGGCCG
>CAWUIN010000160.1:0-4270 GCA_963922535.1 uncultured Hyphomicrobiaceae bacterium | reverse complement strand
GCGAATGTTCTGTTTTTTACTCCGGCAGCTTTTAATAGTAGAGCGTTCCTGTCGAAATAGTTATCGTATTGTCCGTAGTGGCCCACTGCAGACATCAGAGACTGCACAAAATCAACAAGAATATGGTTTATTTTTCGAATAAATGTAAAGTCTTGATAGCGGCATCTCTTGAGTTAGGAGATGCTCAAAAATAAAAGCTACAGTTTCTCTCGTTCGATATTCGGGATCTGGTTGCTTCCAAACGAAAATGCGCTTCACTTATTCTTAAGCGCCTACTTAGAGGTTTTAGCGGTGTTTAGACCAGGTACAGGTATATTTTTGAGTTATCGGCGGGCTGATACCGGCGCATATGCAGGACGCATTCGGGATCGGTTGGCCGCTCAATTCGGGGACGACCACGTCTTTCTCGACATCTCGTCGATCCCTACCGGCAAGAATTTTCGAACAGAGATGTTCTCGGCTCTAACGCAATCGCAAATTATGTTGGTCCTGATTGGTCCGAACTGGGTTAATAGCAGGAACGCCACGAATGAAAGGCGGCTATTCCAGGAAGGCGACCACGTGCGAATGGAAGTCGCAGCCGGGCTGCAAAACAATATCAACGTCATTCCAGTCTGTATCGAAGGTGCGCCTATGCCGGAAGCATCCGAAGTACCAGATGATATCAGTGAACTTTGCAATCGCAACAGAGTGACGATACGAAACGAGAGCTTTGAACGTGATATTTCAGAGCTGATCTCGTCGCTCAAGATGCGAAGTCGATCACTCGGGCGGCTAGCAAAGAGCTTCGCGATAGCGTGCATTGCAGCTTCAGTTGTCCTGACATTTGTATATCCAAATCTGTTGTCAACAACGGTAAGTCTTTTATCGTCGTATCTAAAAGGACCGCCTGCAACGTCTCGCCTACAACCGGCCACCTCAGCCGGTGATACCAATATCACAGGTGATTGCAATATCACAGGCTCAAACGTCAATGGTAATGTCAATGTCAATTGCTCACGTCAGCCCTAGCCGTTGGATCATATTTAGATTTCTCCTTTTCGCCCTTACATTTAGCGCCGACGGTGTCGCTGCCCAGACCACGGTGACAGGCGATTGTAACGTCACAAATGCGACTGTCTCTGCGTTTGGCCGTATTACGGTTAATTGTCCCGGATTGCGCCCGCAGGTTCTGAAAGCCCTGGAGGATCGCCTCTTGAAGCTCAATGTCTCAAACGACGGCCTGCAACGAAAGGCGACAGAGCTCAGCAAAAAGTACCGCCGTTTGGAAGAAAAACTTAGAAAGCTTCCGAGCAATAATGCCAACGCATCGAAAGCTTGGCAGCAACTTGACCAATTCAATCTGTCGGCTGTTGAGAAGCTGTTGTCGAAAGAGGGACTAGCAGCAATGTCCGAAAACGCCATGCAGGACATTCTTGGGCGCGCGATCCGAAATCGATCTAAGGGGGACGTGGGTCAGCGCCAGGCACTTGAAAATCTAGTCAAACTTGGCCGAAGTATGGATGGGCGCGATTTTGCGGGGCTGCATCTTGCTCATGCGCAATTGTCCGGTGCTCGATTTGAGCGTGCAAATCTCAAGGCGACCAATTTTTCTGGCGTAATGGCACGGGGAGCAAAATTTAAGGGGGCGTCGTTCTCTTGGGCAAACTTTGAAAATTCCGTTTTTGACCAAGCAAATCTTGAACTGACATTTCATGCATTTGCATTAGGACGCGGCAGTTCGTTTGTTGGAGCGCAGGCCAAGAACAGCCAGTGGGTCGGTGCGGATCTGCGAGGTGCGGATTTTTCGAACGCCGATCTGCGATTGGCCAATTTTCAGTTCTCGGACCTCCGCGGCGCCAAGTTTCGAGGCGCCAAACTCAATCTAGCATATTTTGTAGGTTCAAGGCTCGACGGCGCCGATTTTACTGACGCGGCCTTTGAGACGACTGACGTATCTTACAGTTCAATGGCGAAAAGCCAGTTGAGTTCGTCCCAAATTAGCGAAGCGTGTACGACGCTTCCGCCAGACCGTTCTTTCTCGTTCAAATTAATGTCCACAACTCCAACCACAAAATACAAGTCTGGCCTTTCATTTAATGATGAATATCACCAATACTATGTCTCGTTTCCGGGCGTTCATCGTGGCCTCCGTGCCTGCCCTTTGCGCAAAACCATACCTGCGGCTCGCCTCCCGATCGCATTTGTTGTTCCGCCGCAAAAACTCAGTGACCACTTGGGCATGCGGATTCAATCGACTGTTCTTGCAGGAGGGCGCCGCACCGAATTTCGGAATCGGGCTACAGCGCATATTAAGACAATCAGACGTATGATTGCAGCCAGGCAATTTTTGCGGATCAATAAGGTTGCGCCTGTGCGGTTGCCTACTGTTACCACGCGTGCCGGCCCGTTGCTGGAAGCCCGGCTCACTCGCAGCGGTGCCCAAATCATGTACGCTGTCCTAAAAACTGACGGCATGGACAAGTACTTTGATAAAGCCGCGATTCAGAATTTAGCCGGTCAACTTGCTGTTAAAGACGCCGAACGATGGAAGTCGAGTAAAGGTAGACGAAATTCTTGGCAAGAATCAGCTCTGCGTGATGGTATCAAGGCAAAACATTTGCTGGTGCCAATTTCTTGGCAACGCATTTCGAAGGAGAGGCCAACAGCACGCCGAGGTTTCATAGAAGCGCTGATGATTGACAGCATGCCGTTGAAAGATCTTGGCATGCCAGATGAATGCGTATCGAATCCTGCGACCAAGTGTTTGAGTCAGCTGTATGTGTTCGACCCGATGGAGCTTGAAGACGGAGATCCGGCATTCGAGGGTGAGCGCAACGCATCCGTCCTAAGGTCTCTGCTTGATGAGATCAGAAAATTAATGCCACGACAATTGTCGTTAGTTGCTCTGGTACGAGTTGACAAATTTGATCCAAATGGACGGATTTTTCCCCGTTACCACACCGAAGTATCCAAACCGCACAAATATACACAGGTCCTCGAACTGGGATCGAAAGTTCTTCGCGTATATGGAACGAATTCGTTTTCATTCGACTTGTCAAACAATTTTGAGAGCGTGAGGCGGTGGCATCCCTCAAAGCGGATTGCAGAATTGGTTGATATTGCGCATGCGGGTGAGATCGCCAGAACGATTGGCGCCGCCAAGAAGTTGAGATGCTATGGCACTGTCGGTGTAGATCGCATCGTTGACATTTCAAAGATCAAGCTCAGTCGCAAAGAACTGGAAAAACTAGCAGCGAGCGATCGGAAAAATATTCGTGTCCGACTGGCTCTAAGCAACGTCAAGATCGTTGCGGATCGTGTATATGGCAAAAATTTTAACGGTGAGGATTGCCTCTTGTCCGGTGAGCTTACTGGTGTTTTTCTAGCCGGAAAACAAGGTGAAATTATCGCAAGAATTCCGTTAAGCGTCTTCGAAAAAGCTTCGACGCTGGTACGCAAGCCGTCGCACACGAAGACAGACAAGCGCAAATCATTCGCGCCTTTGGCGGCAGACCATGGGGCGGATTTCTGTGACTTGACGCCTCGAGAAAAGCTTATTCGGCTTCTCGCGAACAAGAAGGGCGGTGGTGGTGGGGGCAGTGTGACTGTCCCGTCCGATTATCCTAAATGCTGAACAGACCAGATTTCCTTCGCGCTATCACAAGCCTCTTTGGCTCGTATGATTAGCCACTGCCGTGGCACATAGTTCATCAAACTGGGTCTTGAGCAGACATTTTTTCCGCACGCACGGAAAAGAGCAGCTCTTGAATGGACAAACAAATGCTATTCTTCCACACTTGCAGCACAATCGAAGGATGAATGATCAATCATCATCGAGACATCGCGAGGATGAGCCGGCAGCTGGTGCCGTGATTTATGAATGTTACAGCTACTTCGTTCATTTGCCCTGCTTCTTCTGAGCACATCAACCTCATTTATCTGCACTTGGAGAACGCGCCTGTGTTCCCGTGCCTCAGCCATCTTCAATAATCTCCGATATCGTAATGTGCTGTTGCCGTGACAGCTCAATTCTACCGGCATTGTCGACGATAGGCACGTCCTGCCACACGGTTTCTATTCTGAGGAATTTGCCGTCTTCGAACACAACTGCTTCCCTGGCCATCTGCAGCACGAAAGCGCCATTCATAACATTCCACCGCATGCTCTGAACGGGGCCTACGATCTGCTTGTTTATCTTGCCGCCGCTGATTACATCCTGGCTCATGATGTGTATCCATAATGACCAACACATTGAAAATAATTGATTTTTCTCATTCCATATCCCTCT
>CAWUIN010000159.1:0-4308 GCA_963922535.1 uncultured Hyphomicrobiaceae bacterium | reverse complement strand
ACCGGATATCCCTGGATTATGGAGTGTGTCAGTTAATATATGGATTGGTATTATATCAATATGACGCCGCTCTCCAGTTTCATATAGGCGGAGCGCTGCCGGCCGGTGGAAAGCCCAAACAAGCAAACGCTGGAGTGAAATCGAACGCTGCCACCCTTGACGATCATTTCAAAAACTGATCGTAACCGCAGATCGATACCGCCCTTTAGTGGTCTGTATCGCCGCTTTCTTACCAGGTCTTTGACCTGCCTGGGGCGACAGCTGATCAAGCGGAATGTCGATGTCTGCTTCCTTGAGGAGGGCCTTATGAACACGCATATGTCAGATCTGGTAAAGTCTGCCGTGCCATATCGTCGGTAATTTAATCGGACGTAACCGGACGTAAATTGGCTGCGGCCGCTGCAAAAAAATCTCATGAAAATCAGAAATTCATGCTGTTTTACGGGTTTTGCAGTTACCTCGATCGCAAAATTTATTTTTCTGTTCCAAACACCCAAAATGTGTTATCATATTATATCGATATTGGCCGGACAACCGGGCCGTTTCGCCTTTTGCACTGCTAGGCGTGCGATCTAGATACTCCCCATTTTCGACAAAAGTACGTGGCGCGCATAGTGCGTGTTCCACGCGTTAGCACCTGCAAAGGCAAAATTTTATGCAATCTGGAACTGTAAAATTCTTCAACACAGCCAAAGGTTTCGGCTTTATTCAACCTGATGACGGCAGCAAAGATGTTTTTGTTCATATCTCAGCACTGGAACGTGCGGGCATCTATGGCCTAAACGAAGGCCAGAAAGTTTCCTTTGATACGGAAACCGACCGTCGCAATGGCAAACTGGCTGTCTCCAATATTCAAGCTGAATAGCGCTCTTTGATTGATTTGTGAAAACTAATTCTCAAGTCTGCCTCAGGCCTGCTGAAGATCCGTTAGACTGAAAATACAACAAAGAGGAGGGGGCGCCATTCTCGGATGCAAGCCTAAGATTCAAGGGCTCGATGACTTAAGCGAAGTGATGCTAAAGGCGTTGCCTTAGAACGTTCCGGGAAGGAACACCGATGTCTCGTAAAGTCACTATCTTTGCATGTTTTGCATTCATTGCGCCCCTTTCTTAAGCAGGACTTGCTGGCGCCAGTGACATCCCTGCCAATGCACGCGCCAGAGATTGCGGCGCGGGATAGGATTATAAGCATCATAAGCGCGGATATCAGAAATCCAGCGCGCAATGCGCCAAAATCCAATTGCCAGTAAATGCCTTCCCGGCTCCAGTTGATGATACGCTTGGCGAAGCCCGCAATTGCATAACGGGATATCGCCTGCAGAGCAGTATTTGCGAAAAGATTAAAACTGCCGGAAATGGTTTTCTCATAGACGAAAGTCAAATTTGCATATGTATGAATAAAGGTAGCATCCATAATGAATATCCAGAAAGGCAACACGTGAAGACATTTTCTGATTTAGGCCTGGCCGCCAGTGTTTTAGAGGGCCTCAACCGTGCAGGTTACGATAAACCAACCCCGATTCAGGTGCAGGCCATACCGCCCGCCATTTTAGGTCACGATATCCTTGGTATCGCCCAGACCGGCACCGGTAAAACCGCTGCATTTGCGTTGCCGATTTTGCACAAGATGGCTACCAGTAAGCAGATACCGCCGCGGAAAGGTGCCCGCACACTCATCCTGTCCCCCACACGTGAGCTGGCATCTCAGATCGCAGAAAGCTTCACATTGCTCGCAAGCGATATGTCGTTATCGATCGCAACGGTTTTCGGTGGCGTAAAGCATGCGCCTCAAGCCAGGAAACTGGCACGCGGTGTTGATGTCCTCGTCGCCACTCCAGGCCGCCTCCTCGACCATATTGCATCGGGCACACTCCAACTCAGTCAAACTGAAGTGCTCGTCATGGATGAGGCCGACCAGATGCTAGACCTCGGTTTTTTGAAACCAATTCGCACTGTGGTCTCGCACTTGCCGAGCGATCGTCAAATACTGTTTTTCTCCGCTACGATGCCCGCATCGATATCTCAACTTGCACGAGACTTTCTGCGCGATCCCAAACGCATCTCTGTCACGCCGGTGAGCACAACGGCAGAGCGCATCAGCCAGCGTGTCATCCATATTGGGGCAGGTGAAAAACGTTTAGCGCTTGCATCGCTTATCAGGAACCAAAAGATGGAGCGTACGATTGTTTTTGCGCGGACAAAACGCGGAGCTGACCGGGTTGCCAAGCACCTTGAAGGAGCTGGAATTCGTGCTGCAGCAATCCACGGCAACAAGAGCCAGAACCAACGCGAGCGTGCCCTTGAAGCGTTCAGGCACTCCAAGGTCCAGGTGCTGGTTGCCACGGATATCGCAGCGCGTGGTATCGATATCGATGGTGTCTCTCATGTTATAAATTATGAGCTTCCCGAAACGCCCGAAGCTTATGTTCATCGCATTGGCCGGACGGCCAGGGCTGGCGCATCGGGCAGCGCGATTTCATTTTGCGATGGCCCTGAGATCAAATATCTGCACAGTATTGAAAAGCTGATTCGGCAGAAAATTCCGAGCGAAGACTACCGCGACGCTAAGAGCTGCCACAATGGGGGCCTTGACAGCGCAGCTGGTACAGGCAGTCAAGCTGCTCAGGACAAAACCGGAGCCGGCGTATCGGCACGTTTGAAAGCAACGCCGCCTAAGTCCCACAAGAAGAGAACGGGTAAACAAAACGTCAATCCCCCGCAAAAGTCAGGCGCACGCCGCTCCAAGCCAAACTGGAACAGCAGCAAAAGAAAAACCAGCTCTCAGGAAAGCCATGGTGCTGTCAAGGCCGTCTGAACTGTGAGCGTCCCGTCTGCCGGAAGCCAGAGGCTACCCACTACTGGCCCACAACTCGTCAAGTATGCTGGCAGCAACTTGCAGTACCGGTTTTACCGTATCCTCTGCCGCTCAATTCCATTAAGCTGCCTTCGCCGCAAATGCTTATTACGCTAACGACGCACTACACGCATCGGTTTTACCGATCTTGAACAGGCGAAAACAGAGAGAGGAGACGTCGGTCAGTCCCATCTGATAACATGCTGGAATGTTTGCAAAAGAAGACATTGGTACAAATGCCCTTGCTGCCACAGAACCAACGCTTTATGACAGACCACGAGTAAAAAGCATGGTTGATTTGCAATGACATGGTGGAAGTTATGCGATGGCTGATATTACTGGCAATAATTCCGGCATATTCGATATCTTTTGCGCAGTCCACTTCGTTCTGGATGAGCGATCAGGAATTAAACGCGACTTTCGCGGGTAAGTCGATTGCCGGTCATTACGACGACGGCGTCACATTTGAAGAAACTTACAAGACCAACCGGCGTTTGGAATATGTCGAAGGCAAGCGCAGGGAAGTCGGCAGGTGGTCTGTTGTTGCCGGCACCTTCTGCACCATTTACGACAATGAAGGCGGCGGCGGCTGTTTTCGCGTTCACCGCTCGAGTTCCAATTGTTACGAGTTTTATTTCCTGGCACGCGATGAGCAAACGGCACAGTCTCTTGAGCGCCAGGGCGGTTCCTCCTGGACTGCTCGGGCTTGGCGGCGCGACGTCGCATCCACCTGTGAGGAGCAGGCATCTGTTTAGACAGACCATTAGGGTGCCCAACCCAAATAAACGCTTCAATTTTAGCATTAAGAATGCTGCGATCAAACGGAAACCAGCGCCTGCTCAAGATCTCCGATCAGGTCATCCCGGGCCTCAATACCAACCGATAATCTGAGCAGGTTTTCCGGCACGCGACTGTGCGGTCCCTCGACCGTTTTGCGATGCTCGATCAGGCTTTCAACGCCACCGAGCGAGGTGGCCGGCATGAAAACTTCGGTATCGTTGGCAACCTGACGTGCCGCTGCCCCATCGCCTTTGATCAAAAGTGAGAGCATGCCGCTGAAACCATTGGTCATTTGCCGGCTGGCGAGCATGTGTCCCGGGTGGCTCTTAAGTCCGGGATAGAGGACGCGTTCGATTTTAGGGTGGTTTTCAAAGTGCCTGGCAATGGCCATGGCGTTCGCAGAGGCTCGTTCAAAGCGCACAAAAAGCGTGCGCATGCCGCGGATAAGCAGCCAGGCCTCGAATGCAGGCAGAATTCCCCCCATCAGTTTGCGCGCCAACGTGATTTCCTGCCAGCGCGAATCGGCTGCGGCTGTCACCAGGGCGCCTGCCGTCAGATCGCTGTGTCCGCCCAGGTACTTTGTCGCCGATTGGAAAACGATGTCGGCGCCAAGGCCCAGAGCATCGAGGCTGTGAAAGAAATCCCCACATCGGCGTGATTCTCGGGTATGATTCC
>CAWUIN010000158.1:0-4342 GCA_963922535.1 uncultured Hyphomicrobiaceae bacterium | reverse complement strand
GACGCCGGTTTTTTGGATATCCCGATAGGCCAATATCTTTTTGAGCGTGGATGTGCCGTCTAAAGTGGTGCGCGTCGGCGGGCTAAAGTGCTCGGCTTCCAGGGCGTAAAAGCTGATACGCTCGCCCTGCACGATGCCGAACAGACCGTCAGGCACGATCGTGGTGTCCTTGATTTCGGTTTTGCCACCCTCGAATTTATACCGTAAATGACACGGCAAGCGCATGGGGTTGTGGTGGCCGCTTCTGGCGACGATCTTGCCACGTGACAAGCTGGTGCCCAGCCTGTCTTACGCCGACTTCAATCGCCGCCATGGCGTCACAGATCATCATAGCGTGCACAAACTGTTTGATCGGACTATCGGTTTTTTGGCGCATGAGGCGAGTGACTTCCGGCCACGCGTCATAGAGAATGTCTCGGCCTTTTTGATCGAGGTCGTAAATGTCTGCACAATACAGATCGTTGTAACCACGCCGCTGCTCTTTTGGTTTATCAATAAAGCCATGATCATAGAGTTTCCGAAGACTTCGCAGCAATCCTTTGTAGCTGCGGTGGGGAAGGAGGGCATGTATATAGTTGGAGCGTAAATAACGATAACGCGACAAGAGTTCTAAGATCTCTTTGTCACCCTTGCTGTAGCGAAAGTTATCGCGCGCAGCCTCCCGTGAGCGGGCATGACGTTTGCGACGCGTTTTGGTCTCTGTTTCCATGCCTGTATTGTAAATTACAGGCAATAAAAGCAAAAGAAATCAACTGGTTGCTGTGGCAGCCCTTGAGCGGCTATGGTTGTTCATCACCATTTTGTGATAGCCAGTCAGAGAGCTTGCTGCGCTCGACAACATCGTTATCCGAGGTTTTGGACCTGGCCTTGGGTTTCGATTTGCTTTCTGGCTGTGGTGCTGGTGGTTCGCTCGGCGCGGACTTGGCTTCTTCTTTGCGCCCGTAGCGCTTTCGCATCTCGTCATGCGGAATGGGATGCTGCGGCATGTTTTCAATAATATGGCCGGTGACTTCGACAGATACGATTGGTTGCCGCAGTTGCGAAAGTGCAAAATGATACAGAGGCTGGCCGTTGATAAATTCCGGCGTGGTGCGCATGGCCTTTGCCATCATCGCCGCATCATTAGCGTATAGCAGTGATGCAAACTTTGTCGATATCAGCGACATGACTGCAGTTGCCGTCTTTCGATCATCAAACTGCTCCATAAACTGATGCGCGACGGTGATCCCCATGTTGGCCTTGCGGCAGGTGGCCAGTATTTCGTTGATCTTCTCGTCGAGAAAATAGTAGCATTCATCAATGTAAATATAGACAGGATTGTGCTCGCCCTTGAAGCGGCTTTGGGCCAGCTGCAGGAGTTGGGCAATAAAATACCGGCCAAATAGGCCGGAGTAATCTTGCAGTACATCAATATCGCAATCGATCAATATCAGCTTGCGGTCAAGCTCCAGATGACAACGGTTAAAAGGGGCGGCGAACGCATCACGCAAATCAGAGTTTTTCAGAAGTGTCCAGATACGCCAAGCAATCTCGTTTTTGGTATCTTTGTATTTACTGGTATTAAATTGCGTCTCGAAAAACTGGCGCGTGGTTGGATCGACATTTGATAGATCAGGGACTTCACCCTCCATTAGGTCTTTCAGATCATAGATATTGCCCCGGTTTGCCACCATCAGCTCAATGGCAAACTGGAACACCACGTCCTGTTTGGCGGTCAGGCCAGCGTCCATTAAGCCAGCCAGGACGTATGACAAGAGGCTGGCCGTCTTGCGTGACTTGGGAAAGTCAAACAGGTTCAGTGCCAAATCATAGTTTGGGCTGATATACTGCATGTCCAAACCAAGCGATGCCAGCTTGGGGATCATTTGTCCCTGGTTATCGATCACCACCACGGTTGCATTTTCTTCTTGCAGATCGTGCGCAATCATTTGCTGTATAAGCTGCGTTTTACCTGCACCAGTGGTGCCCATGATGTGGGTATGCTGCATGCGGTTGGTTAATTCAATGGATTTGGTGCGCTTTAATAAAGCTTCAAACGCGGTGTCGCGCACATAATCGTAAGCAGTCTTCGCGTTCTCTTGATTTTTGGTCAATATTTCAAGGGTGTATTTAAAAAACTTATGGTGGCGCGTGCGCGGCGCTAAGTCTTTGACTTCTTCAACAGTAAGAGGCACCTTGGCAGTAAAAAGCACGCGACCATCGCCTAAAAGGTCAAGCCAGCTCGTATCAAATGCAAACGGCTTCAAAAGATCAATAACGGCTTCAGAAAAAGCTTCATAGTCTTTCGACTTCTCAATAAATTCTCGCGCTTGGATTGCATGCGCAGCTATAGTTATAGGTGTTTGTTTATCCGGCTCTGCCGGGAGTTCGAGCAAATTTTCATAGTATAAAAAATAAAATGCTGCATTTTCAAGTTCATCTCGCGGCTCAGCAAAGTTGAGACCACTCTCAATCGTCCCCAGGTAAAGCCTGAGATCAATTTGATGCTTTTCCATCTCGCGACGAAGTGGATCTTTCGTCACGAGATCAAAAATGGTTTTAAACATTAGATCGCATACGTCGAGCCGACTTCAAACTTTTTGTCCTTGTCAGACAGCCCCTCAAAAGCACGCCAAAAGTCCGCGACATATTTATCCGTTACTTTAGGCAAGACACGATCACGGTACGGTTGTGATGTCAGTAGATATGGAAAGCCGATAAACGGTTCACCGGCTTGCACAAGCGTATACACGCAAGCACGAATGTATTGTCCCATCAGTGGGCTTGGTGTGGCTGTGTAGCCAACGCTATCCTTGATCGCGTTCTCAATTGACGACGCAATCAAAGACGGGTGTGCGTCAGTTTGCAATGGGTTCCAGGCAACCGGATGCTGCCAATCGGTGGGATCAAATACAATCACATCCGACCAGCGATCGCGCGGCAGAAACGGCAAAATGTTGTGGCCGGCCGGATCAAGAAAAAACAAACCGCCGCCGTCGGCTGCTTCTTGCAAGATGTGTTCAAAAAGCAGGTCGGTTTTGCCCATGCCTGCTTGACCGATGATCAATGTGTGCATTGCGCGTTAAAGACAGCGCCAGGCCAGCGCAGAGCCGCGTGCGGTTGTCACGGAATACGTAGCGGGTGCTGTCGTTAAAGAGCAATCCGATTATCATTTTATCACTCACTGCGCCTGCTCGCCGGCGATAAAAATGATTTCGTCAATTCCGTCAGCGAACGGGAGGGGGAGGGCGGCACGCAACCGGGAGAGGGGTGAGATAAGGAAGTGTACCGGTACAGTCCGCCACATTGTGCGTCTGCGTAAGCATGACCCAATCCCGTCCCGTCCGTTAGGCGGGTCTTTATGTCTTTTTAAGACTAAAGAGGGATTGGGTCATGCTTTGGCTGCAAGCCAAGCTGACGCGCAATGTGGCGGCATGTGTGGGTATGGTGCGTATATCTTGTGGTATCGCAACGTAGAAACAGTAGTAAAGCTTGTTTCTATAAGCGTAGGCATATCAGCAGGCAAAAAAGGAGAGGGGAGCTACCCCTCTCAAGTTGTGCTCTCTCTGCGGAGAGGCCTATGATTTCCTTTCGATCCACTCCAGGATCACATCCAGCTTAAAGCGCAGGCCACGCTGGCCCAACTTGACCCGAGCTTTGAAAAAGTCTGGATCAAAGTAGGGTTCACGATCATCACACAGCCGCCGGATGTGGGTCTCCGAATAGCCGATCATCTTAGAAACTTATTTAATCGTGAGAAGCTGCATCACGAATACTCCCTGAAAGAGAAAGCATTCGCGAATGCAACCCAGCGGGTGCCGGGCTGTGGTTAATATGTATAATTGTGGTGCTGTGGACAACTATTTTTGTGTTTCTACATTTCGCGGGGGAGTGCCCATGAAGTGCCCAAGCATTGTATTGTGACAGTAATGTGCGATGTAAGTCATTGAAAGTATTGGCGCACCGGGGAAGATTCGAACTCCCGACCCCCAGATTCGTAGTCTGGTGCTCTATCCAGCTGAGCTACCGGTGCATGGATTTAATGGATATTCTGTAAAATGCGAGAATTTTGTTCTCTATCACTTCTTGACGGATATGTCTATTGTTTTGCGCATAAATTTTAGAGCAATCGCGTGGTAAAAATGTGCAGCCGTATAAATATCTGAGGGGGTATTGCCAACTTGTTTGATGTTTCCACATCGGCTATTTGATTTTCATAGAAATACAGTCCTCTTTCCCTCGCCTGAAAGGCTATCGTTTTCCTCGCGAAATTATCGCTTACGCAGTATGGGCTTACCATCGCTTTACCATGAGTGGCGAAGATGTTGAGGATTTGCTGGCTGAACGCGGCGTCATCGTCAGC
>CAWUIN010000157.1:0-4347 GCA_963922535.1 uncultured Hyphomicrobiaceae bacterium | reverse complement strand
GTAATCCATTGCGCCTACTCGACGCGATGCGGTGCATCGCAAAAGTCTGGCCGACGCCCTCACAAACCGGGATACGTGACCGAAGGCGCCCAAATTTTGTTTCTGCCAGCGTTGCGGCTCGCTTATGATACTCGTATCACTGCACTCACCGCGCCTTGGCAGAAATAAAATTTGGACGTCCTAACCCAATATTTTAAGTGATACAGACCACTAGTGATCTGCAAATTTATATCAAGGGCCAGGGTCGTTCGAGGAGCTACGAAGGCTGCTTACCAGGCGTACGATAAGCCACACAGGAACGACAATTACAGCACCGATGAGCAGGTAGCCAAACAGCAGCTCGAATACGCCAAATCCAAGATTATAAATACGATAGGCAAAAAGTTGCAGATGATACAAAATATTCTGCGGATGTATGCCGAGAGCGGTCAGCGTAATGCCGACAATAAGGGATAAAACCAGCAAACGAATAATAACCCCGACAGGGTTGCCGCCAAACAATTTTTCCATGGTATGCTCCCGCTGACGAAGACCGCAATCTGTATCTCTGGCTACGGCGTAACATACCTGAATGAATTGTGCGAGTACCCACAACCGTTTCAGTAGGTGCTTTGCATATTACATCAAGTTAATACGCCGGGCATGCCAATTCTGCAACGCATATCTGTAACTCAGTCTTGGTAAGAGAATAATGAAACGCTCACAAGCATGCGCGATGGATCGTACAAAGCGGCGAAAAATCAGCTTTGATCGGCTGCCAGACAGTGAGCTGCCAGAGCCGATCCGCAAATGGTTTGCCGCACGTGGGTGGTCGCCGCGGCCTCACCAGCTTGAATTGCTTGCGCAAGGCAGATTGCGGCGCTCAACTCTTTTGATCGCCCCGACAGGAGCGGGCAAAACGTTGGCCGGCTTCCTGCCGACGCTGGACGATTTGATCGCCGGACAACAACGCAA
The DNA here is from genome assembly GCA_963922535.1 of uncultured Hyphomicrobiaceae bacterium. GTDB lineage: Bacteria > Pseudomonadota > Alphaproteobacteria > Rhizobiales > Hyphomicrobiaceae > Tectiglobus. The sequence continues at coordinate 3,393 of CAWUIN010000157.1, read as the reverse complement.
GCCTCAGGATGGTAATCAAGGGGCTGGCCTGCATACACTTTATATATCGCCGCTCAAAGCCCTGGCGGTTGACGTTGAACGAAACCTCAAAGTACCCCTCAATGAAATGGCGTTACCGATAACCATCGAGACGCGGAGCAGCGATACATCGCCGGCCAAGCGCCAACGCCAGCGCGTGCGCCCGCCCGCCATCCTGTTGACCACGCCGGAACAACTGGCGCTTCTTTTGAGCCATGAAGAGGCTGGATATCTTTTCGCAGATTTGAGAACCATTATACTGGATGAATTGCACGCCCTGGCAGGCACAAAACGTGGCGATCTTGTCGCCCTTGATCTTGCACGTCTCAGATCAATTGTGCCGGACCTGATGGCGATCGGCCTTTCTGCGACGGTTGCACGACCGACCGAACTGCGCGCCTACCTGGCCGGGCAGCACCAGCCCGACTGCCGGATTGATCTGGCCGACCTGGTTCGATTGCAGGGCGGAGAGCAGCCCGACATAGCCATCCTGGAAACTGCGGAGCCACTGCCCTGGTCAGGGCACACAAGCCGCTACGCGGTGCCAGATCTTTACGTGCAGATCAAGCGCCATCGGTTGACTTTGCTGTTTGTCAATACACGCAGCCATGCGGAATTGCTGTTTCAGGAACTCTGGCATGTCAACGATGATAATCTGCCAATCGCGCTGCACCACGGTTCGCTTGATGCACAGCAAAGGCGCAAAGTAGAGGCCGCCATGGCCGCCGGCCATCTCAGAGCCGTTGTTTGCACTTCAACCCTCGATCTCGGAATTGACTGGGGCGATATCGATCTTGTGGTTAATGTTGGCGCTCCTAAAGGGGCAAGCCGTCTCATTCAGCGGATTGGCCGTGCCAATCATCGGCTGAATGAGGCGTCGAAAGCTTTGCTGGTGCCAGCCAATCGTTTGGAGATGCTTGAGTGTCGTGCAGCTTTAGAAGCGGCAAGGGCCGGCACTCAGGACGTCACGCTGGCGCATGCGGGGGCTTTGGATGTTCTGGCGCAACATATCATGTCGGTCGCCTGCGCCGGGCCGTTTGCAGCCGATGATCTTTATCGGGAGGTTCGCTCGGCCCAGCCCTATGCAGAACTCAGCCGCCAGGCGTTCGACCGCGTTGTGGATTTTGTCAGGACCGGCGGCTATGCGCTCAAATCATATGAGCGGTTTGCCCGCCTGAAGCCCGCTGAAGACGGCAGACTGCGGCTGACCCATCCCAAACTGGCACACCAGCATCGCCTGAATATTGGCACGATTGTTGATTCCCCTATGCTCAAGGTCCGTCTTGTGGGGCGTCGTGGCATACCACCAACCGGGCAGGCCAGGGCACTTGCCGGAGGCAGGGTGCTAGGTGAAATCGACGAGTATTTTGCCGGCGAACTTAAACCTGGCGACGCCTTTGCTTTTGCCGGGCAGGTGCTGCGCTTTGAAGGGTTGCGTGAAACAGAGGTCTATGTCTCCAAGGCCTCCGCACGCGATCCCATCATTCCAAGTTATCCAGGCGGTAAATTTCCACTCTCGACACACCTGGCTGCACGCGTCAGAGGAATGCTGGCCAACGCCGGGGAGACAAACGATATGCCGGTATCTGTTACACAATGGCTCGCATTACAGGGCAAAAAGTCAATTCTACCGCAGCCGGACGAGGTGTTGGTAGAAACCTTTCAGCGACGCTCACTAGGATACCTTGTTACCTATCCGTTTGAAGGGCGTCTGGCCCATCAAACGCTCGGCATGCTGCTGACGCGGCGCCTTCAAAGAGCAGGCGCGCTGCCGTTAGGTTTTGTTGCAAACGACTATGCACTTTCGATCTGGTGCACAAATGATATGGGTCGCATGATCGAGAGCGGCAAGCTTGCGATACCAGAGCTCTTCGATGAAGACATGCTCGGCGATGATCTCGATGCCTGGCTGGCTGAGTCCAATCTTATGAAACGTACCTTCCGGATGTGCGCGGTGATTGCCGGCCTGATCGAACGGCGGCATCCGGGCCGAACAAAAACAGGGCGTCAAATGACAGCTTCTTCGGATCTTATATTTGATGTGTTGCGCAAGTACGATCCAAATCATATTCTGCTTGAGGCGGCCTGGCATGACGCTGCGACAGGGCTTATCGATATTGTACGGCTTGGTAACTTTCTCACTCGAATCCACGGCAAAATCAAACACGTCGATTTACCCCAAGTCTCACCGCTTGCAGTTCCTATATTGCTTGAAATCGGACGCGAGCGGGTTCACGGCGGAACGCAGGATGAAATCCTGCGTGAGGCGGCGCGCTCGTTAGTGGCTGAGGCAGGCCTCGAAGAACAATCGCTTTCATTTAATCATATGGCCAACGGTGCAATATGACCATGCTGCCACTTAAACCTGAACGTTTCGATACAGCCGAATATCGTGCTCATTCTCTGTCGGTATGCGGCAAGTCATTTATTGCGGATATGAGCGGCGCGCTTTACTGGCCGGGCCAGGGCATGCTGATCGTTGCCGACATGCACCTTGGAAAAGGCTCATTCCATGCCACCCGCGGGCAAATGCTGCCCCCTTACGACACGCGCGATACGCTGCTGCGACTTGCGCGCGTCCTTGATGTGTACCAGGCTGAAACGGTCGTTGTGCTGGGCGACAGCTTCCACGATCCGGCGGCGTTTGAACGCATGGACGATGAAGACCGGCAGATCCTGGAACTCATTCAGGAAGGGCGGCGCTGGATCTGGATTACCGGCAACCATGATCCGCAAATTGCGCCCGCGGCTGGGGGTGAGCGCGCTGGCATCATGCATATTGGCGGTTTAAGCTTCCAACACGAGCCAGGTGCTGGACAAACGACGCACGAAATTGCCGGCCATATGCATCCTGCCGCCCGCCTCTCGCTTTACGGTTACATTTTGCGTCGCCCCTGCTTTATCGGCAATCGCAGGCGCCTGATCATACCTGCATTTGGCAGCTATGCTGGCGGGCTCAACGTTCTGGACCCTGCTTTCAGCGCGATGTTCGGAAACGATGGATTTTCCATTTGGATGTTAGGCGAAGAAGGTCTCTATCCTGTCGCAACCCGTCAACTGCGACCAGACCACGGCTGAGCTTCTTGTGTGATTTCACAGACGGTAGAATTAAAGACACTGGCATTATTCAATACAATAAATTGCTGATGAAAGCTCTAACTGCCGCCCATCCCAAAAGGCTGGCAGGCTGCATTGTCAATCCCGCAGCTGTCGCACGATATAAAGTGCATATTTGTTGGTAGAATTTCGAAGATAGATTAGTTTGAAGACTTTGATGTAGGCATGCAATGTGAGCCGTACAAATTTTACCATAATTTACGACAGGGGAATCGGGTGAAATTTTTTCACGATGCGAGGACGCTTGCCAGAAAGTCT
>CAWUIN010000156.1:0-4376 GCA_963922535.1 uncultured Hyphomicrobiaceae bacterium | reverse complement strand
ATTTGCGGCAAAAGTGAATCCAGGTGAGTCAATTCATCTATGGATTGGTATAACAGGCAAGGCTAAGTAATGACGGATTTGAACTGGCAAAATCTTATATCGGTTAACGAAGATGCGGTTGTTGCAGCGCGTTTGCAGGCCCACATCGCAGCGCAATGGCTGGGCCGGCTTGCAACGGCTTTCATCCCTGCGCAGGACGATTACAGCCATACAAATCTGGGCTGGGATCGTGAGGCCGGGGGCCTCTACACGCATGATCTTAATGACAGCGGTTTGCGGGCAGGGCTGATAATTGAAAAACTGATCCTCGTCGTCGGTGCGGAGGATGAACTGGAGCTTGATGGGCGGACAGATGCCGATGTTGAGCAATGGCTGCGCGGCGTGTTGATAAAATACAATTTCGCCGCAGATAAGCTAGACTTATACATGCCGGAAGAACTGGTGGACCATCCGGTTGCGCAGGGCGGCGTTTACAACGTGGCCGGTCAGGCAGATGCACAAAGCGCGATTGCATGCTGGTTCGCGAATGCCGATCTCATCCTGCAGGACGTCGCCAAAGATTACGGCCATATCCAGCCTGGCCCATCGCCCGTGCGATGCTGGCCGCATCACTTTGATATTGCAACTTTGATTGTATTTGAAGCAGGCGATCCGGAAACAGCGCGCTCCATTGGTGTTGGCCTCTCCCCTGGCGACAATAGCTATGGCTTACCGTATTTTTACGTTAATCCCTGGCCGAAGCCGGCAAGCGCCAGTCTTCCTGCAATACATCCGATTGGCGCCTGGCATACGCAAGGCTTCTTCGGTGCTGTTGCAACCGCCAACCGTATTATTCCTGAGCCTGATCAGTATGCCGCAGTTGTAAGCTTTATGGACACCGCCATGACAGCAAATCAGCATCTGCTTGGGGTGCCTGTGGTTCAATAGAAACAAGCGGGAAAATGCGTTTCAGTTGGCATTTCAGCCTGTTCCGCTGATAGGTGGCGCGGGCATGCCGATCAGCGCATTACAGCAACAACCTTGCCGTTTTCCACGGTCAGTGCCGTGGCGCCTTTTTTCAGGCGCAGCGCATCTTCGCCGAAAAGTTCCCTGCGCCAGCCTTTCAGTGCTGGAATATTCGGTTCGTTTTCCATGGCGATCGCCTCCAGATCGCCGCTGTCGGCGATCAATTTTGGGGCAACCCGATGACGGGCGGCATTTGCACGCAGGAGAACCCGCAGAAGATCGATGAACGCAGAGGCTTCAGCGGAAAGCTGTCGTCCGTTCGGCAACGCCGGGATATCGTCAACATGGCTCTCCAGGCCGCGCTTGACAGCGTCCAGTATTTCCTGCGCCTTGACTGAACGGGAAAATCCGTGGCTCAGGCTACGCAGCCCACTTAACTTTTCAACCGTCGTCGGAGCCTGGTTGGCGATATCGTAAAGCGCTTCATCGCGTAGAATACGGCTGCGCGGTACATCCTGAGTTTGGGCCACGGTCTCCCGCCAGGCGGCAAGCTCGATTAGAATGGCGAAAGATTGTTTGTTCTTAACCCGCATCTTAAGGCGTTTCCACGCATCTTCTGGCGGGCTGCGGTAAGTATCAGGGGAGGACAGCGTGGCCATTTCCTCTGACACCCAATGTGAACGTCCGGACGTTTCAAGCTCCTTGACGAGGAAAGCATAAATATCGCGCAGATGCGTGACGTCAGCCAGCGCATAGGCCAATTGTCTGTCAGTGAGCGGCCTGCGGCTCCAGTCTGTAAATCTTGCGCCCTTGTCGAGATCGATGCCGAGGATTTTCTTTACCAGATTGACATAGCCAACGGATTCGCCGAACCCACAGACCATCGCCGCGATCTGCGTATCAAACAATGGCGCCGGGATGAGGCCTGCTCCGGCAAAAACAATTTCGATGTCCTGGCGTCCTGCGTGAAAGACTTTCACCACGGAAGGGTCGGCCATCAGATCGTAAAAAGCCTTGAGATCGATGCCGTTTGCCAGCGGGTCAACCAGAAACTCAAGCTCCGGGCCAGCCATCTGGATAAGGCAGAGTTGTGGCCAGAACGTCTGTTCCCGTAAAAACTCGGTATCAACGGTAACATAATCATGTTGGGCAAGGGCTGTGCAAGCCATCGCCAGTTGTTCTGAATCGGTAATGGTTTTCATGCTTAGGGCCTATTGACGTTCACCGCGCAACTGGTGGAGACGAACTTTTTTGTCCTGCCAAGGCGGCGTATTGCGTGAGACAAGGGGGGGCGCCATCAAGCAAACGCATCTGCGCGGCAGGCAAAATCTGTTCCGTCCCGAAGAGATTTGACGAAATCGGCCAGTTTCTGTGTCGTTCGTCCTCGGTCATGCTCTGGCCACGTCCTTTGTCCTCATTTCCGAAAACATGCTGGATTTCGCCAAACCAGATCTTGCCTGGCTTGAACGTCAACAGACCACTAGGCTATAGCGCATGATCTGGTAGTTGTCCTTATAGTTGATGTAATTATTCAATTTACAACCGGAAATAGTTACGTCTGCTAACGGCTTTTGGGATCTGCTGCCGCCTTGACATATGTGCCACAGCATGCGCTTTACCACGCAAAGATTTACGATGGCATAATGCCTGACCATTGCATACCTTACGAAGCCTTAAATCTGGCTTTAAGAGTTCAGTCTGCGATTGATGATATAGATAGAGCACAACCATGCATCGATACCGATCCCATACCTGCGGTGCCTTGCGCGCCAGTGACATTGGTGAGACGGCACGCGTCTCCGGCTGGGTCCATCGCGTGCGCGACCACGGCGGCGTTTTGTTCATTGACCTGCGCGACCACTACGGCTTGACACAGGTTGTTGCAGATCCCGACAGTGCAGCCTTTGCGATGGCAGAAACCGTGCGTTCAGAATGGGTTATTCGCGTTGACGGCCGCGTGCGCGAACGGCCGGAAGGGACCGCGAACGCGGAATTGCCAACCGGTGAGATTGAACTGTTTGCCTCCGAGATTGAAGTTCTCTCAGCAGCCAAGGAGTTGCCGCTGCCGGTGTTCGCAGAGCCGGATTATCCGGAAGATCTGCGTTTGCAATACCGTTTTCTGGATTTACGCCGCGAAACGCTACACGCTAACATTATGCGCCGGATTGCAATTATCAAATCCATTCGTGAGCGCATGTGCGATGCTGGTTTTTTCGAGTTTACCACCCCCATTCTAACTGCTTCCTCGCCGGAAGGGGCTCGTGATTTCCTGGTGCCAAGCCGCATCTATCAGGGCAAGTTCTACGCGCTGCCGCAGGCGCCACAGCAGTATAAGCAACTTATCATGATGTCGGGGTTCGACCGCTATTTCCAGATCGCACCTTGTTTTCGCGATGAGGACCCGCGCGCGGACCGTCTGCCCGGCGAATTCTACCAACTCGACATCGAGATGAGTTTTGTTGAGCAGGAGGATGTATTTACGACTATGGAGCCGGTTCTGCGTGACATCTTCAGAGAATTTGCCGATGGAAAACCGGTGACCGAAGATATCCCGCGCATTCCTTATGATACCGCTATAGCCAAGTACGGCTCCGACAAGCCGGATCTGCGCAACCCGATCGAAATGCAGGATGTCACCGAGCACTTCCGTGGTTCCGGCTTTAAGGTTTTTGCCGGCATGATTGAGAAAGACGATAAAGTACGCGTATGGGCGGTGCCAGCCCCTACTGGCGGCAGCCGCGCCTTCTGCGATCGCATGAACAACTGGGCCCAGGGTGAAGGACAGCCTGGTCTCGGTTATATTTTCTGGCGCGATGGCGAAGGTGCCGGGCCCGTCTCGAAGAATATTGGCCCGGAACGCACCGATGCAATACGCAGGCAACTGGGCCTTCAGGATGGCGATGCCACTTTTTTCGTTGCAGGTCAGCCGGCAGGTTTTACCAGGTTTGCCGGAGAAGCCCGCAATCGGATTGGCGAAGAGCTTGAGCTGACCGACAAGGACCGCTTTGCACTGGCCTGGATTGTCGACTTTCCGATGTATGAATGGAACGAGGACGAGAAGAAAATCGATTTCTCCCACAACCCTTTCTCAATGCCACAGGGCGGCCTTGCAGCGCTTGAGGCGGCAGCGGACGACGAGGCTCTTATTGCGCTCAAGGCTTATCAATACGACTTTGTCTGTAACGGCTTTGAAATTGCCTCAGGCGCCATCCGAAACCATTTGCCGGAAGTCATGGTCAAGGCGTTCGGCATTGCCGGTTACGATGAGAGTGTGCTGGTCGAGCGCTTTGGCGGTATGTACCGCGCCTTCCAATATGGCGCGCCACCGCACGGTGGCATGGCAGCTGGGATCGACCGCATCGTGATGCTGCTGGCTGGCGCTAAGAACCTGCGTGAGATTTCGCTGTTCCCGATGAACCAGCAGGCCAACG
>CAWUIN010000155.1:0-4561 GCA_963922535.1 uncultured Hyphomicrobiaceae bacterium | reverse complement strand
AATTTATTATTACATTTCTCGGCGACGATGTTGATCGACGCCCAATGGCAGAATATCTGAAGCGCTTGCAGGCCGAGGCTGAGGAACGACGCCGCCAGGCAGAAGAGCAGAAGCGCTTGCAGGCCGAGGCCGAGGAACAGCCTGCTACAGCCCTCACGCAGGATCGTCAGATGACCGAGGAATTTTCATTATCGGGGCGTGGGCGTTCACAAACCGATGATACGGCCCTGCAACAGGCGAAAGAAAAGCCAGAGCAGCAGCCGGCCCGGACCGACGATCAAAGCCAGCGCGTACAAAACGAAGTTGATCCCGGCGAACGTGAGGAAGACCAGCAATTCGCAAATCTGCCGGCACGTTCTGAGCAGAGCGACCAGAACCAGACTGGACGCATGGTTTTGGATAATGATGAGCATACAGGTTCTAAAGATGAAGCCAAAAATGTCGCTGCAAACAGAGAGACGGCCATCGCCACAGGCACTATGCCAACGCTGACAGAGCGCAATACTGCCAGAAAAACTAATGTTGCCTCGCTCAAAACACTGCCGCCGCCTCTGCCTGAAAAAAACATTTACATGCGTACGGCCAGCATTCAGAATGTACCTTCGGTCATACCTGGTGTGCCAAGTCGAAATCCAAAGTTGCGTCTTGCACGCGAAGAGGAAAACAGATCCTCCAAAGCCGGAGGGAAGAGTTCAAGGACTGCGTCTGACAACCGATATAAGCCCAGCATGCGGTTCACAGCTGCCGGGAGGCATCGCTTGCGCAGGACAAAGCCGCAAGCCGACTGTGGCCGCTCGTCACGCAGGCGGATTAAGCTGCCAGGCATGTATGTTGTGCGGCCGGGCGATACACTGTGGCATATTGCGCGTCGCCATTACCGTGGAGGCTGGAAGTTCTGGCAGATATATCGTGCCAATCGCAGCAAGATACAGAATCCGAACATGATATATCCTTGCCAAATCTTTTATATTCCACCGCGCAGATAATTTTTGGTCTAAGGTAAGCTGGTAACAGTTTATATCCGGAACCTGTTGACATTCTCATAAACGAGAGCCGGTTTGACGAAACCAAGCATATTCAAGGACGAAACGTGCAAGAGCCGCTTGCGTTTCGCCAGAGCCCTCCGAAACAGGGCAGATTTTCCCGCCAACCGTGGCATCTGCTTAATGGAACAAATCCCGCCTGGTGCGAATGCGCCTTAAGGGATGAAGAATTCGCCTCCGCCGGCTTTGCGCGGCAGCTGACAACAGCCCCCATGTCGTCAATGGTGGTCCACCATTTTTTTGCGTGTTTCGCGCGCTTTGAAACTTTACGCTGTAAGGACAAGACAAAGACATGAGAACGCAGACTGGCGGTGGTGGCATGGAAGCAGATTTTCGAATGCAAGCTTTGAATAAGCCGCGCAGCTCCCAGGTTTTTGTCGTTGAAAATCTGCTCCCATTTATCTGGCCTGAAAATCGCCCCGACCTGCGCCGCAGGGTTGTCTGGGCAATCATCATTCTGATTATTGCAAAGATCGTCACGGTTCTCGTACCGGTTTGCTTCAAATACGCAACCGATACCCTGACAGAGGTTGCCAATGGGCCTGAGGCTTTTGACGGTACTAATCTGGGGCTCGTTGCCGTTGCAATGATCATCGCCTATGGCGTCGGCCGTGTTATCATGATGATGCTAACACAGATCCGCGATGTGCTTTTTACGTCAGTGGGCCAGCATGCAGTGCGTGCTTTGAACAACAGAACGTTTCGCCATCTGCATCAGCTTTCGCTGCGGTTCCATCTGGATAGGCGCACGGGCGGGCTCTCGCGCGTGATTGAGCGTGCGACGAGAGCCATCGAGCTGATCATACGGATGGGTGTTTTGAACTTTGCACCGACGCTGTTCGAATTGCTCTGTCTGGCCGGCGTATTGCTTTATTTCTTCAATTGGATTTACGTTGTAATCGTTGTTGCAACCGTCGCATTTTATATATGGTTCACGTTCGCAGCAACCGAATGGCGAATCACCATCCGCCGGGAAATGAACGATAGCGATAACGAAGCCAATTCCAAGGCTATCGATAGTCTTTTGAATTTTGAAACGGTCAAGTATTTCGGCAATGAGGAAATGGAGGCCCGTCGCTTCGATGTCTCCATGGCGCGCTATGAGAAGGCGGCGATCCGCACGTATTATTCACTTGGTATCCTGAATTCCGGACAGGCGATCATTTTTACGATCGGTATGACGCTGTGCATGGTGCTGGCCGCACGCGGCGTGGTTGACGGGCACCATACCGTGGGCGATTTTGTGATGATCAACGCGCTGTTGATACAACTATACATGCCGTTGAATTTTATGGGCTTTGCCTATCGCGAAATCCGCCAGGGGCTCGTCGATCTCGAAACGATGTTTGCCCTGCTTGAGAAAAATCCGGAAATTACCGACGTTCACGGTGCCAAACCGCTTGTCGTCAAGAAGGGCGAGATCAAATTCGACAACGTCTCATTTGCCTATGATCCCGAACGGCCGATCCTGAAAAACCTGTCTTTCAAGGTTGAACCGGGCAGTTTTGTCGCCCTGGTCGGCCCTTCGGGCGCCGGCAAATCCACCATCAGCCGTATTCTGTTCCGCTTTTACGATATCTCCGCCGGCCGTGTGATGATTGACGGACAGGACATTGGCTGCGTGCAGCAGTCATCGCTACGCTCAGCCATTGGTGTGGTGCCCCAGGACACCGTGCTGTTCAACGACACCATCCTGTATAATATCCGCTATGGCCGCATTGATGCGACAGATGAAGAGATTTTTGAAGCAGCCCGTTTTGCACAGATCGATAAATTCGTCCGGCAATTGCCGGAGGGCTACAACACGGTGGTCGGTGAGCGCGGCCTCAAATTATCCGGCGGCGAAAAACAGCGCATGGCGATCGCACGTACGATCCTCAAGGGGCCGCCGATCCTGATTCTTGACGAGGCGACCAGCGCGCTCGATAGCCAGACCGAAAAAGACATTCAGGACGCTCTCGATCAGGTCGCCAGGGGCCGGACATCGCTGGTCATCGCCCACCGCCTGTCGACGATCGTGCACGCTGACAAGATCCTGGTTCTGGATAAGGGGGGGCTGATGGAAGAAGGTACGCATGCCGAGCTTGTCGCCAAGGACGGCCTTTACGCCTCGCTATGGAACCAGCAGCTGAAAGCCGAACAGGCCCGTGCAGAGTTGGCCAAAACGCTTGAAGAAGCCGAACGTATCGGCGCCCTGCGGGCGGACGAGGGACGGTTTGATATTGCGCCGGATGATTAATATGGTATTAGCCAGGTAACGACTGTCATTCGGGGTGGGGGCATATCGTGAGCCATGGCTGATGTTTTTATTTCCTATGCGCGCGAAGATCGGGCATTTGCGCAGCTATTGGCGCATGAACTGGCAGCGGCCGGGTTTTCCGTGTGGTGGGACCGGGAACTGAACGTTGGCCAGGATTTCGACGCCGTGATCGAGCAGAAACTGGATCAGGCATCCTGCGTGATCGTATGCTGGTCGAAGAATTCGCGGAAATCGCGCTACGTGCGCGACGAAGCGCGCCGCGCCGATAAGCGCAACGTGCTGGCGCTGGTGCAGATTGATCGCGCAGAACTGCCGCCCGGATTTGGCATCTTGCATACGGAAAATCTCACCGGCTGGCAGGGTGATCACGCGGCTGAGCCATGGCAGCGATTGCTCCTGCAGGTCGAAGCGCTGGCGAAGAAAAAGGCGTAGAACCAGAACGGCGGCCTTTCAGGTCCAGTAGCTGTTGAACCTGAACCTGCAGCTTTATACCAGCCAGCCCCGCTGCCAGCCGCCGCTGGCGGAGCGGGCATTGCGGTTGCTACTTGAGCCGCACGCACGTCGGGACTTTCAGCGCTTGGCCGTCTGATTGATGTTGAACATAAGCCGTCCACGGCGCTCGGCTATGTGATGGCGCTGATCATACTTGGCGTCGGCGCCCTCATTTGGGGCGCGGCATTGATGCTCGGCTGAGGTGAGCAATGGCGGCATTGACCGTATGATAATTGTGGCCCTGCACCTGCCGTTTAATCATTCGCCTGATACTGTTCCCATGCTATACTATCGTCTATGAGCGCATTCACCGATACCCGTCCGGCACGCTACGCCGACATTGAAGCGTTGCCGGCTCATATGGTCGGGCAGACCCTGTTTGGCGTGCTGCATGCCCATTCGCGACCGGCGCCGCGTTATGCCCGTGCTGCAACCAATCTGCTCTCGGAGGTGCACGGTCCGTTTGATCGCGGTCGTGGCGGTCCGGGCGGCTGGATTATTCTTGTCGAGCCCGAAGTGCATCTGGAGAACCATGTAGTTGTGCCGGATATCGCTGGCTGGCGGCGCGCCAGACTGCCAAAGCTGCCGGAAACCGCCTGGTTCGATCTGGCGCCGGATTGGGTCTGCGAGATACTTTCACCTGCAACCACGCGGATTGACCGGACGGACAAACTTGCGATTTATGCCGAATTCGGCGTCAGCCATGTCTGGCTGATTGACCCCGGCCTCAAGACACTTGAAGTGCTGGCGTTGACGAACGGCGCGT
>CAWUIN010000154.1:0-4692 GCA_963922535.1 uncultured Hyphomicrobiaceae bacterium | reverse complement strand
AAGCCAAGCCAAGCCAAGCCAAGCCAAGCAAGGGCATGCTCAGTGCTGTGGGTACCTGCTTTGCTGCTGGCTCTTATAAGAAGGACCGCTGAGGTAGCGCGCCTCGGCCCGCGGCACGGCACGCAGAGGATAAATCAGTTGCTCGTCAGTTGGCCGGTGGTCTTTAACCCCACATCGTGGTGCCAACGATGGAGGCTGTCAGCAATGTCGTCAGGAAGCCGATCAGCACTGCCTTCGGCGCCATCTCAACGATATCCGCCCGCCGTTCCGGCGCCATTGCTCCAAGGCCGCCAAGCATGATCCCAAGTGAGCCAAGATTGGCGAAGCCGCAGAGCGCGTAAGTCAGCAGCAGACGTGAGCGCTCGGATAAATCCTCGGCCGGCGTTTTAATGAGTTCGAGATACGCAAGAAACTCATTGAGGATGACCTTCTGCCCGATCAGAGCTCCAGCGGTTGCCGTCTCGTTCCATGGCACGCCGATTATGAACGCCAACGGCATACACAGGTATCCTAAAAGTTGCTGCAACGTTATGGTGACGCCAAACCAGGCGCCGCCTGCAGCAAGAATTGAGTTCACAAGCGCCACCAGAGAAACCACCACAATCAGCATCGCCGCCACACCGGCTACCAGGGTAATGCCTTCCGTCGTTCCCTTGGAAATCGCATCAACGCTACTCTGGGCCGGATCGTCCAGCTGAATACCGGCAGTTTTGGGGCCGCCGGTAAAATCCGTTGGCACGGCAAGCCGGGCCAGCATTAAAGCGCCCGGCACATTGATGAGAGAGGCAGCCAGCAGGTGCCCTGCGGCTCCCGGCACGACGGAACTCAAAATACTGGCGTACAGTGCCATCACGGTTCCGGCCACGGTCGCCATGCTGACAGCCATGGCTGCGAACAGCGCGCCACGTCCCATGGTGTTAAGATATGGTCGGATGAGCAGAGGCGCTTCGACAAGTCCCAGAAAAATGCTGGCCGCCGCTGCTGTACTGAGCGGACCGCCGGTGCCGAATGAATGTTGCAGCAAATAGGCAAATCCCTGCACAACCCGCTGCAGGATGCCCCAATGATAAAGCAGCCGCACTAATGCACTCAGCACCAGAATCATCGGCAGAACTCGAAACGCAACGATAAAATCGTTTTCAGGCTTGCTGACATCAAAAGGCGCCGGCCCACCGGCCAGATAGCCGAACATTAACCGTGCTCCGGTGTCTGTTGCGTTTTGCAGGGCAAGAATAGCCTCGCCGAGACCATCGAAAATCAACTTTGTCCAGGGCATTAAAAGCAGCGCCGCAACAAGCAGAAACTGCAGAGCCAGCCCGGTGATTATAACCCTGAGCGCTGCATTCCACCTCAGTTCGGAACGATTTTCCGAAATCGACCAGACAAACAGAGGGATAAGAACCACACCTAAGACACTCTGCAGCGCTAAAAGGCTATCCGACATATCTCATCTCCTCCATGACCAGCCCCAGATACACAAACACTGTGCAACAACAGCTGCTTGCGCTGCTCCATATAGAACAGACCAATAACCTCACACAACGGCAAAGCAAGCCGTATGCACGGCAATCGGGTGAAAAACAGATGGCGGCAGCGTAAACCTCTCAAGCAGTTGTGCAAAAACGGGTCAACTCCACGCACCTTCGAAGCCACAACCATGCAGCCGCTGCAGGTCACATATGGACCGCCAGCTGTTAGCCGGAGGTTGGTATTGACCCCAGCCTTACGCCAGTTGAAAGCGCAGAATATGTGAAACTGGAGGGCGGTGATTGCTCTCGGTGTGTTTCCGAGCCAAAGCCTCATATCGCGGGCTATTTATAAATAAAATTGAAGCGTTTATTTTGCTGGGTGCCCTTACAGCCCGGATGGCTCTGTGAGAATCTTTTCGGATCCAGTCGCATCGCTTGCGGAGTTTGCGGCGGCCAAATTTGAGAACGATTGGCTCTATGGAGGCTCCTTGAGTCGGTATTTTTCCAACAATGTCCTTGCTGCCTCCATAGCAACGCTTTATGACACAAAGGAACCGGAAAGCAAAACCGTCGCAAACAAAGTCCTGTGTTGGCTTATACTGTAACGCTCGCGTTGCGTGGGAGGTTCATCGGGCCGCAGGAGATAGAAGAGCTTGAATAAGAATTTGCGTTCATAAACCTGTTTTGAAATAGTTCAGATTTACCTCTCATTTTGCTGACAGGCTTGTGCGCAGACAAAGCCCCGGTACAGACACGGTACAAACAAGGGCGGCTCAATGATTAAAATTCGCAAACTAAGGGTTCCCGCAAAAATAAACGCTTCAATTTTCCGATCCAAAGCGTTTATTTTTGCGGGCGCCCTAAGCCCCTCAGGCTTGTTGGCAAAGCTGTCTGCACGCTGGCAATGGCCCGCATTGAGCAGACATCTTATGTGCGAATATGATCGTTGGTTTTTGTGGTACGTAGTTTTTTTCGGTTGCGGCATCGCCATCTACTGCATGTTGCCAGGTGAACCGCACATTTTGACAGCATTTTTTCTCGTTATTATGGTAGGTGGGCTTGCCTGCGTCTGGCAGCAGGGAGTTGCAGGGCAGTTTCTGCCAAAGCTTCTGCTTGCCTTAGCCCTCGGTATTGGCTGCGCCAAAGTTGAAACCATGGCCGTGGAAGCACCGGTGCTGCCTGGTAAACTCTTCCAGGTGCAGGTGCAAGGGCAGATCGAAAAGCTTGAGCCGCGCCCCTCTCGCGGCCCGAGACTTACGCTGCGCGTCGCCCAAATTGCCGGGGTGCCCCCTGAAAAGACACCACATCGTGTGCGCATACGCTTGTTGCAAGAGGATGAGACGTTGCGCGTCGGCCAGGCCATTGAAATCAGAGCAACTCTTATGCCACCGATGCGGCCGGCTTTGCCAGGTGGTTATGATTTTGCCCGCAGTGCTTTTTTTCAACGGATTGGCGCCGTTGGGTATGCCAGCGCCCAACCAAGGCCGATCATACTGCCACCGCCCTCGATTGGTATGCAAATTAAAATCACCATACAACAGCTACGGCACAATTTGGGCGAGAGAATTCTAGCCGCCGCTGCAGGCGAGCGTGGCGCCATCGCCAATGCGCTTATGACGGGCGAGCGCGGGCTGATTTCCGATGAGACGCTGTCGGCGTATCGAGATGCCGGTCTGTTGCATATTCTGTCGATTTCCGGTCTGCACATGGCGATTATGGCTGGCACAGTCTTTTTTGTTGTGCGGTTTACACTTGCGGCGTGGTCTTCCATTGCATTGCGCTACCCCATCAAAAAATGGGCCGCCTTGGCATCGCTTATTGCAGCTGCCGCCTATCTGCTTATTTCCGGCACAACACACGCCACGCAACGCGCCTTTGTCATGGTCTGCATCATGATGTGCGCCATCATACTTGACCGCCCTGCCATTGCATTGCGTAACGTCGCAATCGCTGCCGCAGTATTGCTGGCTATAGCACCCAGCAGTCTGCTGAATGTCGGCTTCCAGATGTCGTTCGCAGCAGTCATTGCTCTGGTTGCCGCCTACGAATACATACGCGATCGGCGGGCTGATGCGCCCCCTGATGTGCCGCGCGGAATGGTTGTTGGAACACTTCTGTTTTTCGCAGGCATCATTGGTTCGACGGTGGTCGCCAGTCTGGCGGTTGCGCCGATTGGGGCCTACCATTTTCACAAAGGCCAGTTGTATTCCGTACTCGCCAACCTCATTGCCGTGCCGGTCTGTAATTTTCTCGTTATGCCAGCGGCACTTTTGACATTTCTTGCCATGCCATTCGGTCTTGAAGCCCTTCCTTTATGGATTATGGTGCAAGGCATAGACGTCATGACGTGGTGCGCGCGCACGGTGGCAGACCTGCCAGGCGCAGTTGTGCATATCACGGCATTTTCAGCGCTGTCGTTTGCATTGATGATTTTCGGCATGCTTTGGCTCTGTCTTTGGAGAGAAAATTGGCGATTTTGCGGGATTTTTTTTATTGCCTGCGGTCTTTTCACTGCGCCATTGCGCTCCCGTCCGGATATCTTGATTGCCGAAGGCGGAAGGCTTGTTGCGATACGCGGGCCTGATGATCGGCTCGCGGCGGTGCCGGAGCATCGTCGAATGTTCGAATGGAAGCGATGGCTGGAATACGATGGCGGCGCGATCCCGGCGGCCACAGCAGCGCCACAGGCTGATCGTTTTTTTCAGTGTGATCCAGCTGGCTGTATCGCAAAACGCAAAGGTCTTTATATTGCCGTGTCGAAATCTCCGGCATCGCTTGGCGATGATTGCAGGCGGGCGCACTTTCTCATTCTGTCCTATCCAAAACCGGCAGCATGTCAGCCTGCATCCGGCGTTATTGATTTCTGGCAATTGCGCGATGGTGGGACGCACGCAGTCACCATCGGCACAGCAGGCGCCCTGCACATCACAAGAGTTGAAGATTATCGCGGCAATCGGCCTTGGACGCAAAACAGCCAGCGTTTGGCGCGCCGAAAAAAACGTAAAGCAAGACAATCGGTCGAGCCAAAGAAATAAAGTTGCGCATTTTTCCTTATTCCTTCAGCTCGAATGCTGCCGTTCCAAACTGAAGCCGCGCTGTTTGGTGTAAACCTTACAATTCTCTGTCGCTATGAACGTGTGCGCCGGCGTCAGGCGGCGTGACATAAGAGAATGTTCCATAAGAAAAATTATGCGAATCGGCCCCACAACAACATAATTACACA
>CAWUIN010000153.1:0-4804 GCA_963922535.1 uncultured Hyphomicrobiaceae bacterium | reverse complement strand
GAACATAATCCTGGAATGGGTCAGGCCAGGATAAAACCAGCCCGGACAGAACTAGAAAGGACAAAACTAGAAAGGACAAAACCAGGTGAACCACTGCGTTTGATCCTTCTCAGCCTGCTCTCTTCTCATCCTGTCCCATGGGCAGCGCTATTTCAATGTTCACCTGGCAGCTTGTGGCGCAACTTCTGAAGCTGGCTTGTCGTCGTCACGATTTAAGTGTGGTTTGTCCCAGCGGAAAAACAAATAGTAAAGGCTTGGCACAAAGATGAGTGTCAATGGTGAAGAAACCAGCATGCCACCTATCATGGCTGTGGCCATCGGCTCGAACAGGGCACCACCACTTATCGCCATCGGCACCAGCCCCAGAATAGTTGTGAGCGATGTAAGCATGATGGGCTTGGCGCGCTTGCGGGCGGCCGTCGTGATAGCATCCTGTAAGTCTCTCGTTCTGCGCTCAAGATCGATTTGATCGATCATGACGATCGCGTTGTTGATGATGATGCCCATCAGGGAGATCAGGCCAAGCACCGCAAAAAACGACATTGGCCGGTCGACCATCCACAGAGCAAGTGGGGAGCCGATAAGAACCAAAGGAATGGTCAGGAACGTCAGAGCGACGCGGCGAACCGAATTGAACTGGAACATAAGCGCCGCCAGCATGACCATCAGTGCGTACGGCAGGTTGCCGCTTAATTGGCCATAGACTTTGGCGCTTTCTTCAATTTCGCCGGCCACTTTGATTTCATATTCAGGGCCAAGGGCGAGACTGTCGAGGAGTGGCCTGATATGCGCCAACGTCTGCTGGGCGGAAAGCGTTGCGCTCTTGGCAGAGATTGTGATCTGGCGGAACTGATTTTCCCGGCGGATCTGAGCAAATTCAAGACGCGGCTTGAAGGTTGCCACTTGATCGACAGAAATAAGTTTGTCGCCGGCTGCTACGGTAAGATTGGCAAGGCCTTCAAGGCTGTTACGTTTTTCCCGTGTTGCGCGCAGCACGATCGGAATCTGCTCATCACCTTCCCGGAAGACAGAATACTGCGTGCCTGAGAAATAAGCTTCCATAATCTCGGAGATTTCCTTGGAGGTTACACCGAGTTCACGAGCCTTGTCCTGGGAGATATCAACGACAACCTTTATGATCTTGTTGCCCCAGTCGTCTTCGTTTTTCACCAATTTGGGGAGTTTGGCAAAACCAGCTGTCACCTTAGCTGCAGCCTGCATCAAGGCATCCGGGTCCGGCCCGATAATCTTGATGTCAACGATGCCCGACTCTGAGCCTCCCATCGATAATCGCGTGATGCGAAACCGTGCCTCCGGATGCTTCTCAATGAAATGCCTGCGGGCGCGTTCCGCTGTTTCAACGGCAGCCGCATGGCTGGTCGTGTTGACAACCATGAAAGCAGACGTAGGGTCGCGGTCAGCCGGATCGAGCGCGAGATAGAACCTTGGGCCACCGTCGCCGACAAAGATCGTTGTGTTGACGACATCCGGATTAACGGATTTGTCAGACAACCAGGCATTGGCACGGCTGGCCTGGCGTTCGGTTTCGCTAATCGAAGTGCCTTTTGGCATGTCCATATAGACCAGAAATTCTGCCCGCTCGCCAAGCGGGAACATCTCATTTTTCAGCAGTGGAAAGACCTGAACGGCTGCCACGATGAGACCAAAGGCAACTATGATGCTGATCAACCCGCGTGGCAGTAATATGCGAATAAGCGTTTCATAACCTGCAGTCAGCCCGGTTGGCTTGCTGTCATCGGCTACCGTTGCCGCCTTTGGTTTTAAAAAATTCGCGCAGAGAAAGGGCAGGATATAATGTGCTGTCAACCATGATCCGAGCAGCATAGAGGAGACAACGGCACCAAGTGAGAAGGCAAACTCACCTTCAGAACCATCCATCATTAACATTGGCAGGAACGCCGATACTGTTGTAATGGAGGCAACCGCCAGTGGAATAAAGAATTGCCCCCCGGCTTGGATTGCAGCCTCATTCGGATCTACACCGCGTGCAATTTTATTTTCGATATCTTCAACGACAACGAGGCCATTATCGACGAGCAGGCCGAGGGAAATTATCACCGCCGCTATTGAGACCTGCTCCAGATCAACGCCCAGTTGTACCATAGCCATCAGCGCAAACATGATGGTAAACGGCACAATACTGGCGATTATGGCGGCCGGGCGCAGCCCCATAAAGGCAAACATCACAATAAATACAACCAAAAACGTCTGGCCGACATTCAACAATGCATTGTTAACCGAAAGCGTGACATTGGTTTCCTGAAAGGTCGAGATATTAAATGCAATGCCAATCGGCTGGGTATTTTCAAATGCAGAAATTTGCTGTTTGAGAAGCCTCCCGAGCTTTTGGATGTCCTGGTCATCGGCCATTTCAATGGCGACCACAATGGCAGGCTCGCCATTGAACAGAACCGGCGTTTCCTTAGGATCCACATAGCCACGCCGGACACTCATCAGGTCGGAGAGACGTACGTATCCCGCAAGCCCCTGAACCTTGGTCAAAACCCCTTTTATTTCGTCGATCGATCTAAGATCGCCATTGGCCTCAAGCAGAATATTAGTGCCACTGGCGTCGATCCTGCCAGCCGGCAGGATGACGTTCTGGTTTTTGAGATCATTGAGCACCTGCTCCAGCTGCACACCGACAGCAGCAATGCGCCGCGGATCAAGTTCAAGCCAGACGCGCTCGTCCTGCGTGCCGTAAAGGTTGACCTTTGTTATCCCCTCAATTCCATAGAGATATTTGCGAAAGTCCTCTGCGATATCCTCGACCTCGGCAAGACTGAAACCGTCACCCGTTACCGCAACGGTTGCAATTGCGACATCTCCATAATCGGTGTTGGTCTGCGGTCCGATCGTGCCGTCCGGCAGATTGGTTATCTCCGCCATTTTGTTGCGCAGGTCCTGCATGACCTCTGGAATTCGTTCTCCAGGGACGTTATCGTAAAGCGTCACGGTAATCTGGAGGCTGCCGGTAAAAATGAGCGTTTCGATATCCTCGATTTCACCGATTTCGCGAATCTTCCGCTCGATAGGTGTTGCGACGAGTTCTTCCATGCGCTCAGGCTTCATGCCTGGGAACTGTGCCGTGACAACCGCGCTGCGAATGGTAATCGCGGGGTTCTCCCGCTTCGGCAATTGGATGTAGGTGAAAGCCCCGGCCAATAGAATGGCAAGCATCATCAGCACGGTGAAGCGTGAGTTTTCAATTCCGAAACGTGTGAGAAAATCCATTTGTGACCTACTTATCCTGAAGAAGCTTCACTTTCATTCCTTCGCTAAGGAATGAAACGCCGGCACTGGCAACGCGTTCGCCGGACTTCAGGCCGTCGACGATAAGAAGTTGGTTATCCCGGACACCTGCGAGTTTGACCTGACGGCGCTTGACGGTGCTGCTCTCAGGATCAAAAACATAGACACTCAGCGGAATGGCCTCGTTGGGACGCGCCGCCTGCATGATCGGCGTGTCGTTGATAGCCACACTCAATGGCAGTTTGTAGCCAAGCTGCGCTTCAAGCATAATCTCAATTGCCACTTCAACGGCCATACCAGCCTTGGTCAGCGGATGATCCTCCGTCAGCGTAACCGTGACCGGAAACGACGAAACGCTGCTTGCCTTGTCACCCAGTTCCGTAATCTCAGCTTTAATCTGCACATCGGGCATCGCTGACAGGCGGACAACCGCAGGTTTGCCGACCTGGAGCTGATTGACCATGTCGAAGTTTACGGAAAACGATGTCTCATACTTGGTTGCCGAATACATCGAAGCGATGGTTTGCCCTGCAGATACCGTCGTGAATGATGTCGCTGAAACCGAACTCACGATACCATCGAACGGCGCACGCAGCACTGTCTTGGTCAAATCCTCGTTGCGGTTTTCAAGATCCTGTTCGGCCTGTTCGACCCGGGCAACTTTGCTTTCATGGTCTGCAATCGCATTGTCTGCAGTTGCCTGACTGGCAACGCCGCGTTCACGCAGAGCAATTTTGCGTTCCATTTCTTTTCTGGCAAGCGAAGCCTGCACCCGTGCCTCTCGCAACGCTGAGCGGGCATTGGCCACGGATGTTTGGTATTGCGTGTCGTCCAATCTTGCAATTACCGTTCCCTTCGCGACACGCTGCCCAACGCTCAAAGTCATATTTTGCAGCTTGCCCGAAAGTTCAAAGGAAAGGTCTGTTGTCTCAGCAGGATCCAGAACCCCCGGATAGACGCGCTCTACAGCTGTTTCAGGGGTGCGCACGACGACTGTGCGCAAACCGCGAACCAGGGTTTGATCAGGCGCTGCCTGCTCCGATGGGCTGTCATCAAAACAGCCGGCAATGAAAGCTGCGGTCAGACAGAGACACAGGGTCAGTGTCACGCGCAACGTCTTGGTTGCGATCTGGCGTGTCATGTCTTCTCTCTTGTTTGATTTCTCATATGTGTCTCATATGTGTGATGCGTATGTCGCAGGCTGCTTGGATTGAAGAAATACAGTTGCCAGCATAATGGCAAGTCATTGTGACGTCTTAATAAAGTTTGGCGGCAATGATTTCAAGAAACAATGATTTGTTTGAAGAAACCGAAGGAATTCAGTTTGTCCAGGCATCTACCTTGTGAGCTCTCACAAGCCTGTTGAATGTCGAGACGGCTTTTAAGACAGAATTTGGATGCGAGGATGGGGCTGCAAGTTGAATGAGGATTGAGCAATGCACGGGCTGGCCGGCTTCGCGCGGTAATTGACGACACGGCCTAAAATCCACTCTGTAAATTTCTGGCCAGACGAAAACCGATGCTGTCGTTA
>CAWUIN010000152.1:0-5088 GCA_963922535.1 uncultured Hyphomicrobiaceae bacterium | reverse complement strand
CACCTGCTGTATCGAAACGGTTCTCCGTTTGCGGCAGCGCCCGGAATTTCCCCTTATTTTCAAGGGTTATAGCGTGAAAGCTATTCACCTTGCTCATTGCCTAAAACCCTAAAATTGTTCTCTCCAGGCCGATATTCTCTGAACCTATTGCCTTCGCGATTTTAGTTAATTCTTTGCAAAGTCTTGAATTTAAGGACGCAATTTTAGATCAAAGCTAAACACTTCGATGTCAGTGGCATATGGCAGTTAGGACATAAATCCAACGCTCTCCACTTCTGCCCAATCAATCGTAAGCTTTTGTTTTAAAGAAAATTACAAAGACCGAATGACGCAACTCACGTTGCAGGCTTCAAGTCTGCATAATGAAGATGCGCATAAAAATCTCAGCTGGCTTTCGCTCAAAGAAAGGCACCGGTGTCTTTTCGAAACCGTGCGCGGTATTTTTTCATCGCCCGCAAACAGCAATGAAACATCCTCGGCACCTTGCAGCACTGTCGCAGAATTTAATTGCAGAGACAGTATCCCGCAAACGTCTCATTACATTCAGCCTTCAACAACGCTCCTAATGATCCGCCTGATTTGTCTGATCCGTCACGGGAAGTAAGTTAACTGCAATAAAGTTAGCCAGACGCCAAAGTTTAAAAGACTGCCCGCACTGAAGCAAATCGTGCAACTGGTCCGCTGGACGGCCGGTCCACAGCGAATTTCGGTAATCCCCTAATAAAGCCGCAGTTCCACCTCACGATCGGATTAGTTTTAGACTTCAAACCAAATAGAATTCATACGGAGTTCTCTTTCCATGTTCGCCTTTCTCCGAGTTCTTCAGATTACTCTTGTCGCTCTTATTGGCGGTATCGTAACAGCGTCTGCCACGCTTGCCGCATCCGTTAACCTGAAGGCTGACCTTGGCCAGCGTGTTATCACCCGCGACCATACGGAAAGCATTTATCTCAGCCTCAGTTTACACGCACTCGTGCAAGAACGAGGTGCCGATCGGACGCCGGTCAATATCGCGATTGTTCTTGATCGGTCAGGTTCAATGAAGGGCTCGCGGATGCATGCAGCCAAACGGGCGGCACGAATGGCTTTGAGGCAGCTCGGTTCTCAGGATGTGTTATCCCTGGTCGCTTACAATCACGAAGTTTATACGATCCATCCGGCTTCGCTGCTGCTTGACAGCTCACGCCTAGAGGGGCGTATTAATGATCTCGATGCCAAGGGGCAAACCGCGCTTTACGCTGGTGTCCAAGAAGGGGCACGGCAGGTGCGCGAGTTCTTTTCGTCAACTCGCGTTAACCGTGTTATCCTGCTTTCGGACGGCCTCGCTAACGTTGGTCCAAAGTCGCCACGCGCGCTCGCACATCTCGGGCAGGATTTGGGAGAAGAAGGTATTCCGGTGACAACAATTGGGCTCGGACTTCAATACAATGAAGATCTCATGAGCCGTCTGGCGCTTTCCAGCGACGGCAATCATGCCTTTGCCGAGAAACCGAGCGATCTAGACCGGATTTTCAATGCCGAGTTCCGTGACGTTCTGTCAGTTGCTGCGCAGGATATCACGATCCAGATCAACGTCCACGCAGATTTCCGGCCTATCCGCGTGCTGGGCCGGTCCGCACGGATCGAGGACAATAAAAAAATACACCTTCGCCTCAACCAGCTCTATACTAATCAGGAAAAGTATTTGATCGTCGAATTAAAACCGCAGGGTCGTGCGGATATTGGACCTGCCGATGTCGCGGATCTTGATGTCGGGTATCTCGATCTTAAGAGTAACGCACGCCAGCGTCTTAATGCTTCGATCAAAGCGGAGATCTCCATTGATGGAGAGCGGGCAAAAACCAGTATCAACAAATCCGTCATGACGCAGGTCGCAACCCAGATTGCCACGGAGCGCAATGAAAAAGCCGTGACGTTGCGTGACAAAGGTGACGTAGCCGGAGCGCGTCAGCTGCTTCAGGACAATGTGGACTACCTCCAGAGCAAGGCACGGGAGTATGCGGCCCCTGCACTCGAAGCCATGGTACGCAAAAATAAGAGCCAGGCGCAAAACCTGGATGATGACAATTGGGCCCGGACACGCAAATCGATGCGGCATGATCAGCATCGCTCAAAAGTCCAACAATCATACTGATTGATGTCAGCCCTTCAGAAGTCCTGGGAATATTGCCGAGTTGTTTCGCTTTCCTTTGTACCGGTAGGCGAGCAGCCTATTGAAATCGAGGATGTTATTCCAGAGGGCGTCGGCGATGTTAGCCTCACCGCTGGCGCGCAAAATATTGAGTGCAAAGCTTCGGGCCCGGACGAAGACGCCGGGATTCACCATGTGGCGCTGTTTGGGTCCATCCCCACCATCACAACCTTGAGTATCCTGTCGATGATCGACGTGAAGTTATCAAAAGATTTCACTCCATCACTTGCCGACACAATTCCGTGAGGGTGCATATAACAAAGCAGCTGATACTGTTATCGCTTCTGTTAAGCAGCGTTGAGAGCTGACAATTAGCAGTGGTTAAGAATGATCTTCAAGCGACACAAGATACAGATGTTTTTCACCATTACCTTTCTGCTGATTGGTCTTGGAATGTTCTCATCGCTGACGGTCACTCCCCTGGCGGCTGTTAGTTGGTTTTACGACATCGCGAACCATGGCGTGTCGCAGGAAAGCATATCTTCAAAGCCGCTTGCTAACTCCAAGCCATGCACAAAACTTCGTGCTCCAGATCCATACCGCAAGCAATGTGGTGGCAAAGTAAATATTGCGCCG
The DNA here is from genome assembly GCA_963922535.1 of uncultured Hyphomicrobiaceae bacterium. Taxonomy (GTDB): domain Bacteria; phylum Pseudomonadota; class Alphaproteobacteria; order Rhizobiales; family Hyphomicrobiaceae; genus Tectiglobus. Next base: position 2,321 of record CAWUIN010000152.1, on the reverse strand, counting down.
GCCAATGCGCGCTCTCGCACCCATGATGATAACGAGCGGTTGGCATTAAATCTGGGTGACGCTCAAGGCTTTCCGTTTTTTGCGCACCTGCCCTGGCATTTCAGAGAACTCGGCAGATGGTATTATAAAATTCGTGGGCCCACGAATAACGCACGAGCTGTCTTCTGGGCCATTTACGCCATTGCGCTGCGGATGCGCAATTAGACGTTCCTCGACGATGCTGATAATCCACGGACCGGCGGTATATAGATATGCTGTCAGATCCCCGTGGTGCTTTCCCCATGTCCTTCAATCTGTATTGAACGCATCTCTTCATACGAGATGTGAACGAGGATCTTTACATGAAACATAAATTTAATCCCGCCTGGCTTGTTCTTGCAGCAGCCCTTGCAACATCGGCGATCTCAACACCTGCAATCGCGCAGTCGACCTGGCTCTTTAAGCCGCAGGAGAACTCGGTTGACGACAAGCTTCTTGTCCGTTTTCCGAAAAAGCATGCGCCCGGCGATATTATCGTCAGCTTTGGCGATCGCCGTCTCTATCATGTCACTAGTCGCGGCCGCGCGGTGAGCTATCCAATCGCGGTTCCGCGTGCTGAAAGCCGCTGGCATGGCTTTGAGCGGGTTACCCGCAAAGCGGTCAACCCGTCGTGGACGCCAACTGCTTCCATGCGCAAAGAAAACCCTGACCTGCCGGTCTTTGTGCCAGGTGGCCATCCCCACAATCCCATGGGTGTGCGGGCGCTTTATCTCGGCAATACGCTTTACCGCATTCATGGCACCGATGCGCCCTGGACGATTGGACAAAACGTATCCAAAGGCTGCGTGCGAATGCATAACGCGCATGTCATCGAGCTTTACAATCGCGTGAAGGTCGGCACACGTGTGCTTGCGACGTGGGACAAGTTCGAAGCGCGCGCATTGCATCCCGAACCGCAGGCAGACGACTTCGCCAGCATTTTCGATACCACCAGATAGACTAAGCAAGGCTTACGCATTGCGTTCTCAAGGAACACTGAAATGACATCTGAAAAATCTCAAGCAATCACCTCGCAAAATACTGATAAAAAATCTCTTCAGATATTAGCTATGACGGGAATGCAGGATATGGCAACGGTTGCCATGGCCATCCGTCTTGGTATGGGAGCCCTATTTATTGCTGGCGGCTGGAATAAGCTTTCCAAGTTGCTTTTTCCAGGCAGCAGTGAGCAACTGGTTGCCAGCTACACTTCAACCACCGGCTATATCAATGAGTTCTTCATGGTGTGGCTATTCGGACCTGGAAGTATTTTGACGCCATGGGCTTTTCTGACGACACTATCAACCTTTGAGCTGATCACCGGCATCATGCTGGTGGCTGGCCTGCTTGTACGCCCGGTTGCGCTCATCTATGCGTTCCTCCTGTGGTCGTTCGTTATCGCCCTTCCTGTCGTGACCACCAATGGCATCGACCCTGGCGTGAAGACTTACATGGCACCAGCGATCCTTGTTCAGATTAGAGATGTTGCCCTGTCGGGTATGATGTTTGCGCTCTATGGCCTCGGGTCCGGTCATAACGCGCTTGACCGTCGTCTATTTGGAGATGTAGCCCTGAAATCCGTTATGGACTGGGAAACCGCCGGTGTTCTGCTGCGCCTGTCGCTTGCATCAGTCTTTATTGTCGGCGGTGCCTTTGCCGGCATGCCCAACATCAAGTCATTCCTGGAGCCAGGCTTTATACTTGTCGCAATCGGCGTGGCAATGCTGTGGGGCGGCACTGTTAGTCGCTATGCGGCCATTGCAGCCTGTGTCGTATTGATAATCTATATGTTCAACAAGATTGGTTTCTCCAAGGGGCTTGTCGGCAGTCTCAACGCTATCAAGCGTGAGATCGCGTTGTTCGCCGTTGCTGTGGTGATTTCAATGCGGGGCAGCGGTGTGCTTTGGGGCGTCCCGGATGTGTGGCAACGCATGCTAAGCGGCATCCAGGCTGCAAAGCAGAATGCGGCTAGAACGCCGGATATTTCCGGCCAATCAACCTAAAATCAGAACCTGTTTGAGACGGTTGTGATTATACCGATAAGACGGCGCGGCAGGCGGAATTTTGAGCATAAAGTATAACATTACATCAGCTATGCTGACATTCCATGTTTCTCTTGCCGCATCGCTACCGAACCGGCCGTGCAAAATATGCGCGCATTGGCATTGCCAACTTGTTTGGTGTTTTCATATCGGCTATTTAACTGATGTGAAAAATACAGTCCTCTTTCTCTCACCTCAAAGGTCACCAGAAACCACCAGTGAACCATTTCAGCACGAACACCGCGCAAAAGTGCATGATTG
>CAWUIN010000151.1:0-5110 GCA_963922535.1 uncultured Hyphomicrobiaceae bacterium | reverse complement strand
GAAATTCTGTTTTGCTGTCGCGCACCTTGCCGTGCGGCAACCGTTAGTCAAAAGAGCCGGAACAGGCGAAAATGCACGATCTAAAGCCTTGTGACCTCGGCAAGCCGGAATACTGGGCTCCAAATGCATGCAAAATTTTGCTCAGTAGCGCGATTTTTCTGGTTCTGCTGGTTTTCTGGCGCTCAAGGCAATATTCTTTGAAAGCATCGAAGCCGATGATGTTTAAGACGCGGTCGAAATTATAACACGTCGCCATCAGCGCCCATTCGCCACCCACTTTTTCAAAACCGCGGACCAGAAAATGGCTCCAGCCGGCGCGGTGTTTCAGAGTGCCGAACGGATGTTCGGCGAGGGCGGAACGCTCGCGCATTTTCTGGCCGCCGGCCTCTTTCATGCGGGCGCGCTGGCGCTCGACAACCTCTTCGTGTTCGGAGCGGTAAATCTGGCGGACGCTGGAGTTTTCAGCCAGGCACTTTTCCCGCAAGGGACAGGTTTTGCATTGCCCTGCGCTGCTGGCATAGCCGGTGCGCATCCTGCCTTTGTATTCTGTTGGCTGGCCGCGTTGCGCAAGCTCTTCACCCTGCGGGCAGACATAGACGTTGCGCGCGCCATCATACTGAAAAGCATCGCGGGTAAAGCGGCCCTGGCTCTCGGTCTTCGCCGATTTCCTGGGCTCCGGCACATACGTGGTGATATCGTCCTTCTCGCATGCGGCAAGGTTGCCTTCTTCATGATATCCAACATCGCTGAGGGCTTCGAGTTCTTCGACCTCAAGCTCTTCCTTGGCCATCGCCGCCATGCGGTGAAGCTGGTGCTTGTCGTTGCCGTCATTGGTGACATCGCTGGCGACGATCAGCTTGTGCTTGTCGTCAACGGCGATCTGAACATTATAACCGGCGAGCGTGCCGTTGCCTTTGTTCAAGAGCCGCGCATCTTCATCGGTGGTTGAAATCTGGGTCTCGCCGCTGGCTTCGAGCTTGTCCTTGAGTGCTTGCTTTGCGCTTTGCAGCTCCTTGAGTTTGTCGAGTTTTTCAGCGAGTTCAGGGACTTCCGGCGCCGGCGCGTCGTCACCTTTTGCTTCGCTGGCGTCGTTGTCATCCAGTTGCTTTTGATAGGCTTCGATCCGGGCCTCCAGTTCGCTGAGCTGCTTGTCGAGCTTTTCTTTCGTGTGAATGCTGGCCTTGGAGGCGTTGCCATGAAAAAAGCTACCATCGATGCCGACCTTGGCGCCGCCAAACAGGTTAAGCTCCTTGCAAAGCGCGATGAAATCCTTATTGACGCCCTTCAGCGCCGCGGCGTTATCCTTGCGGAAATTGGCGATGGTCTTGTAGTTTGGCGTGAGGCCGCCGAGCAACCACATCACTTCAACATTGCGCTGGGCCTCGCGTTCCAGGCAGCGCGAGGAACGCACCTTGTTGAGATAACCGTAGAGGTAGAGCTTGAGGTGATCGCGCGGATCGTATGGCGGCTGGCCATTGCCCCTGGCGTGACCGCCATCGGCATAACAAAAGCCGAGCTTTTCAAGCTCGAGCGTGTCGACGTAAGCATCAATCGCCCTGACCGGCGCATTCTTCGAGACGTAATCCTCAATGCGTGGCGGCAACAGGCTGATCTGGTCGCGGGCCGCGCCCGTCTTATAGCGTCGTTTCATCATGGGCGGAATCATACCCGAGAATCACGCCGATGTGGGGATTTCTTTCACAGCCTCTTCGGTCGAGTTGAGGCGCGAATAGCAGTTGTAAGAACTTTAGATCGCTACGGCAGCACCTTAAACTACAGACATGCTCGCGGCCTGCGGTCGCCGTCTTGACATCAAAACATCGATGTCGCTTTTTCGGACAAGTCAGTAACGATCATTTATCATCAGTAGCCCGTATCAGGCATCTTTTTTTCTAAATTGAAATGCATCTGACTCGGATTAAAACCGGAACAGTGTGGCAAATTTTCTTGCATTGGTCCGTTCTCGGTGTATATTCAAGCTTAACGCTAGTGTGAATTAATGCTTGAGCCTGATCAACAGACGACAGAGTACAGATAAGTATTTGAAGATTTTGACAGGCAGCCATTCTCATGAAGGAGACGTTTACGGAGGTGCTGAGGGCTTGGTTTGTTTTAAAAAGCTATGACCGCAATACGCTCGTAAACAGAAAATTATTGTACTGCTCGCTTTAATACTAAGCGATTGTCACCATCGTTACCGCATAATCGATGAGAGCAGATAGATTATTATTGTAGTAATAATGACAGATGGGACAAATGGTGTTAAGTAAAGTAATGGGATTTTAGTGAGTGAAATTACCTTATTGATATGACATCCACCACCGACCAGCACCGTGATTTTTTCATTTCCCGCTCAACCGCACAGGTCAAACTTGCGCAGTGGATCGGCCAACTGATTGCAACACAAGGCAAGTCCTATGTTGAGAAGAGCGAGCATTTCGGCCACGAAGACTTTATGAATGCGATGCACAAGGCGTTTTTATCCGGTGCCCGCGTCGTAGCGCTTTACAGCCAAGCCTATCTCGACAGCAAATATTGCGTGCGCGAGGCAATGGAGGCGCTCAAGGGTGATCCCGCCAATGAGCAGCAGCGGCTGATCCCGCTGCGGATCGAGCCGTGTGCACCGAACGGCATGTTGAATATCACCTACACCGACCTGCTTGCCGAACGCCGCCAGGCCGACGCCGCAGCGCTGGCCATTAAGATCTGCCACGCGCTCGGGCTCGATGAGCCGGATCTCGACCGCCTGCCGCCGATCCCGGATGGCCTGCTGGTGGCACCACCGCGCATTATCCATAACCGCATCCGCATAACGCGTACCGATTTAGCGCCACGCCCGGAACTGCAGGCCGAGATCGCAACTGCGCTCAGCAAGGACGGCGGCAACTCGCGGCAGATCGTGGCGGCCGTGGCCGGTATGGGCGGTGCCGGCAAAACGGTGCTCGCCCAGGCTTTTGCGCTCGAGCATCAGGATGCCTATCACGGCGTTTGGTGGATCGACGCTGAACGCCGCGACGCTGGCATGACTAATATGCTCACTGATATCGCCGAACTCGGGGCGGAACTCTCCGCAGCCATCAAGGCTGAGATGCAAGCGAATGTCGAACGGGCAGCCCGCAGCACCCTCCGCCTGATCGAAAACGCCAGTTATGAACGCCCATTTCTGCTCATTTACGACAACGTCAATCGTCCGCAGGATATTGAACACTGGCTACCGCGCGCGGGTGCGCACGTGGTGCTGCCAACTCGTTATACAGAATGGGACGACATGGTGGCCAAGGTCGATGTCAGCACGCTGCCGCCCGAGCAGGCAATTGACTTTCTGATGACGCGCGGGCGCAAAAAGCCAGATCAATGCGAAGCGGCAGCCCGCCTTGCCGATGCGCTTGGATGCTTGCCGCTGGCCCTCGATCATGCTGCTTCCTACTGTGCGGGCGGCCGGCGTGTCTCGTTTGACGATTATCTCCAAATGTACCATGACAAACTCAGCCACGAGCCCAGCGGCGCCTCAAGCGCCTATGGCCGCAGCGTACGGGCGACGTTCGAGCTGGCTCTTGAGCGTGCTATTGCAGGCGACGCAACACTCGGCATCAAGGCCTGCCCGGAAGTGGAAATTGTCATGGGCGTTGCCGCACACCTGGCGCCGGTGCCCATCCCCTTTAGCCTCTTCGATCACCCACGCCTGGGCGATGCTGATCTCGACACTGCCTTCCGCACCTTAACCGTTTTTTCCCTTATCGCCGCGGATGCAGATGGCAGCGGTGACGGCGCTTTCACCGTACACCGCCTGGTCCAGACGATCATGCAGGAGCGGCTGGCAGCAAATGGCGACACCGTAGTAACTGTAAACCTTGCCCTTGCTCTCTTGGTTGCAGCATTTCCCTCAAAGGCGCAAGACATTTTGCAATGGGAAACATGCAGCATTCTGGCGCCGCACGCGCTCACCTGCATTGAACTCAGCGATATCAATGACACAACACAATCCGACAGTGCTTTACTAGGCTTTAATCTCGCTAAATATTTTCAAGCTATTGCCCGCTATGGTGAGGCTGAGCCTCTTCTGACGCGGTCTCTTGCGATAGATGAGAAAACGGTTGGTCCTGATCATCCGGATACGTCATCGACGCTGCACGTTTTGGCCCGCCTTTACCAGGCGCAGGGTCGTTATGATGAGGCTGAGCCTTTTCTGACGCGGTCTCTTACGATAGATGAGAAAGTGGTTGGTACTGATCACCCGGACACGTCGATATCGCTCAGGCAGATGGCGCTGTTGGTGCTGGAGCTTGGTCGGCTGGATGAGGCCAAAGATAAGGTCTCCCGTGCCTGTGACATTCAGGCCGAAGCGTGGCCAGCGGATCATGTTCGGCATGCCGAAACGCTGGACGTTCTGGCGCTTGTTGAACTTGCAGATGACAAAATTCCTGAGGCCGAAGCCGCAGCCTGCAAGGCTCTGTCACTCAGAAAAACAGCATTTACCAGTGATCATCCGGCATTAGGCCAGAGCCAATGGACGTTAGCCCGCGTTATGATCGCTCAAGGGAGGGTGGCGGAGGCTGAGGTTTTGCTGCAGAAGGCTGTGGCTGCGTTGCAAGCTGTTGTGACTGACGAGCACGTCTGGCTCCGTGGTGCGCGCACAACGCTGGCAAATCTGTCCTATGGAGACGAAACAGCTGCATCCAAAGAGCAGGTAGAGTCTAATTCAGTAGGTAATGAAATTTGGTGGAAAAGGCTGTTTAATCGCCAGTAGATATTGCGCGGACTTTCAATATGAAAACTTAACCTGTGTTTTCTAAATATTTGCAATTAGTGGAGCTGATATTTTCAAACTGAATAATTTCAATTGATTTAAATTACGAAGACTTGTTTCAAGCACCGTGATAATACCCGCAGCACTGCTGACTGCAGACATTGCTTCCCAATGATTGCCTGAAATTACCATGGTGCCCTACGACCGCTATTCGGATACTGCTGCCAACGTGAGCTTTCACAGCGCAGCTCACCAAATTCTGCTCACATGACACTTCGCTATTATTCACAGCTACTAATCAAGTTGAAGGCAAAGCCGACGTTTTATGCTTCGTGGCCTGAGTTTTTCCGTTTAGTGATGCAC
>CAWUIN010000150.1:0-5192 GCA_963922535.1 uncultured Hyphomicrobiaceae bacterium | reverse complement strand
GTATTAAGAGTAGCCAGATGTGTTTTTGTGGAACAAAAACTCGCCTGTCGCAGCCCTAAGCCCCGTCCGCGTTGCGTACAGAGGGCTTTTGAGGGCGCTTTGAGGCGATCTGGCAAGGGGACAGCTTCGCTCCCCTTGACCCCTGTGACACGGGCCATTTCATGCCCGTGACCCACGACCGAGGGGCGTCCGCCGCCCCTGGACCCCTGCGCACAGTGTCCGCACTGTGAGGCGTTTTAGGAGGCGTGTGCCTGCCCCTAAAAACCCAGCACCAGGTTGTTCGGACCTGGGGCCGCTTCAGGAGCCTCCGTGCTCCTAAAAACCATGGCCAAGCTTTCGCGCTTGGAGGCGACCAAGGGTAATTCGTTGCCCTTTGGAAACCCACGACCGGGGACGGCCCCGGAACCATAGCTTGTGCTGATAGCATGTGAGATTCGTGCATAAATGTGGATAATAAGAATTGAGTAACGCACAGCAAAAACCCCCTCCCCTGCCCGCGCAACAATCCGCGCATGCATCTGCGCAGCCAGAGCGCACCGGACCGCCACCTGATGAAACGCAAGACAATTGCGCCAAGCCGGTTAAGCTAAAGCGGCCAAAGGGGGCACCGAAGAAAAGTGCTCATGAAAAGCGTAGCGAAGTGGTGCGTTTTCGTTTGACCAAATCAGAGAAGGAAGCACTTCTTCAGGCGGCACAAAAATCCAACCTGACAGAGTCGGATTATGTGAGATACGCAACTATTCGCATTCCCCCGCCCTTAAAATCCAGCAAAGCCAATCCCGTTGATAGCTCAACCCTGCACAGTCTTCACCGTATTGCACGAGAGCTTGCGCCAATCGGCAATAATCTCAATCAAATTGCGCATGCAGCTAATATCGGCAAGACGCTATCCGGCAAACTCACCCAGAGCCTCGAAGAGCTCGAAAGGGATTTAGCCGAAGCCCGCCGATTGATGGCAATCCTGGCCAAGCACTATGATCGTTAAGCTGATAAAGGGTCATTCGTTTAAAGGTGCGGCAGCCTATTTGCTGCACGATCAAAAGGCGATCACCAATGAGCGCGTTGACTGGACGCAAACGCGCAATCTTGATGTGCAAGATCCAGAAATGGCCTGGCGCTTAATGGCGGCGACAGCCATGGATGCAGAGCGCCTTAAAGAAGAGGCAGGCGTTTCCAAGGCTGGGCGTAAAGCGAAAGAAGACGTCCTGCATCTTGTGTTGTCCTGGCATCCTGAAGAACGCCCTGAGCTTGACCGTGATCAAATGCTATCAGCAGCAGAAAGCGCTATAAATGCGCTCAAAGCCAAGGACCGGCAAGCGCTAATTATCGCCCACAATGATACAGAAGCCCCGCATGTCCACGTTCTGCTTAACCGCGTAAGCCCTGAAAACGGCAAACAGCTATCATCATCCAATGAAAAGCGCAATCTATCGAAATGGGCCTTAAAATATCGCAAGGATCGCGGCCAAGAACACTACTGCCCGGAGCGAGCGGAGAATGACCGGGCGCGTAAGCGTGGCGATAACACCAAACACAAGGACCGGCCCCGTAATCTGATTGAGGCTGAGAAAGTTGCTCGCAAAGCAGCCAACCAAAACACCGCACCGATTGAGCGGTTATCAGAGAAGTTGCGCCAGCGCACGCGCGAGCTTGGAGCCAAAAGACGGGCAACTATCACGCGCCACTCACAGGAATGGCAGGCACAGAATGAGAAATCGGCTCAAAAGCGTGATGAAATCAAGAAAGCCTCTGTCCAAACCTATAAAAAAAGTCGTGCAGAGCTATCGTCTCGCACCAAGGCACTTAGCCGTGAGATGACCCGCACAGAGGCCAAGGAAAAGGCGCAATTCCTAAAGCATGAGAAATCTACGCTCGGAAGAATACGCAATGCTATGGATCTAGTCACCCATGATCGAGCAGCCACCGACGGGCCGCGTTTGAAGTTGCTGGGTAAGAATTTCAGGAATGTGCTGAGTTCTGCGGGGCGGGCCAATCTATTAGATGAACGCCAAAACCGCCGCCGTGAGAGGCTGGATACAAGGTTCCGCAGTGCCGACCGCAGGCTACGCTCAAATCATGCCAAAGACCGGCGGCAAAAGTTGCGAGATCAAGACCGATCCGCAGAGGCCGAAAAGGCCGATTTGCGCTTTCGCCAAGCAGGAGAAAAAGCAGCGCTTAAAGCGCAATGGAAATCGCTAGGCAAATTGCGGGAGCGCTCTTTCGAGATGCTCGCATCATCTTATGAACGAACGCGCGAGGCGCGTGATGAGTTCACCAATGTCTCTACTTTGGAGAACATCCATGCCAGAGCCAAAGAATTAAGGCAAGAAGCTGCACGAGAGCAAGACAATGAACGTGAGCAAGATCAAGGCCGAGAGCGTGAACGCGAAAATGACAACGACAAGACATAAAAGCCCATGAGCGCGGGTCTTATATAAGTATGGAAGTATTCCATATAACTACAGTCTTATATAAGTCACGAAGAATAGACATATATATAACCATAAAAACATAAACCTACAACAACGGAAGTGCTTATTTTCCGGTGCTTAAAGGGAGATGAAGGCCGCATGCGAGGCATATTTAAAAGAAGTGACGCTTCAAAGAATGATGTCGATCCGAAGCCGGATCGTAGCACATCTAATCTTAATCCCGCACTTGTCGAAGCCGTATATCCCAGCCAAGAAGCCACCAGCCCGGCAGATTATCAATATGTATCTATAGGGTTGCCACCCTATGTCGTCAAGCAAATCAGGCAACGTGCACTGGAAGAAAGTACAACGATACGCTTTGAGATCCTGCGCTGTATCAGCGAAGGCGGTTTTGATGTCAATGACGTTGACTTAGTGCCCGATGCGAGAAAGTCAAAGCGATAAAAGCCTGCATTTGATGCAGTAAATAAAGATCTTAGCAGCGTTCTGTCGCAACTATAGGTCCAGTGCCCACGAAGCTTTGTAAAACGGCAATATTTTCGAAAGTAGTGTGCAGCGGCTAGAGCCCATTCTCAATGGCCTAAGCCTTATACAGCGCGGCATAATATTGCATGCTCACATGTATTAAATGTGTACATGTAATAAAATCTAACAATGCAAACATGTTTCTTATGTATATATTTGCAACATGTACTAGGTGTACACATATAGTACATGCGCTACATGTAATATTTGTTTTTATGTTCACATGTTGACAATCGATACATCATATACATGTACATGATGTATCGATTGTTGGTGTTGTTAACATTGCAGATGTCTGATATTATTTATTTATACTAGGCTCGGTTCTGAGCAAAAATCAAATAACCCAAGGCACTCCCATGGCGCTCATTGTTTCATTTGTTTCCCAAAAAGGAGGGGTAGGTAAGTCAACGCTTGCGCGCGCCTTGTCCGTTCTTCTCACACAAGGCGGCTACAAAGTCCGTATTGCTGACCTTGATCCGCAACAAGAAACCGCGACGCTATGGGCGCGGCAACGCCGACTCGCTGAAATCGAACCAGACATAGATGTCAAAGGCTATTCAAGCGCAACTGACGCCATCGGCGATGCAGGAGATGTGGATATACTGCTGCTGGATGGTCCGGCGCGGGCAACAAAAGAAACCACGCTGATCGCAGCTAAAAGCCATGTTGTGGTCCAGCCCTCCAGTGGCTCCAAAGACGATCTCAACCCTGCGGCGGCGCTATTCAGCATTCTAGAGCGCAACAATATTCCAAGTGATCGCCTGGTGGTGGCCTTGTCGAGGACCAGTGCAGACAGCGAAGAACGCGAGGGAAGAGCGTATTTTGAAAGACAGGGATACCGTGTTCTTGAAGGCGATATTCGCACCAGACGTTCATACAACGTGGCGATGAATGAGGGAGGGTCTATTCTTGAAACGGCCTACGATACCCTCAATGAACGCTCCAATATTTTGCTCGACGATCTCGTTGGCGTTATCGCCGCGCAAATAGAAAGCGCTAACGCAGCCCAGGATAACAAACCCAAAAAAGTAAGAGCGTCGTCATGAGCGGAACCTACGATCCGAAGAAATCATCGAACATGGCCAAGTTTGGCACCATGTTCAAATCAGGAAGTGCAGCCCCCGATCCCGCTGCCAAACCGCATGTGCCGAAGGCCCTTGAAGAGACGCTTTCTCCGAGTGTACCGTCGATAAAACAATCTGGGAATCCTGCGAATGACAAGTTAAGTGAGGAGAAGGGGAGTAAACCGGAAAAGACAGCAGCTGGGGGCGATAAACCTGTAAAGAGTATCAAGGCACGACAACGTAAGAGAAAACCAGAAACAGATGCCAATCTGCCGCCAAGCCGACAGGGTAAGGTGCAAGTCAGCGGATGGGTTGAACCCATCGATAAGCAGCGCATTGATATGCTTATCCTTCTCGGTCATGCCGAAAACAAAGAAGACTTTCTGAGAAAAGCTGTCGATCTGTTTCAAAAAGAGCATGGCAAACTACCGATTTAGTCGCCATTCGATATAGTAGAGCGTTGATTGTACAACAATTGTTTCCTAATCGGGGCCAAGGAACTCATGCGCTTTATACTATCAACATTGGCAGTTATGGCTGCTCTTGTCCTCATCGCCGTCTCAGGCTCAATGAATTTTCTTTTCATGCAGGGCATGGGGAAGGATAGTACTGAGAGCCTGGTTCTTGGAGCCGCTTCCGTTGCCATCGATATATTTAAGGCTATGCTACCGATCCTGATATGGTGGAGCTACCGCGAGGGCAGGGTAGGGTTCATGGTGACCGCAATAGCCATGTTCTCCATCTTCACCGCTTTTTCCCTGACATCGGCAATAGGATTTTCCGCCACCAACCGCGGACATATCAGTGGTGTACGTGAGGGTGCTAATGCGCAACTCTCGGCCGTCGCTGCAGACATCCAAGCAGAAGAAGCTAAGCTTTCCAACCTTCGTAAATACCGTCCGTCCGGCGTCATAGAACAGCAAATCAATCGAATGCGCACGAACAGGGCCTGGACAAGCACCAAAGAATGTACCGATGCCACAAGACGCAGCTCGCGGGAATTCTGTCGCCAATATTTTGAGCTCAAGACCGAGCTTGAATCTGCCATCGTCGGCGAGCGGACCCAGAGACGCTTATCCGAGTTGATGCGAACACAATCCATGCTCAAGAAGAGCGGGGCAGGCACCGATACAGATCCTCAAGTAACCGTTCTTGCTCGCCTCGCTGG
>CAWUIN010000149.1:0-5324 GCA_963922535.1 uncultured Hyphomicrobiaceae bacterium | reverse complement strand
ATATAAGTGGCATGGATTTGCGCCCGCGCGGCACCCAGCGGCCGGGCCTCGGCTGCCGCGCAGGGCGGGGCCTGATCGCTGGCGCGAGCATCGGCCGATGGTTGAGCGATGCCACCAAACGGCGCCTGCATCGCTTCAGCAAATCCGCTTGCCATGGCTCCGGACACAGGCTTGGAACGCACCGGCATCATTGGCCGCGTTCGGGCTACGTTGGAAGATGGGCCTTGATCGAAGTGGTCATTACGAGGTGGATTTTGTTCTGAAGGCGATTGCGTGACCGTTTCCAGGCCGCTGGCCAATTTCTCCAGAGCTGCCGCCCCACCGCTGGCCGAGGCGCGATGGCCGGCGCCTTCAAGGACGCTGCGCAGGCCAGAGACGATCAAATGGCGCACGGCACCAGCATCGCGGAACCGCACCTCCGTTTTGGCAGGATGGACGTTGACATCGACCGCGTGTGGATCAAGACTAATAAATAACGCCAGCAGCGGGTGGCGACCGCGCGGGACCAGATCGCCATAGGCTGCGCGCACCGCGCCGACGAGCAGCTTGTCACGCACCGGGCGGCCGTTCACAAACAGGAACTGCATTGCTGTATCGGCGCGATTCAATGTCGGCAAGCCACAGAAACCGTTGAGACGGATGCCATCGCGTTCGCCTTCCAACAACAGTGCATCGTTGACGAAGTCACAGCCCATGATGCGGCCCAGCCGGTGTAACAGATCTCTGGGATCGAGCGATGCCGCCTCCAGGTTCAGGCTGCGGCGCTCTCCCGTCGTAAGTGAAAAGCCAATTTCTGGATGTGCCATGGCCAGGCGCTTGAGCGTATCGGCAATCGCCATATTTTCTGCGCGTTCGGATTTCAAAAATTTAAGCCGTGCCGGTGTGGCGGAAAACAATTCGCGCACTTCGATGCGGGTGCCTGCGTTAAGCGCTGCCGGGCGCACTGTCTGTTTGGCGCCACGATCAACAACGATTTCGAAAGCCTCGGTACTGCCGCGCGCACGGGTGGCAATCGAAAGACGTGCGATTGCACCGATGGATGGCAGTGCCTCACCGCGAAAACCCAGTGTGCGGATGGCCAGCAGGTCATCGCTCTGCAGTTTGGATGTGGCGTGGCGCTCGACCGCCAGTTCGAGATCGGCTGGTGTCATGCCAATGCCATCGTCGCTGACGCGGATCAACGGAACGCCGCCACCGCTGGTTACCACTTCGATATGACGCGCATCGGCATCGATCGCGTTTTCAATGAGTTCCTTGACAACGCTGGCCGGCCGCTCGATCACCTCTCCGGCGGCAATACGGTTGATGGTCTGCGGTTCAAGCTGACGAATGGCCAATACTTTCTCCATTTTCAGACGCGGCGTGCTTATCTACTGTTTGTTCCAACGGCAGCAAACAAGCATGTTGCAGTCCCGACAAACAAACAAAACTGCCGTTTTGGCGTATCACGCGTTGCGTGTAGCGCATAATTTGAGCGAAGCTGAATCACGCGCGCACTTAAAGAGAAAAATCGCCCGGGATCAGGCTTTTCCACGAAGTTCATTCTGAATGGAACCAACCAGACCTTACGGGTGAAACGAAATTTGGAGGGCGGTGGCGAACGTGCTGTCGTTCATGAACTTGTCGAGTAAAAAAGAAACTCGTGCAAAACGGTGTTAAATTACCGTATAATGCCGGTCCAGACATGAACTGACACATCTCAAGCCTCAAAAAATGCGGTCAATCAAAGCTGCAAACCCAAATCACATGAGTCAGTTCATGTCTGGACCGGTATAATTGCATGAAGATCGCTCTTCATGCGATCAGAAGAGCTGGCATCCGCTATCTTTAGCAAACAAAAAAAGCGCCCGCGTCTCAGACACGTGGCGCTTCTGTCTTTAACACAGAGCGGAACCGCAAACTCTTATTCCATCTGGGCTTCTTCTGCGTCACGCTTTTCTGCAACGCGCAGCTTGTCGTCGGCGCCTTTGGCATCGACATCGCGATCAACCAACTCTATCACGGCACGCGGCGCAGAATCGCCGTAGCGAAAGCCAGCTTTCAACACACGCGTATAACCGCCATTTCGATCCTTATAGCGGGGGCCAAGGATGTCAAAGAGTTTTTTGACCATATCCTCATCGCGTAAGCGTGCTGCAGCCTGGCGACGAGAATGCAGACCACCTTTCTTTGCAAGCGTGATATACTTGTCCATGACACGCTTGAGATCCTTGGCTTTGGCCAAAGTTGTCACGATCTGTTCATGCTTGATGAGCGCCGCCGCCATATTTGAGAACATTGCCTGGCGATGACCAGCATCGCGGCTGAAACGCCGTCCGATTTTTCTGTGTCGCATTTTATATCTCTTAGGTTTTGGCGGGGAGGTTCTGCTGCCTCACCTCGCATTTTGCAGATTGAACCGGCATTGAATGTTAAAGCCGCAATACGTAAATATTAGAATTGATCATCAAAGCGTTTTGCCAGCTCTTCGATGTTGTCTGGTGGCCAATTAGGAACATCCATGCCAAGATGAAGGCCCATTGTTGCCAGAACTTCCTTGATTTCATTCAAGGATTTACGGCCAAAATTCGGCGTTCGCAGCATTTCTGATTCGCTTTTCTGAATCAGGTCACCGATATAGACAATATTGTCGTTCTTGAGGCAGTTGGCTGAGCGCACTGAAAGTTCCAGTTCGTCAACTTTCTTAAGCAGTGCGGCATTGAACGAAAGTTCCGGATGCGCATGTTCTTCAGTTGGTTTTTTCGGTTCTTCGAAATTGATGAAAATCGCCAGCTGATCCTGCAAAATTCGTGCAGCAAGAGCGACGGCATCCTCAGCCCGGACTGAACCGTCCGTCTCAACCGTCATTGAGAGTTTGTCATAATCGAGAATCTGGCCTTCGCGGGTGTTATCAACCCGGTAGGAAACCTTCTTGACCGGGCTGTAGAGGCTATCGATTGGCATTAAGCCGATCGGTGCATCTTCAGGACGGTTTCTATCGGCGGAAACATAGCCTTTACCCATATCGGCTGTAAATTCCATCCGCACGGCTGCACCCTGGTCGAGATGACAGATCACATGTTCAGGGTTGAGAATTTCAACCTCAGAACTCGCTTCAATATCCCCTGCGGTTGCCGGACCCGGGCCTTCTTTCTTGAGCACCATGCGTTTTACGCCATCGGAGTGGAGGCGCAACGCAATTTCCTTGATATTAAGAATGATATTGGTTACATCTTCACGCACGCCAGGAATAGACGAAAACTCGTGCAACACGCCATCGATCTGCACCGTTTTGATTGCCGCCCCCTGCAAGGAGGACAGCAAAACACGGCGCAGCGCATTGCCAAGCGTCATACCAAAACCACGTTCGAGCGGCTCGGCAATAACGGTTGCAATACGATCACGATCACGGCCTGATTCAACGCCCAACTTGTTGGGCTTGATTAAATCCTGCCAATTTTTCTGTAGAACACTTATCATGTAAACCTCATTTTTTGAGGAGGTATGCCGCGTCAATCTGATATGGCGGCGTTTCATAGTCGCGGTATCAGCGCTGAGTAGTTCTTCTAAATTCAGGTCTTGCCTCACCAGTAATCAGTAAAGGGCAACCTGAAAGTCGAGATAAGGAATTAAACCCGCCGCCGTTTGCGCGGACGGCAGCCGTTATGGGGAATTGGCGTCACATCCCGGATTGCGGTAATCTGAAAACCAGCCGACTGTAGAGCACGAAGCGCTGATTCACGACCTGAACCGGGGCCACAAACTTCAACCTCCAGCACTTTCATGCCGTGTTCTGAGGCTTTCTTTCCCGCATCTTCAGCAGCCATCTGTGCAGCAAAGGGGGTTGATTTCCGTGACCCCTTGAAACCCATGGTGCCAGAGGAAGACCAGGAAATCGTATTCCCCTGTGCGTCTGTAATGGTGATCATCGTGTTATTAAAGCTAGCGTTGACGTGCGCTACGCCAGATGAAATATTTTTTCGTTCGCTGCGGCGAACTTTGCCGCGCTGCTGATCTTTTGCCATAAATTCTGCTTTCGATGATTTCTTTGCACAATTACGAGGGCGTGTAATAACTTACAATGATCGCTGGAGCTGCGCACTCGCATTAATTAGTGCCTTAAGCCGGATTAAGCACGGCGTATAAGGATGAACGTGGCTTACTTCTTCTTGCCGGCTATTGGCTTTGCCGGTCCCTTGCGTGTGCGCGCGTTCGTGTGGGTGCGCTGACCACGGACGGGCAAACCTCTGCGGTGGCGCAGGCCGCGGTAACTGCCTAGATCCATGAGACGTTTGACATTCATGCTGTTTTCGCGACGCAGGTCGCCTTCGACGATATAGTCACGGTCAATCGTTTCGCGGATCTGTAAAACTTCCGCATCAGACAATTCATTGACACGGCGCTCGGCTGGGATGCCGACTTTTTCACATATTTCTCCGGCAAAGTGTGCACCAATACCGTGTATGTACTGCAGCGAGATCAGTACCCGCTTCCCGGTCGGAATGTTGACGCCTGCGATACGGGCCAAGACGATGTCTCCTAATCAGGTGAGTAATATCGAACTGCAGCTTGATGCAGTTTCGATGAAGCGTGTTTAAGCGGATTAAAGAGATAAAACTCTAACCCGCGCTCGGTAGCACTTAGCAAATGCTTTAAACTGCTGGTGTTATATGCTAACAGCCCAGCTGTATAAATATATAATGCGTCATGAGAGCGCACATACATAGCGCCATAAATATTTTGCGTCAATGTTTTTCGCCCGCGTCAAGCTGCCACAACACAGGATATGCGCAATGCAGATGCGTCGTATACTTCAGCAGCAGGAGGAGAGCGTACGATGGCAGAGGGTGCGCTATTAGCACGCGTATCTCAGCATATCGTGGGTGTTATCGCACTTCAGGTTGAGCTGGATGCTTACAAGACTGTGTTGAGAAATTTTTCCTATAATACATCACAGTGTGTTTTCCTTTTTATCTGTCAGGACATTTGCCTCCATGACACCCGCGATACGGTAAGATGCAGATCAGTTGTTGTCTGTATCGTTTAAAATGACGTTCAGACCTGTCATTTTAAGTGATACAGGCCGTTTAGTCGCTTTTATCTGCTATCGAGAATAGCATCGATCTGCGCGGATACATTTTCGATCGCCGCCATTCCGTCTACCGTCTTCAAGCGCCCGGACTGCCGATAATAGCCAGACACTGGCGCCGTCTGTTCACGATAAGCTGTCAGACGTTTCTGGAAGGCTTCAGGGTTATCGTCCCTGCGGATCTGGCCGCCAGCTGCCTCGGTCTCGTGGGCGCGTTTTTTTATGCGGTCGAGCAGAGCGGTTTCATCGACCACAA
>CAWUIN010000148.1:0-5450 GCA_963922535.1 uncultured Hyphomicrobiaceae bacterium | reverse complement strand
CGCCGTTTTCCAACCACTGAATTCGAGAGATTTCGAGGCGCGGTCTTTGATTATGCAATGGCAATGCAAGAGCGTGACTGGCTCAATTGTGACGTTGCTGACATTATCAATGGCCTACAAGATTATGTGATGCTTTCATGCCACAATGCACCCTCAGACATTCTGTGGAAGATCGATCAGATGGAGGTCTTGATATTCTCCGGATACGATGCGTACTCTGAGCACGGCCGTCCCTCCAGGACAGGCAGCAATGTCTAACACCCGCGTCTTCAATCACAATAACGTATTATGCGCTCAAGTTTGAAAAGCTTATGATGTATTGCCTTCACTAAAGTATAGCGTACCAATCAATCTATTGACGAAGCTGACAATCAAATTCTACGACACGTGGAGTTCCGCACAACAACCTAAAGCAGCCTGTTGCACAGCAATAAAGAAGCTAAAAAGCCACTCACTCTTTTTGGCCCGATTGATTGATAAGGCACCACCAGAAACGTATCATGTCAACGATATAGCTGACCATTCTCTGTTATCAGGCGGCAAATGCGTAATGTCCCTTGCACTCTCAGAAGCCCACGTCTAGGCCAAATTCTTGACTTCATCGATCTGATCGTGTGGACAGGCAATCGCGGTTATAATCGATACAACTGATATAGTAACAGTGGAGACCACAAACACCCAAGGTCCAACCCATGTATACAGTAAACCACCGGCGATCAGTCCAATGATACTAGCAGCTGCTCCTGAGCTGCTTGCAAAGCCCTGTACCGCACCCTGAAATTGCTTGCCTGCTTGCTTTGCAAGCAATGCCATGAATGTTGGCCACATAAGGCCATTTCCGAGTGCGATCAGGCTGGCTCCTATATAAATAGACACCAAGTAAGGCCAAAGCATAAGCGCAAATCCAATACCCAGAATAAGACTTCCGCCAACAACAAAAAATTTTACTTCCAATACTTTTGATAAACGGGCGAGCAGAGGGCCTTGCACCAATGCCATGCAAAGGCTTAAGACGGCAAAAAAGATGCCTGTGTCGACAACCGACCAATTCAGTCCCAGCGCTGCATGTGTTGGGAAAGCGATGTAAAAAAAACTGAAACTCAACATAACAAGAAAGTTGACTGCGAGCAGCGCCGCCATTCTCGGCAAACGTAAAATGTTTGTCATCGTCATTTTGCCGGTGCCACGTAACGCATAACATTCCTTTGTCTCCTGGCCGAAAACCTTGCACGCATTTGGCATTCCAGGCTTGGTATCGAGAACCTGAGGACGGTTGTCCTTTAAACCAAATGCGATCATAAGGCTTGCAGCAATTGAGATAAGCAAAGCTGCAAACACAGGAACGATCTCACCGAGCACTGTTGCCCCAAGCAGGCCCGCGAGTGCAGGACCTATAATGAACCCCAAGTTGGTTGAAATTGCCATTCTGCCGAAGTTCTCTGAGCGATTATCGTCATTTGTAATATCCGCAAGATAGGCATTGGCGACGGAAACATTTCCGCCGGTGAGGCCATCGACAGAGCGTGCAATAAACAACAAAATAAGGGGCAATGTTACAGTGAACTGGCCAAGCAAAATGGAATTAACCTCTAGCAATGCAGATGTGGGAACTGCAAACGCGATCAAGAAGATTACCCACGACAACAGTGTGCCCAATTGGCTCATAAGCAGAACAACTCTCCTGTCAAGCCGATCTGACAGGTTGCCAAGTATAGGAGCGCCGATCAGCTGGAATACTGAATAGGTTGATGCCGCTACGCCATAGATAATGGCATTACCACCCCATTTAGCGACCAAAAACACCATGAAAGGAACAACAATGCTGAAGCCAAGGGTGCCAACAAAGTTAACAGAAAGGATCGGGAGGATTGACGGTTGCTCGGGGAAGGCTGGCTCCGTGGAAGTCGCGTGCATGCCCGAAATTCTCCCCAAAGCTATGCTTAGCGTAGAGTGCTAAGCTGAATGTATTTTGTTATTGATCACAAAAAAACTTGCGATTGCAAGATCCAATCCTGCCCCTGCTAGGATTTGATGAAGTTGTCGAAGTAGCTATGCTTAAATTCTTGCAATGATAAACTGTAATGAAGTTTTGAGGGCATGGCGTCATTTCTAGGTCTTGGTCTCAGTTTCGCTCCAAACAGCCAGTTCATAACCATCAGGATCGTTGAAATGGAAGCGGCGACCGCCAGGAAATTCGAAAATAGGTTTAACAATTTCACCTCCGGCGGCCTCAACATCTTCCAGAACCTTCTCCAGATCGTTGCCGTAAAGAACGACCAGTGGTCCACCTCGTGTGACAAGCCCGCTGGCGTCGAACCCACCTTTCATATGCCCGTCTGAAAACTCGCAGTAGTTTGGTCCATAGTCGATGAATCGCCAGCCAAATGCTTGCCCATAGAACTTCTTCGACCGGGTGATGTCAGCGACATTGAACTCGATATAATTTATGCAACGATCCTGGGTCGATTTTTTAGCATTCATGAAACAAACCTTCTGTCGGGATCAGGCTGGCCCATTGTTGATGTCCTGTTAACAACAGTATTTGCTCTGTATTCGTCGGGCAAATGTTGTGACGCATGTCATACCAGGTATTTAGTACTGCTCTATTCTTTCCGAATTGTTTGATATGGTTATGATACGCAAGTTGCCCATACCTATCCGGTTGGCTCTATTCTGGTTTGATGTTGGTAATCGGCTAAGTCATTGATATTGAAATACGCAATATCACCGTGCAGCTTAATATTTTCAGCTTTGCAACATCAAGTCAGAATACAGCCATTCGGTTAGATCCGGTTATAACGTTAGGAAAGCCAAAGAATCAATGGCTTACAACAATTCACCTGCTGTGCGGCACTTGCCGTCTAAGTGTTTGTATTTAAGAAAGTTTTCGGTGCCGACCAAATTAAAGCAGAGAGGTATGCAAGTTGCCACCCTAACACATCGCGTATCAATCAGTACGTTCAACCAAACAGACTATATGAATTGCAGCATTATTATGCGCATGCGAGTCCGGAGATGACCCTCAGGATGATCATTGATATGCGCTGCCATTACTCTCTATAATCTGAGTAGAGCAGTTACATTCGCTTATCACCATTTGAATTTCAGCAGTTGGGGGGTAAGACCTGCGTTCCATATGGCTACAAAATTTGAAGAAAGAGAATTTGAATCTTTAAGCCGGGTCCGTTTCGGGCAATCCAATCCAGAGCACATGACAAATCCGCTATGGTTGGCAGCCCATGCCCGCTATATCACTCCCGATCGCTTGATTGAGGAGTTTGCGATACAGCCAGCGCCGCGCGTACCTATCTCAGACGATGAGATCGCACGGCGTTACAAGCAGCCGCATTCAAGCGATCGCGAGGGCGTGATCGCGCCATTTTGGTGCTTCTATGGGCATAGAAGCGCAGGCACACGAACGCATCTCGCAGATGGCCGTCTGGTGCATATTGGCGGTTCTTATGATGATAGGTTCAAGGATCGTAATAACTTCTGCATCTACAATGAAGTCACAGTCGAATATGACCGGCGCAGTATTGATATCTTTAGTTATCCCAAAACAGTCTTCCCGCCGGTTCATCATCATTCCGCAACCGAAGTTGGCAGTGATATCGTCCTGATCGGCGGAACTGGTTATATTGATCTCAGCGATCCCTCTGCATGCCCGGTTTTTAAGCTGAATACGGCCTCTTTCCGGATTGAACCACTGCAAACGCACGGTGTTATTCCGGCAGGTCTGCACCGTCATGGTGCGATTCGCATTGACGACCGTCGAATTCAAATATCAGGAGGATGTGTTTCGGCAACCGAGGGCGCTGACGCTGCCGGGAATTTTGTTCTGAACAGGAAATTCTTTGAACTTGATCTGGCAACCCTGGAATGGCGGGCGCTTGCAAGTGATGAACCCTGCTGGCTTGGCATCACGGCAGAAGATTTCTGGGCTCAAACCCGCCCGCGATACGGAGCGGCAAATCCTGAGCCAATGAACGTCCCCTTGTGGAATTACCTCGCCAGGGAGAAGCTCGGCGGCTACAGTGCACGCGCGCGCCTTGGGGTTCATGACTATCCGGTAGAGAGGCTATATCCTGGGCATGCCTTCTACCGCGAGCACCCGGCTGGGCCCGTATGGGCCGCGGCCGGAAACCGATTTGGAAGCTGCAGCATTGAGTGCCCGGATGGGCGATTGATACATATCGCCGGAGAGCATGAAGACGCCTACGATGCTGATTTCTGCATTTACAACGATGTTATTGTTGAACATCCGGACGGACAAATCGAGATCTACGGATATCCGAAGGACGTCTTTCCCCCGACGGACTTTCATACCGCGACCGCAATTGGTGACAATATCATTCTGATTGGTAGTGTCGGCTATCAGGACATGCGAAAAGCTGGCAAAGTACAAGTTTTCAAGCTGGACACGAAAACTTACCGTATCGAAGCAGTTGCAACGACTGGCAACCAGCCGGGTTGGATCGGAAGCCACAGCGCAGAGTATCTTGCGCCCAACACCATTATCATTCGTGGTGGAAGCATTATGCAGGCCGACGGTAGCTTTACGACAAATACTAAAATGTTTGAGCTTGGCGTCGAAAACTGGACCTGGCGCATGCTGCGGTCGGGCGATACCCGCTTCTTTGCAGTTACAATCGATGAGTATACACGCAGCAAGGATGCGCGCTACGGAACAGCCAATCCCGAACATATCGATAATGCATTTTGGATTGAAATGGCAAAGAAGCAATGGCCGCCGAGCCGTGCCCGCCAACACTTCGATGATCCTGCGTTACATACCAATCAGGAAGACAACAACCAAATCGGCGAACGCAAAGCCGTATGGACTTCAATGCGTGAACACGCCCTAGCATTTGATCTGCGAGATGGGCGCCGCCTCGCAATCGGCGGTGAGGTGATGACTTATTCAGACGAACGTTCGGATGCCTGGTTTTATAATGATATTATTGTTCATTTAACTGACGGCAACATGGCAATCTATGGCTATCCGCTTGAGGTCTTTCCATTTTTGGTTGGCCTCAGCGCGCTCGAACGCGATGGCGAACTCATAATCTTTGGGCGCGGGCATTATAACGGCACGTTTGCCCACATGCCGATGGCATTTGTTCTTGACCTTACCTCTTTTACAATCCGGCTTCTGGACAGAACTTCTTCCAGAAAACCCGCAGTTTTGACCCAAGAACCAACGGTGGAGGGCGACAAGGCCGTTTTTCCAATTCAAAAACAAACTGCTGATGATCCAGATCGCACCGTCACTTTTTCGTTGAAGACATTGCGCTGGCAGATTTAATCGGGCCTTGATCGTCGGACAAGAAATTTGTCTTTTGTCAGATGTATTGCTGCCGTGTTGATTGTTGCACTGTGATGTTTCAAACTGACCCAATTCGGACATTTCCTCAGTTACGGGCGTTGGCAGAAAAACGACGCAGTCGTGG
>CAWUIN010000147.1:0-5521 GCA_963922535.1 uncultured Hyphomicrobiaceae bacterium | reverse complement strand
ATCGGTGTGCCACATAAATTGGGTGCGCGCCGGCGCAAAGCCAAACCAAACATCATCCGTCATTGCCCTGGCAGGAAATCCTGGGTTTCATTCAACGCTTAAGATCACGCAATGCAAGACACTGCACATTATAAAATAAGGTCTGGGATTTATCGTGCAGACAAAGGCGTAGCCTCAGAAACTGGCGTCACATCGAGCTGAAATCCGTAATCCGCCGCCATGTGCAACATCGCCCTCTCCGACAGAGCACTGATCGTTAGCAGCGGATTAACGCCGAGAGAACGCGGAATAATCGAGCCATCGATTACATAAAGCCCGGCATGAACATCCGTGCTGCCTCGTCCGGCACGATCAAACACCCGGCCTTTATGATCGACAACGCCATCGCTGCACTCATATCCCATACCTGAACCGCCAAGCGGATGCGCCGTTGCCGGCTGATGCCCCATGACTGAACCGGCCAGTGGATTCTTGACGTAGCTTCCACCGACGTTTTCCACCATTTCACCCAACACGGCATCCATGCGTTTGTAAACCGGTTCGCTGGCGGCATCCGGCCAGGCAACCATCAAAGCGTTGTTTTGCAAAACCAGACGGCCGGATGCGGAATCGTGCGAAACGGCAAAGAACGTCTGCAAACTGGCGAGCGGACCTTCGTAAACCCCGCTGATCAGGCTCTTTAATGCACCAAGCAGCCGGCCATTGGGCACAAACATCACCGGCAGCATCGGCGCCAGGGCGGATGGCAGGGCACCTTCCTGAACGCGCAATTCCTCGTCGAGATTGTGTGCACTATCATATTCGTACTGGCCGGACACTGACGCACCAACCGGCAGCAGCCCCTCCTTGACGGGATGACCCACGCCAATCGCTTTAACCGGTATTTTGGCGCCATAACCAAAGGCAATGATATCCCCGTTGGCGGAAAATCGCTCGCCGATCCTGTCGGAGACAGCCAAACCTTTATCACGCGATCTGATAAGAATTTCCGTTGACCCAAGCGTACCCGCCGACAGAATGACCATCTCAGCGCTAAGTTCCATATTGCGCTCTTGTAAGGGAAGAGATTGGTCCTGATTGACGACGTGCACCGTCCAAACGTCATCTGACTTAGCCACATGGGAAACCTTAGCAAGCGTGAACAATTCAGCTCCGTGCCGCACGGCATCCGGAAGGTAAGTCAGCGCCACCGTGTTCTTTGCCCCCACGTTGCAGCCGCCGCAGCAATCCCCGCAGCGTGTGCAGGCCGGCTGTGCGATACCGCCGGCGCTGATGCGATCTGCAAAACTGACGGCAATCTCAGGCGCAACCGCGCGGCCTTCCATGCCAGCCGTTGCCTGCTTAAGAGCTTGAAATTTTGTATGTTTCTCCGCCTCTGGATCCCTTGACGGCGCCAGCCACTGGCGTGCCCGCCGGAAACCCTCGTCTAACAGGCCATCCTGTCTGATCTGGCCTGGCCAGCATGCATCGGCGAAAACGCGCGGATCCGGCCGCAGCGCAACCCCTGCATTGACCAGTGAACCACCGCCAAGCCCGCAACCAACCAGAACATGCATGTCATCGCCAAGCCGCACATCGTAGAGACCAACCTCGGAACCAAGGCTCATACGTTTGCCGGTAACGCGCATTTCATTGCGCATATCTGGAAACCGCTGCGGAAATTCACCGGTCACAAATTCACGGCCGCGTTCCAGAACTGCAACCCGTTTGCCGGCCCTTGCCAGACGCGAGGCTGAAATACCGCCACCGTAGCCTGAGCCTACGATGATAACGTCATAATGACGTTGTGCTTGATCAAGCGATTTTGCGAGACGGACCACGACCACTCCTGCGATTTGATAAAATTCTGACGACAAATAGCCCGTCTGGCCAACCTGCACAACGACGTGAGGCTTCAGATGCACTTTTTTCTCGACCAGCATGATCCAGTCGCCTGGCGTGCTGCAGCCGAATTGAACGGCCTGCGATATGATGAGATTACGCCACGACCTTGTCGTTATTTACCACGCGCAACCGGTGGAGATCAATTTTTGTCCGGCAAGACGTTTGCGCGAAGCAAAGGATGGCAGTCCCATCAAGCAAATCCGCGAGCGCGACTTTGGCAGTTTGGCGCCGTATTACTCGGCCGCTTCGGTGCGCTTTTTCTTTACGGTTTTCTTTTTCTGTGCGGTTTTCTTAAGCGCAGTCTTTCTGGCTGGCGTCTTCGATGCAGCTTTGCTGTCTTTTGTCGTCTCAGCTTTCGCCGTCAGCCCCTTGTGGCGCTCCAGAATCTCGCGCAGGAAGCGGCCTGTATGACTGCCTTCGGTTGCCGCCACCTCTTCCGGCGTGCCCTGCGCCACAATCCGGCCGCCGCCATCGCCGCCTTCAGGGCCAATATCGATGACCCAATCTGCTGTCTTGATCACTTCGAGGTTATGCTCGATTACCGCAACCGAGTTGCCGGCCTCCACCAACTCGTGCAGAACCTCAAGGAGCTTGGCGACATCGTGAAAATGCAGCCCCGTTGTTGGCTCGTCGAGGATATAAAGCGTCCTCCCGGTTGCCCGCCGCGACAGTTCCTTGGCAAGTTTGACCCGCTGCGCCTCGCCGCCCGAAAGCGTTGTTGCCTGCTGACCGACCTTGATATAACCGAGGCCAACGCGGCGCAGAGTTTCCATCCTGTCGCGGATGGCCGGCACCGCCTGAAAGAACCCGCAGGCATCCTCAACGGTCATGTCCAGCACATCGGCGATCGATTTCTCCCGGAACTTGATCTCCAGCGTTTCACGGTTATAGCGTGCCCCTTTGCATTGATCGCAGGTCACGTAGACATCCGGCAGGAAATGCATCTCGATTTTGATCACACCATCGCCTTGACACGCTTCGCAGCGTCCGCCCTTGACGTTGAATGAAAAACGGCCCGGCAGATAGCCGCGTGCCTTTGCTTCAGGCAGGCCTGCAAACCATTCACGGATCGGTGTAAATGCACCGGTATAAGTTGCAGGGTTAGAACGTGGCGTGCGTCCAATCGGAGACTGGTCGATATCAATCACCTTGTCGAGATGCTCCAGGCCAAGGATCTCCTCATAAGGACTTGGATTTTCGCGCGCATTGGTAAGGCGCCGCGCAACCGCCCTGTACATGGTGTCGATCAGAAACGTTGATTTGCCCGAGCCGGACACCCCCGTTACGCAGGTCAACAGCCCAAGCGGTAAGGACCCGGTAATGGTCTTGAGATTATTGCCGCTGGCACCGACAACGCCAATCTGCCGCTTTGCATCGGGTGTCCGTCGCCTGGCCGGCAGCTCAATCCGGCGCGTACCGCTTAAATACTGCCCGGTCAGGCTGTCGGGAGACGCCATGATCTCATCCGGCGTGCCCTGCGCGATAACCTTGCCGCCATGCACACCGGCTCCTGGGCCGATGTCAACAACGTAATCAGCGCTGAGCACCGCATCCTCATCGTGCTCGACAACGATGACCGTATTGCCGAGATCGCGCAGATGCCTGAGCGTACCAAGCAGGCGTTCGTTGTCGCGCTGATGTAGCCCGATCGACGGTTCATCCAGCACGTAGAGTACTCCGGTGAGGCCGGAGCCGATCTGCGAAGCAAGGCGAATGCGCTGGCTTTCTCCGCCCGACAGCGTTCCCGAAGACCGTGAAAGCGTCAGATAATCCAACCCCACATCATTGAGAAACTGCAAACGTTCGCGGATCTCCTTTAGAATGCGCGTTGCGATTTCAGACTGCTGCCTTGAAAGCGTGTCAGGCAGTTCCTCGAACCACGCGCCCGCTTTGCGGATCGAAAAATCGCAGACTTCACCGATATGCCGGCCGCCAACTTTAACGCTCAGCGCCTGCGGCTTAAGTCGATAGCCGTTGCATTCCTCGCAACGACGATCACCCTGGTAGCGCACAAGTTCATCGCGGACCCATTGGCTGTCCGTCTCACGCCAACGCCGCTCGATGTTGCAGATCACGCCCTCGAAGGACTTTCGTGTCTTGTATTTTCTAACGCCATCTTCATAGACGAATTCAATCTTGTCCTTACCAGTGCCAAACAGAATTGCCTGTTGCACAGCCCCCGGCAGCTTGTTCCAGGGCGTTGTCATGCGCACTTTAAAATGCCGCGCCAGAGCTTGCAGCGTCTGCTCATAATATGGCGATGTCGTCCCTGTCTTTGCCCAAGGCTGGACTGCACCTTCGCCCAGCGACAGATTGCCGTTGGGAACAACGAGATCCGGCTCAAATTGCAGCTCTGTGCCAAGCCCGTCACATTTTGGGCAGGCGCCGGCCGGTGAATTGAATGAGAAAAGCCGGGGCTCCACCTCGTCGAGCGTAAAGCCCGAAACGGGACAGGCAAACCGCGATGAAAAAACGATGCGCTCATGCGTGTCGTTCTTAGATCTATTAGCCCCCTTGGTGGTCATCTCCGGCAGCGGTTTGTCGGCAAACTCGGCAATCGCGATGCCATCGGCAATCTCCAGAGCCGTCTCAAAGGAGTCGGCCAGGCGGGTTGCAACATCGGCGCGCACGACGAGCCGGTCAACGACCACGTCGATATCATGTTTGAACTTTTTATCGAGCTTCGGCGCATCCGGTATCTCGTAGAACGCACCGTTGATCTTGACCCGTTGGAAACCCTTTTTCATCAGTTCGGCGAGATCCTTGCGGAATTCACCTTTGCGGCCTCTGACAATCGGTGCCAGCAGGTAAAGCCGTGTGCCCTCCTCCAGCGTCATGATGCGATCGACCATCTGGGTTACGGTCTGACTTTCAATCGGCAGGCCGGTTGCCGGTGAATACGGCACTCCCACACGCGCAAACAAAAGGCGCAGATAATCGTAAATCTCCGTCACCGTGCCAACTGTGGAGCGCGGGTTGCGGCTGGTCGTCTTTTGCTCGATGGAAATCGCCGGTGACAGCCCCTCGATATGATCAACGTCCGGCTTTTGCATCATTTCAAGGAATTGGCGGGCATAGGCCGACAGGCTCTCGACATACCGGCGCTGGCCTTCAGCATAAATGGTATCGAACGCCAGAGACGATTTGCCTGAGCCAGACAGGCCGGTGAACACGATCAATGCGTCCCGCGGAATCGTGAGATCGACATTTTTCAGGTTGTGTTCGCGTGCACCGCGAACGTGAATAACCTTATTGGTTTTGTTGCGAGGCCCAGATAGACTATTTTTTTCAGCCATGAGACAGTAGTAGCGGACACAGGTTACAGAGGCAATGTCATGTTTCGCTGTTAGCGTGCAATACAATTTTGCGCACAACGTCAATTATGCAATACTACGGCAAAATTCAGCTTTATGTGAGTTAATTTTCACAAGTCAGCGATATTTATTGTCTTTTGCCCCGCATCAATCAAATCAAAGCAGCATTTGCTGTCAACACTACACTAGGGTCTGTTGAGAATCAGAATTACCACACTAATTCCCGTATTATCAGGGCAAGGATTCACGAATCACTCGTTTTCTGATCCAAGCTTCCCAACAGAGGGAGGCTTGCATGACAACGAGACGGGTCATCACGGATC
>CAWUIN010000146.1:0-5561 GCA_963922535.1 uncultured Hyphomicrobiaceae bacterium | reverse complement strand
ATTACTCCGTTTGCATCGCCCAAGAGGTTAAAAGTGCGCTCCTCCCAGGTTCCGGAAAGTCTGTTACCATCTTTTTGTAACTTACTGCGCAAGTGGATGTTATAATTAGTGCTGGCGCAGCGTACAACGATGTTTAACTGGTCGCTCTCGCCTGTATAATATGCGTTACATTTAATTCTTTCGTTTTTATTGTCTGCAAACTGGGCTCTCCCATTGCCCTGCCATGAACCAATTAATTTGCTTAATTGTGCAGCCTGAAGCTCAACACAGCTGAGTGTCAGGCTCATTGCAGTTATAATTCCCAAAGCTTTATTCTTCATCGCACCATTCCCTTCAGTTTATTCCGCCATTGTATTGCAAGATCGAGCTGGTTTTTCTATTGTTGCAGAGCAACGCTCAAACCTTAAACCACAGACACAACCAATCCATCGTAAGCAGGCTCAACACCATCCGGCAGTTCACTGCTCAAGGTGTCGTAGTCCAGTTCAATATTCATGTGGGTCAGAACTGCCCGCTTAGGTTTGAGATTGGCTATCCACTCAAGCGCCTGGCCGACGTTGAAATGGCTCATGTGCGGATGATAGCGCAATGCATCAACGATCCATACATCAAGGCCGCTGAGCAATGCATCCGCACCGTCGTAGAAACCACTGATGTCTGGAGAATAAGCAAGATTGCCAACGCGAAAGCCGAGCGACGTAACATTCCCGTGATGCTGTGGAATTGGTGTAACTTCAATGGGCCCTGCATCGCCGGTCACGATAAAAGGCTCGGGCGCATGTATTGTATTGGCCTGGAGAATGGAAGGGTAACCGCCCACCTCGCCTTCGGGAAAGCAATAGGCAAACCGCTGTCTCAAGCTTTTACGCGTCTGCGCATCGGCCCACATCTCAATGCGCTGCTGCATACGATAGGCAAGAAGGCGCAGATCGTCGATACCATGTGTGTGGTCGGCATGATCGTGCGTGAACAAAACTGCATCGACTTTGTTGAGGCCGACCGCCAGCATTTGCGCGCGAATATCGGGGCCAGCATCAACGAGAAGGGATGTTGTGCGTTCCTGTTCATCTACTTTCTCAATCAGTGCCGCGCACCTTTGGCGATGGTTTTTGGGATTGCGCCTGTCACAGGCCCCCCAGTCAGGACCGATACGCGGTACGCCGCCGGAAGCACCACACCCTAGGATCGTGCACCTAATCGTCATGCAGCATCTGCCTTTTGTTCCAGGTTCCGCGGCACTTTTTGAAATATCCGGAAGAAGTTGCTGGTCGTCGCGGCAGCCAGTTCATCGAGTGAAATACCCTTCACGCCGGCGAGAACCTCTGCCGTCTGGCGAACAAAGGCCGGCTCATTGGTTTTGCCGCGATATGGCACCGGCGCCAGATACGGTGCGTCGGTTTCAACCAGCAGCTGGTTCAGTGGCACTTCCTCAGCTATTGCGCGTAGCTTATCCGAACTTTTGAACGTTATGATGCCGGTAAACGATACATAAAGCCCCAGGGCGATGGCACGACGGGCGAGATCCTGGCCGCCTGTAAAACAATGCAGGATTGCTTTGAACGGTCCCTTCGCATACTCTTCCTCCAGGATACGTGCGGTATCTTCGTCTGCATCGCGGGCATGAATTTCAAGTGGCAGACCGGTTTCCCGCGCAGCCGCGATATGGCGGCGAAAGCCTTCCTCCTGTCCTGCCCGTGAACTCTTTTGATAACAATAATCGAGGCCTGCTTCCCCGATTGCGACAACTTTCGGATGCGCGCTGAGCGCGACGATTTCGGAGATCGGGATGTCTGGCTCTTCATCGGCATGGTGCGGGTGGGTGCCGACTGAGCAGAAAACGTTATGATAAGAGGCTGTAATAGCCAGAAGCGTGTCAAGTTGACGGATGCGCGTCGAGATGGTGACTATGACACCGACCCCGGCGGCTTCGGCACGCGCGATAATTTGATCGCGTTCATCTGCGAACTGCGGAAAATCGAGATGGCAATGGTGATCAACCAGCATGATACTCTTTTAACCTTCTTTTTTCTCCGGTGGTGTATAGCGCGGAAACGCACCTTCAGGCTTCGGCAGTGTCGTTGCGGCCTTGAGGCGTCCATCTGGCCCAAGTGCCGCAAATGTGCGCTGATCAGAAGGTACAGCGAGCAGATCCAGTAACTTTGCCGCTCCCGCTGGCACGACGGGGTGCGCAAGAATAGCAACCTGGCGGACAACCTCTGCCGTGACGTAAAGAATGGTATTCATTCTTTCCAGATCGGTCTTGCGTTTCGTCCATGGCTCTTGGGCGGCAAAATAGCGGTTGGCCTCGCCAACAACCTCCCATACAGCATCGAGATAGTGCTTGATCGCCTGGCGGTCCATAGCTTCACGCGCCTTAACGTATATACCATCTGCCGCTGCCAGAATGGCGTGGTCCTCAGCGGTAAATTCACCCGGCTCTGGTACCGCGCCGCTGCAGTTCTTCGCAATCATTGAGAGTGAGCGCTGGGCAAGGTTGCCAATATCGTTAGCGAGATCTGCATTGATACGATTTTCAATGAGTTCCGGTGAATAGTTGCCGTCCTGACCGAAGGTCACCTCGCGCAGGAAATAATAGCGGATCTGGTCAATGCCGAATTCCTGGACAAGGTTAAAGGGATCAATGACATTCCCGACCGACTTCGACATCTTTTCGCCGCGGTTCAGCATGAAGCCGTGTGCAAAAATTCGTTTTGGCAAAGGCAGTCCGGCCGACATCAGAAAGGCCGGCCAGTAGACCGCGTGGAACCGCACGATATCCTTGCCGATGACGTGCACATCGGCCGGCCAATAGGGCCAGAGAGCCGCATCGTCGTCCGGAAAGCCAACGCCAGTAATATAATTGGTCAGCGCATCAACCCAGACGTACATCACATGCCCCGGTGCATCCGGCACCGGAATGCCCCATTGGAGTGTCGTGCGTGAAATCGACAGATCCTGCAGCCCGCCTTTGACAAAGCTCGTCACTTCGTTGCGCCGTTCAGGCGGCAGAATGAAATCGGGGTTGGCCTGATAATGCGCGAGCAGCTTGTCTTCATAGGCTGACAGTCTGAAGAAATACGTTTCCTCTTCCTGCCATTCAACCGGCGAGCCTTGCGGGCCCAGACGTATGCCATCTTCGCCGACGGTGGTTTCCTTCTCGCTATAGAATGCTTCGTCACGTATGGAATACCAGCCGGCGTATTTCGAGATATAGATGTCGCCGCTGGCTGCCATACGCCGCCATATCTCTTCCGAGGCCCGGTAATGGCGCGGTTCGGAGGTACGGATGAAATCATCGTGCGACAGATTAAGCGCAGTGGCCATCTCCTTGAAGCGCGCCGTATTCTGCTCAGCCAGCTCACGCGGCGTTGTGCCTAGTTTTGCAGCAGTCTGCTGCATTTTAAGGCCATGCTCATCCGTGCCAGTCAAAAAATAGACGTTTTTGCCATCGCAGCGCTCAAAACGTGCAATGGCATCGGTTGCAATCGCTTCATAGGCATGCCCGATATGCGGGCTGCCATTAGGATATGAGATCGCCGTTGTAACATAAAAATTCTTGCCATCGGCCATGCGCGAATCTCTTCTTTTTAAACTATCGTATAGCTTTTAAGGTGCGGTGCACCATTACTAGCACCATTACTACCTGGAATTAAGCGCCTGTGAAACAGTGTTCGATATATTTGTAACGGACAATTATGCCGCGGAACACGCAAGTTCCAATATTCTGGATTAGTGGTCTATATCGGTTGCCGCACGAAGCGGGGCAGGCTTTGGAACACGGTGAGAAAATCTGCATGGCAGCCTCCGCGAAACACTGGGAGATACCTCAAGAATCTATCTTCTGGGAAGGGATGAATTTTCCCCGCCGTCAGCGTTGTGTTAGCTGGATGGCATTCAGCCGGATAAGTTTCAAAGTTAAGTGCGCCTGACTGGAAGTCGCTCAGAAGTGATCAGGGCGAATGACCTGCACGTCTGAAACGGTAACAATGCCAATCTGACGAGAAACAAGTTTGAACAGCGGCTCGAGAATGTCGTCTACACGGCTTGTATCGATGATGCAGATAATCATTACGATTGAACCTGTGCCACCGACGATGCCATCACGATGCCAGGATCCGTCGGCACCGCGGCCGGACAAAGCCGACAGCACGGTGTAGCCGGGCGCTTTATGCTTATCAAGGATTGACAGCACCTGGTTTAAAAGGGGTGCTTCAACCATGATTTCAATGCGCTTTTTAGGGTAGGTCTGCATTGGTGTCTCCGTTCACGCAATCCACGAAGCTAAGAACAGGTAAATCGGTATCCCTATGGCCAGATTAAAGGGGAACGTGATGCCAAGAGAGAGTGACAGGCACAGAGACGTTCGCGCCTCCGGTAGCGCCAGGCGCAGAGCTGCTGGCACAGCGATGTAAGATGCACTCGCTGAAAGGGTTGCCAGGAGAGCTATTCCTCCTTCGGACAAACCGATTAGCTTTCCTGTGAGAATGCCGGCAATTGCTCCAAGCAAGGGCATGTAAATTCCAAATGCAACGACATCTGGCGTGAAATCATCGCGTCCGACACGAAGCCCGCGCCCGGCAATCAATCCCATATCGAGGAGAAAGAGACAAAGCACGCCCTTGAATGGGTCGACAATAAACGGCGAGATAGATTTAAGACCGTCGGCACCTGAAATGGCACCGATCACGAAGGAGCCAACCAGCATTAAGATAGAGCCGTTGAATAGGACCTCACGCACGGTGGCTTTATCAAATGCTGCAGTGCTGCCGCGGGCAAGCCACAGGCCGATCATAATTGCCGGCGTCTCCATAATTGCCGCAACTGCAACCATGTAGCCTGCATAGGAAACGCCTGCGCTTTTGAGGGCTTCGGACGCAGCCAGGAATGTGACGATTGAGATCGATCCATAATGGGCGGCGACTGCGGCGGCATCGATTCTGGGCAACTTCGTTGAGTACATAAGCAGTGTAAATGCGAGCAGCGGCAGGAGCGCGCTGAGAACAATGCCAGCCCCCAGCGCGAGGAACAAGGTCGCATCAAGGCCCTGGGAAGCAAGGCTGACGCCTCCTTTGAAGCCAATTGCCAGCAAGAGATAGAGGGACATTCCTTTTGCAACGGCCTCCGGGACGTTGAGATCGGAACGCACGAGTGCTGCCACTAATCCGAGTGCGAAGAACAAGATCATAGGTGAAGTCAAGTTTGCTATTGTAAGATCTAAAAAGGCGTCCATATCTGTCCTCTTGTGAACCCGCTCAATTTCAAGCGGCTGGCGCTTTCACGTTTAAAATAGCTTATCTTCAGGCGTTTTGTGCGCTTTGTTACATCTGCCCTCAGTTGCAGGTCCGTATTCAGTTTTTATGAGACAATACTTGAAATAATTTTCACAGTAATACAGACCACTAGTGGTCTGTATTACTTAAAATGTTGGGTTAGGACGTCCAAATTTTATTTCTTCCAAGGCGCGGTGAGTGCAGTGATACGAGTATCATAAGCGAGCCGCAACGCTGGCAGAAACAAAATTTGGGCGCCTTCGGTCACGTCTCCCGGTTTGTGAGGGCGTC
>CAWUIN010000145.1:0-5594 GCA_963922535.1 uncultured Hyphomicrobiaceae bacterium | reverse complement strand
ATCCAGTGCCCATGCCGGGCACACCTGCGCCTGACCTCCTGCTCACAAACCGGGAGACGTGATCCTAACCCGATATTTTAAGTGATACAGACCACTAGATCTATTTCGACGAGTTGCCGCCAACGGTCAGACTGGTGACAGAGAGAGACTGCGGTGTTATACCAACACTTTACGCCCGTTTTTTACGAAGTGCAGCTGTAATTTATGTAGTATTTCGTAAATTGCATGTCTGCTATGTTGAATAATTCATACGGCGGGTTATAGAAGCTGAGGACAGCAAACCGAGGTGATCATGCCAAAGCGCGTTGCAAGTCTAGATAGCAAATTTGATCTTACCGATGACCATCAAATCCTGACAGGTACGCAGTCTATAGTCCGTCTGCTTCTTATGCAGAAAGAGCTCGACCGGCGCGCAGGCTTGAACACTGCCGGTTATATTTCCGGTTATCCAGGTTCACCGATCACGGCGCTTGATGGCGTCCTCAGGCGTGCTGCTAAACTCCTAAACGACAATAATCTGGTTTTTCAGCCTGGATTAAATGAGGACCTTGCTGCCACCGCAGTTTGGGGAACCCAACAGGCGGAATTGCGTGGCGAAGGCAAATATGACGGCGTCTTCGGGATCTGGTACGGCAAAGGCCCGGGAGTAGACCGCACTGGTGACGTTTTCCGGCATGCCAACCATGCCGGCACATCGCGATATGGCGGCGTTCTCGCGCTCATGGGCGATGATCATACCTGCGAAAGCTCAACCTCGGCACATCAATCGGAATTTGCCTTTGTTGACGCCATGATACCTTTCTTGAATCCGGGTGGAGTACAGGAAATCCTGGATTATGGCATTTTAGGCTATGCGCTTTCGCGCTACGCCAGCGTCTGGGTTGGCATCAAGTGCGTAAAGGATAATATCGAATCAACTGCAACCGTGGATGGGCGCCTGGATCGTGTGAGCGTCAAAATGCCCGGCGGCGACGATTTTCAAATGCCCTCTGGCGGTCTTAACATCCGGTTGGGCGATCAGGCTCTTGATAAAGAGGAGCGTCTGCACCATTACAAGCGCGGTGCCATTCTCGCCTTTGCACGCGCCAACAATATTGACAGAATAATAATGAGTGGCGGGCCCAACGCACGTATCGGTATCGTGTCGACCGGCAAAAGTTACCTTGATGTGCGTGCGGCACTGGAAATGCTGGACATTGATGAAGTGAAAGCCAATAGGCTTGGCATCCGGCTTTATAAAGTTGGGATGCCATGGCCGCTTGAACCAAGAGGAATTGAAAAATTCGCTCACGGGCTGGATATCATCATTGTGGTGGAGGAAAAGCGTTCGCTCATTGAAACACAAATCAAAGAGCAGTTGTTTGATCTTGATATACGTCCACGCGTTGTTGGCAAGAAAGATGAACATAATCAGTGGCTTTTCCATGCCAAGGGAGCACTTGATTCAACCGAAGTTGCAATTAACATTGGCGAGCGTTTGATTAAAGCCGATGCCGGCGGTGATGATATCAGGCAGCGTGTGGCGCAGCTCAAGCAACTGCGCGGCAATAAGCCGGTGACGCCGGAATCCTTAACCCGCATACCCTACTTCTGCGCGGGCTGTCCGCATAATTCGTCAACAAAAATCCCCGATGGCGCCCGCGCTTATGCGGGCATCGGTTGTCATTACATGGTCCAATGGATGGATCGCTCAACTGAGGGGTTCACCCAGATGGGCGGTGAAGGCGTTAATTGGATCGGCGAAGCACCGTTTTCCAAGCGAGACCATGTATTTCAAAATCTTGGCGACGGCACCTACATCCACTCCGGCAGTCTTGCGATACGTGCTGCGATTGCAGGCGGCGTCAATGTGACCTACAAATTACTGTACAACGATACAGTTGCGATGACCGGTGGGCAGCCTCTTGATGGTGGGCAGACACCGCAGAGTATCGCTGCACAGCTGCTTGCCGAAGGCGTTAAGCGTGTTGATCTTGTTACCGATGAACCTGAAAAGTATGGCTTTGATTCAGGCATGCCTCCTGAAGTTATAACGCATCATCGCCGCGATCTGATTTCAGTCCAGCAGAAGCTGGCTGAAATTCCAGGCGTTACAGCGATGATTTACGATCAGACGTGTGCAGCTGAAAAGCGTCGGCGCCGCAAACGCGGCACATTTCCCGATCCCGACAAGCGTGTTTTTATCAACCCCGCTGTTTGCGAGGGATGCGGCGATTGTGGTGTGAAATCCAACTGCGTTGCGGTTTTGCCGCTTGAAACGAAGCTTGGTCGCAAGCGCCAGATCGATCAATCCGCCTGCAACAAGGATTTTTCCTGTATCGAGGGATTCTGCCCGAGTTTCGTAACGCTGCATGGTGCCAAGCCCAAGAGGCTTGAAGGTACTGCAAAAAGCCATAGCGGCATTGCGGAGATGCTGGGCAGTTTGCCAGAGCCTCAATTGCCGGCCCTGGATAATCCTTATGGCATCATTATTACCGGGGTGGGTGGTACAGGAGTCGTCACGGTATCTGCCGTGATCGGTCAGGCGGCACACATCGAGGGCAAGGGTTTTGGCAGCATTGACATGGCGGGTTTGGCGCAAAAGGGAGGTGCCGTCGCCTGCCACCTCAAGATCGCCAGGAGATCGCAGGATATCAATGCTATTCGTGTTGGCGTTGGTGCTGCCAACATGGTGCTCGGCTGTGATTTGGTGGTGGCGGCATCAAATAAAGTGCTTGAGACAATGCGGCAGGATGTGACTGCAGCAGTCATTAACACCTATGAAATGACAACGGGTGAGTTTACGCGCAACCCGCACCTTGAAGTGCCAGGTCATAAGCTCCGCCAAGCCATTGCAGATCGGGTGCCGCCCAGCAACCTGACCATGATTGACGCGCACGATTATGCGTTCAAGCTGTTCGGGGACTCTATTGCCTCTAACGTCTTTTTGCTTGGTATGGCTTATCAGCTGGGCCGCCTGCCGGTTGGAGCAGAAGCATTAGAGGAAGCCATCAAACTTAATGGTGCCGCCGTTGAAATGAACCTGCAGGCATTCCGCTTTGGCCGGCTTGCCGGCCATGATCTGGCTGCACTTGAGCGTATAGCCAATCCAAAGGAAAGTGTTGAAGCTGAAAAGCCTGAAACACTGGAAGATATCGTCAAGCTGCGCATGACACTTCTCACGGATTATCAGGATGCCAGGCTTGCTGAAAGATATAAAGTAAAGATTGACTGGATTGCAGAACAGGAAAAAGAGCTTGCGCCAGGCCGCTCAGGTCTGGCAGAGGCAGCCGCGCGTGGTTACTATAAGCTACTTGCCTACAAGGACGAGTATGAAGTCGCGCGGATGTACACCAGCGGCGATTTCGAAAAGCTGATTGCAGAAAAATTCGATGGTGCTCACAAGATATCGTTTCACTTGGCGCCGCCGCTACTTTCATACTGGAAGCGCGAAAAGCAGACCGGCCATCCTTACAAAATCACATTTGGGCCTTGGATGATGTCAGTGTTTCGCGTTCTCGCAAAACTCAAAACCCTGCGCGGGACAAAATGGGATATTTTTGGTTATATGCAGGAGCGCAGGCTTGAGCGTCAGATGATCGAGGATTACGAAGCGCTGCTTGATCGCGTGATCGCAAAACTATCGCCAACAACCCATGCCACAATAACCCAGCTTGCCGGTTTGCCATTGGAGATCAAGGGGTTCGGGCACGTCAAGCTCGCAAATTATAAAAATGCAATGGCCCGCCAGCAGGATCTTCTCCTGGAGTTAGATAATCTCGAACCTTTCAAGGAAGCAGCGGAATAGGCGGTGGGTGTGCATGCTGGGCTTTGTATCTTGTGATTTAAGCTGAGAAGTATTGCGCGAATCAAGCTGTCATGGAGATAAAATCTGATCTGCGCAGATGCCAAAGCGATCTGGCCCCTTCATATCAGCAAAACGCCGTTACGGCATTAAAGAAGACGGGTATGTCCTCACCTCCGCGTGCCAGAACGTTTATTTTCCTGCTGAGGATGCCGGGGCGAGCTGTGTCCAGGGCTTCTTTAATTCCACATGTCCCGACGGTTCAATAACCACGCGCATTTTGCATGGCATTGATCATTCTAGTTATCCACCGGCCTTGGCGGCCGCCCCCGTATGAATGAAACTGGAGAGATTTCGCTGTTCCATAATACCTTTTCCCGCCAGTTTCTTTTTACAGCACGAAATACAAAACCGATTAGATCTTGAAGGATCTCTTTCAGTTTTCGCAGCCACTTAAAATTATGCGCGCTCGTGCACCTTGAACATCAGTCCGCCGCGCGGGGTTAATGTGACAGTGCCTGAGATGCCGGGTGGATTGGCACCGGTGTATTCGAGGCGGAAACGACGTAGCAGGATGGAGAGTGCGAGTGTGTTTTCCACCTGGCTCATGGCGCCGCCGATGCACGAACGGCGGCCTGCGCCGAACGGCAGATACGTGTATTTCTGGCGTTTCTTCGCCGCATCTCCCATCCAGCGCTCAGGACGGAACTCTTCCGGTGCCTCCCAGAAGCGCGCATCGTGATGGACACCGTAGGCAAACATGACGACGCGGTCGCCGGGCTCGACTTTTTTATCGCCGATTTCATCTGCTGCAGCGGCCACCCGTATCAGGCTCCAGACCGGCGGATAGATACGCATTGTCTCCTGGATCACGGCACGGGTATAGGCAAGTGCGGAATAGTCTGCCGCCGTCGGTTCGCGATCGCCCAGCACCGCTTCGCCTTCCTCACGGATACGGCTGGCGGCTTCTGGATGAATAGACGTCAAATACATTGCCCAGGCCAGGGTCAACGCTGTAGTTTCCGTTCCCGCCCAAAGGTACTGCTTGAGTTCATCGACAGCCTGTTGGTGATCGAACTCAGGTATCGCCGGGTCCGCCACAGCTGCCTCGATTATTTTGAGCAATGTCTTCTCACGATGCTCGCGCGGGTCGGACGCCATGACAAGATCCGGGACTTCGTGCCAGGCTTCAATTGCCTTGGCCGCGTTTTCCTCGGTCAGATCAAAATCCTCGCCTGCCACCTTCCTGAGGCGAATCGACTTGTGGTTCATCACATCAGTATAGGTTTTTACACACTTGAACACAAAGTGAGGATCAAACAGCATGTCACGGTCGAAAAGCGCCTTGCAGATCATGTCTGCTGCCAGCGTCCAGGTCTGCTCGACCATCTCGAATTCTTCGCCGCTGACTGCAATCTCCTTCCAGTTGGCCATTTTCTGGTTGATGGCCTGGACAAAATACGGGACGTAATCGACAAACATATCCGGATGGAAGGCCGGCTGCTGTGGCATGCGGATTTTCTGCCAACGCGCACCGTCATTGGTAATCATTGAGTTGCCGAATATCGGCTTGAGCCCATCGAAGTATTTTTCATAATTCGCCGCGTTTGAAACCAGCACGTGCTTGAACTGATCTGGCTCGGCAAGCAGCACGATGTTCTGGTTCGCCAGATTAAGCCGCAGCGGTGATCCATAGCGTCTGGTCATCTCTATGAGCACGGTCAGCGGATTATCCGGGCCTTTAAGGAGCGGTGTTAGCTTGAACCAGATAGACGATTCATCGCCGAGGCCATGGGCATGGGCCGGTGTG
>CAWUIN010000144.1:0-5816 GCA_963922535.1 uncultured Hyphomicrobiaceae bacterium | reverse complement strand
GACAATCGCCGGGCTTCTGCCGTTGCTTTCCGAAACAAGTCTGCAGGCGCAGATCATGATCCCGCTGGTCACCAGCCTTGCTTTTGGGCTGATGGCGTCAACAACCCTGGTGCTGATTGTCGTACCGGCATTCTATGCCATTCTCGACGACTTTGGCTTCTCTACGCTGGCGGATGATGACGATGAAGTCGCGGCAACCGGACATTCCGATGCGACTTCCTCAATCACGTGAGAGACTTGCACAACGATTGTCGATTAAGTGTGAGCAAGCAGAACAGACAAAAAATGCAGGCGTTGCTTCCGGGTGCCTGCTCATGCGGCTTTTTATTGCAAACTGGATCGGTCTGTCTGCGGGGCAGCTGCTGTTGCGCAAAAAATGGACCATGAGGCCTATTACAGCTCGACATTAAGATAAAATGTATCACCCGACATATTTGCAATAAAGTGTATAGCAAAGTCGTAATGCTGCTTAAGCGACATATGCAAATAAATCCCACATAATACTGTTTCAAATTCAAATATCTCAAAATATTAAAATAAATCAGCGTTGTGCTAATACCAATGGCTGTTAGCGTGTTACTTCGGCTATTGCGCTTAATCCATTATCCAGGAATTTTTCATAGAATTTTAGAATTTCCGGATTTTCTAGATGAAGGAAATGTCCCACGCCTGGCAGAATACAACATTCACAATTAGGGATAAGTTCTTTTGCTGTATCAAGATCATCGTGATTTAGAATTTTATCGTTTGCGCCGTTAACAATCAATGTCTCCGCATTAATGTGGGATAAATCTACAATATCATGAATGTTTTGAACAGTTTTTACAAATTTTGTCTGAAAAAAGAACTGCATTCTCTGGTCGTAGCTCATATTGCGGAACTGCTCACGAATACGATTTTTATAGTGATTTGGAAGCTGGCTTCCTATCCACTCGACCATATGATCACCAAGTTGCGCCCATCTCTGGTGTGATGCAAGCAGGTAACCTTCATTGATCATGTTTATTAAAGTCGTATTTGCTTTTATTCCAAAGCTGCCAAGAATAAGTTTTTCCACACGATCCTGCGCACGCGCGACATAAACAGCAGAAACAATGGTACCCCAGGATGCGGCTGCAATGTTAATGGGCCGACTGGGACCTGCAATATTAATAATTCTCTTCAATACGGTAACTTGTTCATCAAGAGAAACGGAATGAGAGCCGTGTAAAACTTTTGACTGGCCTTGGCCCGGAGGATCATAAATCACCACCGTATATTTTTTAGCGAAGTATGAGACGAATGGCTTCCATGAAGCTATTGTTTGCTGCGCACCGCTGACACAAATAATCACATTAGGTGCATTTCCATAGACACGATATAAAATTTGGAAGCGATCGAATTCAAAGGACCCCTTTTTAAAATTCATGACTTATTACTTTCCATCTTGAAACGTGAATGCATACTGTAAAATAGACATTTGAGTTTTGTATATTTGCATAATTTTGATTGCCGTATACGTATAAGCATTACGCACCAACACCAAAGAAGTTTTTAAGATACAGACCGTTAGTATCAGACAAATATTTTTGTTCATTTGTAAACATCTGTCTTAATCAGCTAACCATTTTACAGGCTTCCTGTAGCACTTTGGTTCACCTTCTACCACTCCCATATGCCAGCAAAGCTATCAAGAGTATGGTGCACGGCAGGGATAGTATTAAGGCCACAGTTGCCTGCTGCCTGCCGCGCTGACTATACAACCGGAAAGTCTTGCCGATTGTGTGCTGAATAGCGGTTGTCGAAAGCAGATCTGCCTGCTTGCGCAACAACAAGTCACATGTTTAAAGCCCTTCAGGCAAAATGTATACGATAAGGTTATAATAATATCCTCAGACGATCTGCAGATCATGCCACGTAGACCCCTGAAGAGATCCCTGTGTGAAGGTGTGAAACCGGGCCCGACAAGAACATTCTGGAAATTCTGGACGGCCGGTTGCTGAAATAACCGTCTTTACAGCTGAAAAACACAGTCGAAGCAAGCGTAAAAGTTGCCGTTCAGCCACGCTCTGAGTATTCCGCATAAACCACCACAAGCCTTGAAACGTATTATCATTTGAGCCAGGCGGGAGCAGGGCTGCTTGCCGAATCCTGTCAGGACGGGACGAATTTTCCCTCAGGCTACCCCTCAGGCTGCATTGCGTACGCTTGTATGGCACACTGCTCCTTAGGCGCGAATTGGGCGCGAACACACTTTGAACCGGGAACCGGCGAAAAAAATCATCTCTGCCGGTTGCGCACACAACTGACGGCATGACCTGAAGTAAACAGCTCACAAGCCCTAAAAAAGGCAACAAAAGCCCGTCGCACGACTTCCATGCTTTCCTGAAACGCTTTAAAATATTCATGGCTGCATTTCGATGGCTTGTCGAAATGGCGAAAGTCTCTATTTTCGCATGCTGAT
Source organism: uncultured Hyphomicrobiaceae bacterium (assembly GCA_963922535.1). GTDB lineage: Bacteria > Pseudomonadota > Alphaproteobacteria > Rhizobiales > Hyphomicrobiaceae > Tectiglobus. Next base: position 3,373 of record CAWUIN010000144.1, on the reverse strand, counting down.
ATCCGCATTGGGGAAACAAGCGTAGGAAGCAACGGGCATGCTGTTTACGAAATTAGGCCGCAGCAGCGCAAAAGCTGCACAAAAATTCGATGCACACGCTGAGACTTTGGCTGCGCCGCGCCATCTGCCGCTGCCTGTTCAAGAGTTGCGCCGCACCATAGATCCGGAAATGCTCGGATTTCGTTCAACCGCCGAACTGGATGCGGCCAGCGGCTTAATCGGCCAGGATCGTGCCCTGCGCGCCATTGACTTTGGCGCCAGCATGAATTCGCAGGATTTCAATATTTTCGTGCTTGGCCCGCCGGCCGCTGGAAAAACAACCGCGGTCAAGGCCTATCTGCGCAAAAAGCAGCTTGAGCCTTCGCCGGTCTACGATTGGGTTTATGTCAATAATTTCGAAGACGGCAATTGCCCGTATGCGATCCGCCTGCCGTGCGGCTGGGCCAATGACCTCGCCAAATCCATGATCAAGGTTGTCGACGAATTGCGACAGACGGTGCCAACCGCCTTTGAAAGCGAAGACTACCAGGCCCGCCGCCGCCAAATCGACGATGGCTTCCGTGCCGGTCAGGAGGAGGCCTTCGAAGCCCTCCATCAAAAAGCGCAACAACAAAACATCGCCATCCTGCGTACGCCGAACGGCATCGCCATGGCGCCGATGCATGAAGGCAAGGTCGTCAAACCGGAAGTATTCAACGGCCTGCCGGAGGAAATGCGCAAAAGCGTTGAAGCCAAGATTTCAGCGCTGCAATCGGAACTGGAAGCCATTCTTGAGACGGTGCCGAAATCCGATAAGGAGCGTCGCCTTAAACTTGCCGACCTCAATGCCGAGTTTGCGGAATTTGCCGTCAGGGAGGCGCTCGAGGAGGCCAGGGCGCAGTACGCCGAATTGCCGGAGGTTGCCGCCTATCTGGAGGCCGCCGGCCGCGATCTGGTCCGTAACGTGGCGTTGTTCCTGCCAAGCGCGGAGGAGGCCGAACAGATTGTCCGCCAGCCCGTCGATGTCTCACGCGATCCCCGCTTCCGCCGTTACATGATCAACGTTATGGTGGCCAACGGCTCCAGGGACGCATGTGAGCGCCCGATCGTCGAAGAACTCAATCCAACGTTCGGCAACCTGATCGGCCGGGTTGAGCACATCGCGCAGATGGGCGCCCTGCTCACCGACTTCCTCCTGATCAAACCCGGCGCCCTGCACCGCGCCAACGGCGGTTATCTGTTGGTTGACGCACGCAAATTGCTGCTTTCGCCGTTCGCCTGGGAGGCGCTGAAGCGGGCCATAAAGGCGTCTGAATTCAAAGTTGAACCGCCGGCCGAGACCGCCGGCATCGTGCCGACGCAGTCGCTTGACCCCCAGCCTATCCCGCTGGATGTCAAGGTGATTTTGTTCGGCGATCGCGAACTCTATTATCTGCTTGCAGCCCACGATCCGGATTTTGACCGCCTGTTCAAGGTCCAGGCCGATTTCGACGATACCATTGAGCGCTCGGAGGAAAATCATCAGGCTTACGCAGGCCTGATTGCCTCGATCGTCGCAAAGCACCGCCTCAGGCACGTTGACCGCACCGGCGTTGCCCGCCTGATCGAGGAAGGCTCGCGCCTGGCGGACGATCGCGATAAGCTTTCCATCGAGGTCGGCCGGCTTGCCGATATCGTCCGCGAAGCTGATTTCTGGGCGGGCGAAGCCGGGCGTAGTGAGATCGGCAACGAAGATATCGGCCGCGCTATCCAGGAGCGCATTCAGCGCTCTGACAGGCTGCGCGACCGCGCCCAGGAAAGCATCGAGCGCGAGATCGTCCTGATCGGTACCGAAGGCAAAAAAGTTGGCCAGATCAACGGTCTCGCCGTGCTGCAACTGGGCAACTTTGCGTTTGGCCGGCCAAGCCGCATCACCGCCCGCGTGCGCATGGGGCAGGGCCGCGTCGTCGATATCGAACGCGAGGTTAAGCTCGGCGGTCCCTTGCATTCCAAGGGCGTCATGATCCTGTGGGGCTTCCTTGCCGGCCGCTTTGCCCAGGACATCCCGCTGGCGCTGGCCGCCACCCTCGTCTTTGAGCAGTCTTACGGCGGGGTTGATGGCGACAGCGCCTCGTCGACGGAGCTTTACGCGCTGCTCTCGGCGCTCGCGGAAGTGCCGATCGACCAGGGCCTGGCGGTCACCGGCTCGGTCAACCAGTGGGGCGAGGTGCAGGCAATCGGCGGCGCCAACGAGAAGATCGAGGGCTTTTTCGATATCTGTCATGCCCGTGGCCTGACCGGCAGCCAGGGCGTGCTGATCCCCGAGGCCAACGTCCAGCATCTGATGCTCAGGCCGGACGTTGTGGCGGCCGTCGAAAAAGGCCGGTTCCATATCCACAGTGTCGCCCATATCGACCAGGGGATCGAGATCCTGACCGGCGTCATGGCAGGTGAGCGCGGCAATGACGGCAAATATCCGGGAGGCACGCTCTACCGCCGCGTCGAGGATAAACTGGCAACCTTCGCCGCCCACGCCCGCAACACCGGCGGCAAGGAGAAAGAGTAAGCTGCCGCGGGCCCGGGATACGGGCAGGGCGTGGCGGCTGCGCATAAGGCTGCTGATTGAGCCGTCGATAAGCTTGTGAAAATGCACAACATATGGTTAGTTAACCACGTTTAAACAGGCAATCGCAGCGGGAGTGGCAAACCATGACGGACACCAGCGCGCCAGGGCAGCGCTTACGCCAGGCAACGTGGGATTTCTTTGTCTCGCGCGCTGGTGCGGACAGCGAGATTGCCATCTGGATCGCCGGGTTGATCGCCGCCCAGGGTGCCAAGGTGCTCTTGCAGGACAACGATTTCGGCCACCAGGACTTTATGGGCGCCATGCACACCGGCCTTCAAGACGGCGCGCCGGTTGTTGCGCTGCTGTCGCCTGCTTATTTAGCCAGTGACTTTTGCATCAGTGAGGCGACAGGCGCGCTTACCGGCGATCCGCTCAACAAGCGCCAGCGGCTCAAGCCGCTGCGCATCGACCATTGCGCGCCAACCGGCATGCTGGCCAACATCGCCTACACCGATCTCGTGCCCGAGCGCCGCTTCAACGACGCGACGGCGCTGGCGGAGAAAATCCTGCGCGCCGTTGGCTTCGAGACGTTCACGCTGGAAGGCGTGCCGCCACCGCCGGCCGGCACGCTGAGCACAAAGATCCCGATCCGCCACCCTGACATCCGCGAAAATCGCACATTCACCGGGCGTGAAGAGATGCTCGCCCGGCTGGCTGAACGCATGGCTTCCGGCGGGGCTGCACGCAACTCCGGCACGGCGGCGTTGACCAATTCGCAGCTTGTCGTCGAAGGCGTCGCCGGCATGGGCGGCGTCGGCAAGACGGTGCTGGCGCGCGAATACGCCTGGC
>CAWUIN010000143.1:0-5893 GCA_963922535.1 uncultured Hyphomicrobiaceae bacterium | reverse complement strand
CAGCGGAGCAAATGGCGAGACATACATTTCTTTCGCACAGCTATGGGCGTAAACGTCGTTTTGACTTTGGTCAACACGTATAACATAACATCTGCGTTCGCCGAATGTATTAGTTACTTCATAGATCATTGCATGCAGGGAACCATTGTCGTCCGCACAATAATAAACGCTCAAAGGATTAAACGCGTAACCCATAAGTCTCGGGTATGCTAACAGCGATATAGACAGATTGAGCGGGCAGATACCAGCTTCCTGCAATGTTTTGCGCGCGTGCTCTGCGATTGATGAGCCATCGCGGCGGCCAAAATCCTTATCGTAAATACTGAACAGATTAGGCCGATTATAACTGAACAGCCGGGCTTGTTTGCTGATATCCTGGATATCGTCAACATTCACGAGCATGGAAAAAACAGAATAGCTGAGTTTATGCTGGCGTGGGCGCAAGCGTTTATGAACCACCGTACCGCAAAAGATTTGGCCGCCACGGATCATTGTGCGGCCTCAAGCTGGACGGCCGGCGTGAAATGGAGCCGGTTGTTTTGCCCTTCGGCCTGCCAGGGCCGCGCGACACCGCCAAGGATTTCGGCAACCGCCAGCCCTGCCTGCAATCCATCTTCGTGAAATCCGTAGCCGAAATAACTGCCGGCAAACCAGGTTCTTCGCCGGCCCTGCACTTCCCACAGACATTTTTGCTTTTCCAGCGCAGCCGCATCGAAGATCGGATGACTGTAATGGTATCGGCCGATCGTGTGTGCGGCATCGATAGGGTGTATTGGATTGAGCGTTACAAAGTAATTCTGACTGGTCATTAATGGTTGCAGGCTGTTCATCCAATAGGTGATGGTGGGATTTGAGGCCGGATCGTTTGACACATAGTTCCAGCTTGACCAGAGGCGCCGGCGCTTTGGCATTATGCTGTCATCGATATGCAGTATCACCTCGTTGTCCGAATATCCGAATGCACCGAGATGACTGAGTTCAAGGGGATCAGGTGCATCGAGCAGCTTAAGGGCCTGATCTGCGTGCGTTGCGAGCACACAGTGATCAAATCGTTCTACGATACCGCCATTGGCATGGACATGCACGGCTGTATCGGTACGTTTGATTTTTTGCACATCAAATCCAACACGCAGAGTGCCGTCAAAGTCAGCAAGGATCTTGGCGACGTAATTGCAGCTGCCGCCAATGACCGTCCGCCATTTCGGGCGGTTGCGGATCTTGAGCAGGCCGTGGTTTTCAAAAAAACGCGCGAACGCAGCGATGGGAAAGTCCATCATCTGTGCTGCCGGAACGGACCATATAGCAGCTCCCATCGGCAGGATGTGGCGTTCGGCAAAGTCGCGGGAATATCCAGACTTTTTCAGCCAGTCTGCAAGTGTCAGCTCTGGATCGCAGCCGATCCCGGCCAGTTCTCTTGCCTGGCGAAAAAAACTCAGAATTTCGTAAACCAGCCGCAGGTGACGTGGGCTGAACAGATTGGATGGCTGGCCAAACAGGCCGCTGAGACCGCTGCCGGAATATTCGTAGCGGCCGGCATCGAGCGAGACGGCAAAACTCATGTTGCTGCGGGCAGTTTCAACGCTCAGGTGGGCAAAGAGTGCGGTTAGGTTGGGGTATGTCACTTCGTTGTAGACGATAAAACCCGTATCAATCCCAATCGGGCCGTCCGCTGAGCCTGCCATCACCGTATTACTGTGCCCGCCCAAGCGCGTATCGCGTTCGAACAAGGTCACCTCATGACGTTTCGACAGGAGCCAGGCACATGCCAGTCCGGATATTCCGGAACCGACGACGGCAATTTTCAGTTTTGACATACTCTTAATTATCCACAGTATCCATCCGTTAATGCTGCACCTTATACGTCCACTTTGCAAAACGAGGATCAATATTTAAGAAGAGGCCGTATGCGCATGACATTAATTAATGGATTAGAGTTACCGCAGTGTGTATGAATAAAACAGCGGATTGAAATGCAATTCTATTAAGCGGTGGCAGAAAAATACGCCAGCCGGAAAGCCGATGCCTCACATCAACGGGCATCCCTTGCCTTGCCGCAGAAGAGACTTGTTCGATGTACATGCCGCCACCATCGCATCTGGAGATTACCGGTATCGTACTTGCCGGGGGGAAATCGCGCCGTATGGGCGGTGGCGACAAAGGGGGCGTTGAAGTGGCCGGTAAACCGATGCTGCAGCATATCGTTGACCGCTTCAGGCCGCAGGTCGGCCGCCTTGCGATAAATGCCAACGGCGATGCGAAACGTTTTGCAGCTTACGGTCTCGATGTGTTTCCTGATGCCACGCGCGATTATCCGGGGCCGCTTGCTGGTATACTTGCCGGTATGGTGTGGGCTGGGAAGAATACGCCGAAGGCGCGCTGGATTGCGAGCGTTCCCATCGATATCCCCTTGCTTCCCCTTGATTTGATCGCAAGGTTACGGGCCGCGTGCGCAGCTAATCCTGTCGCCGTGGCCATTGCAGGATCCAATGGCCGTCTGCATCCCGTGATTGGCTTGTGGCCCATTGGCTTCAGCGGGGATCTTGCGGCCGCGCTGGAGAATGGGGTGCGCAAAGTGCAACACTGGACGAGCCGGCATCACGCGATTGCAGTTGATTTTCCTGCAGTTGAAATAGCCGGGCGTTGCGTCGATCCATTCTTTAACGTTAATACCCCTCAGGATCTGGCCGCACTGCGTACCCTGCTGACCGCAGAAGGGTCGCTGTCTCATCGCATCGCTGCAGGAGCGGACTGACGTGCCCAGGCATCCATCCGTTCGAAGCAACGATAGCGCAGCGATTACATAGTGATTACATATTGTATCGGTAGAGCCTTCTTCAGCCGGAATATGAGCCGGCGAAACTGGAGTTACACCAAGATGACACAGCGTTTACCTGCTGTCTGCGCAATGGCGTTTGCATTGCTTCTGGCCTCGCAGATTGGCGTTATGCTCTATGCGGCAGAACCGCCCATTCCGCCAGGCGTCGACCCTGGTGGCGTTGCGGTTGCGATTTTGGGTGACGGCGTTGATTATACAAGACCTGAGATCGCAGCCAGGCTTGCCCGTGACGGTGAGGGCGATCTGATCGCCCGTGACTTCACCGACGATGATGCACGGCCTTATGCAGCGGATAATCTCACAACCGTTTATGCAATTGCCTTGCTCAAGGCGAGCCGTCACGTCCGCCTCATTATCGTAAAAGGAGGGATGGATGATCCGGCCGCGATCGGCCCAATGGCAGCTTTCGCCATCAAAACACCGGCGCGGATTATATTCTGTCTAGATGCCATGCAACGACAGGATTGGCCGGTTTTCAAGCAAGCCGTCAGCTACTTTAAGGATCGCTTGTTTATCATTACGCACCACGGCCCACAGCAGCCGGAACTTTCCGATATTCCTAATCTTATTGTTACAGAAGATGCTCTGGCGCAAAATTTGCCCAGTCAAAGTTTGTCAGATCAAGCTGTCATCATCATTTCCAAGGCGGCAGAACTACTGGCGGAAAAGCCTGAGCTGACGATGGCTGATTTAAAGGTTCGCTTGAGGACAGAAATGCGCCCGACACCGTGAATGCCGGTATGCCTGCCTGTCATACTGCTTTAAGTCACCAGGAAATTACGCCAGAGATTGATTGAAAAAAGACGTTACTTACCTTAGCATGTCAAAAAAATTATTTCGCTGTCTTGAGCAAATATGATATGTTAGTTTGGATTATCGACATTGGCCGGACGATTAGGCCGTGTCGCCTTTAGCATAGCTGGGCGCGCGATCTAGACTATCCCCATTTTCGACGAAACCAGGTGTCTCGCATCGTGCGTGCGCCACGCTTCAGCTCATGCAAAGGAGGAGATCCATGCAATCTGGAACTGTGAAATTCTTTAATACATCAAAAGGTTACGGCTTTATTCAGCCGGATGACGGCAGCAAGGATGTTTTCGTTCATGTCTCAGCTTTGGAGCGTGCCGGCATTCATGGTCTGAACGAGGGCCAAAAGGTTTCCTTTGATACGGAAACTGACCGTCGTACAGGCAAAATTGCTGTCGCTAACATCCAGGCGGAATAAGCCACTGCCCGAAGGCTGAGAACGCATCATTCTTTACGATTGATTGTGTTGCAATAATGTTGCAGGGGCGCTGTTATCGGATATGACGTCTGGTTTTGTATCCGTGGTGGCCCTGACGCGAGGCGTGCTTGCCAATTCAGTACTGAATGAAAAGTGAGCCAAGCGAAAGCAGGGCCGATTTTGCCAAATCCCTGCGTGACAGATCCTTGCACGACAGGGTAATTTTCCCCGTCGCGCAGGAGTTTAACGGTATAAGTGATACAGACCACTCGCGAACGTAATTGCTTGAAGTTCGTCAACTTGGCGCGAGAAACCGCTTCCTGTTCCTTATTCTGCCCACGGCATAAAAGGCCCAAGACGTCAAGCAGCCAGAATAAACTCAAAGTTTTCTTCGCCGAGATTGTCCGTCAATTTTTTCATAATTGTTCTGATCTTGGCCGGCGTATCTCTGGGGCCGGCAATATAAAACGGCTTGCCGTCTTTCCCGAAAACAAATTCGTCCGTGCACAAAGTTGCATCAATGTCACCGAACAGCGCTGCAGCGACTGAGTAGTCCTCATGCGGGGCAAAGCCAAAATTTTCAGCATAATCGACAGCTTCCGACACAAGCTTACAGGCGTATTCCGGCTCGACATCGACGAGGCCTGAACTCGTGTTAAGACCATGCACGAGGTCATAGAACTGATCGTGAGATAATTCTCTATAAAACGCGTTTTTCACACCCAGGCAATAAACGTCCACCATGAATGTGGAAACAGCGATGCGGTCCGGCGATAGCCTGCGGCTTAAAAGGGCATAGCCGATGCCGATATCGAATATATTTGAACTCACGCCGCAGCTGCTCACAGCGAATTTTGCTGCAGTGATACGCACACGGTCCGTTTGCGACGTGCATGATGTGTAGTCCTGCTGATTTTTCGCAGCGACGATCCTCCGGCGTCTGACTTCCTTGGCATGCTTACGAGGTCTGCCTGATTTCTTTAGTTTTTTCATGATTGTGCCCTCTGTTTCTTAAAACTGGATTCAACGCAACACCATGAACTGAACTCAACCGGCGAGCTGGCGTGGCTCCTCGATGGCTTCTGCCTCATCGGTTTCCGCAAAGATCTCATCGCGGATCAGGCGCTGGGTGATGCCGGAGAGATAATCCGTCAGGATGTGATTTATTTTTTGAAATTCAGGCCAGAGGATTTCGTTCACAAAGTTTTCCGGCACCCGGAGCATAATGGTCGTGGTGCGCTGGCGCTTGTAGCGATAGGGCTTGAGGCCGTAGCGGCGGCAAAGCGCAACAAACAGCTGGCGCGACCATCGATCTTTGAGGGAAAACTGCATTTCGACTGGTGGTTGCCGGCGATCTTCAGCTTTGAGCCTGGCACGGATGCGCTCTGCGGCGGCGGCGGCGGCCTCGCGCTCGCCCTCGGTCCCCCCGCGTGCGAACAATGCCTCGACTTTGCGTAGCTTTTCGCGAACTTCTGCTTCTTGCATCACATCTCAACCTCTGACTGATTCCATGAATCAATAATGCCAGAAGCAGGCCGCCAGGAGCATCGGCGCAATCATGAACAGCAACGATATGCACAGTTCATTGCAGCCGCCAGTAAAGCGTATCGTTCATCTTTAAGCCTTGTGAAGCCGCCGCGCACCGCATCGAAACGGCATTAGTTTACTAATGTTCTATAAATGTTCTGCGCCACCGATTCAGCGCGCCCGCCTACGGCGGGTCGGATGGAGTATGCCGTACGCTCATACCACACATCCCCGGCCTCCGCACGCCGCTGACGTCGAGTAGGCGCAATGGATTACTCCACCGCGCCTCTCACAGAACCGGACTT
>CAWUIN010000142.1:0-5922 GCA_963922535.1 uncultured Hyphomicrobiaceae bacterium | reverse complement strand
CCCCGACGATGTCCAGGTATTGGCCCGGCAGTTTGCCCGCGATTCTCAGGCCACGGTGCTCGCTCAGGACGGATGGCTGGTTCTCAAGTCGGTGCTGCCTCCTAAAGAGCGGCGCGGTGTTGTTCTCATTGATCCGCCCTTTGAACAGCCTGGAGAATTCACGCGCATGACCAAAGGCCTTGCGGCCGCCACCAGACGCTTTGCAACCGGCATCTATCTGCTTTAGTACCCAGTAAAAGATGCGCGCGCGGTTGCCGAATTTACCGCATCTGCGATGGAATTGGGGCTGCCGCGCCTTGTCAATATGGAACTTTACGTGCGCGCGCCCGATCCCGGCAAGCACAGAGCCAGCGCCCTTTATGGCTGCGGCATGCTTATTCATAATGCGCCTTACGGTCTTGTGCAGGCGTTGGAAATGCTTTTGCCGGCGCTTGCAGACGTCTTGGCGGTTTCCGGTACAGGGCGCGCAAAAATAACGGAACTGCGCGGAGAAAGCGGCGGCTGACGCCCCATGTTTTTGTATATGTCTTGTAGATCGCGCGATGACAGAGCGTGTCGTCAATTGCAGCACGAGGCCGCTTATCGCATTGTCGCCCAATTGCAACTTATTCGTAGATAAAATCAATTAAAACAGTATGATACGTTGCCATATGGTATGCATGCAAGCATTGTATTATGGCATTTCCGCAAGAAGGCATATCAGACAATTTCTGTAGCATGGAAAATCGAAAAATGTATCGTGCATCTATATTCATCTCACTGGCCGCTGGTGTTTTCTTATTCCTTGCGGCAACAACGGCCCATGCGGAATGCATAAAAAAGGCGGGTGAGGGAACGGCCGGAACCAAAAATGGAGCTATGTTCCAGGCCTATGAAATTATCCTGCAGACAACTGATTTTTTTGGTGTCTGGGCACCTTGGATTTCATCCGGCGGGAAAATCGGCGAAGCGCCTGGTTATACCGTCAAACAGCGCCAGTCACGCTGCCGTAAAGGTGGATTGGGATATGTCTGCATTTATCAGGCGGTTCTTTGTAAGAAATAATACCGGATTATGTCGTCAATTTTCTGCGCAGGCCGGTTTGGCGTGCTAAACGACAATACGGCCTAACTCTGATGCAGATGCATGGTATTAGAAGATCGATCAACTAAAGGTTTTCAACACTATTTTGATATCCTCAAGATAAATTAAATCAAAGGCAGAAGAAGGCAGAATTTGTGCTAACGTCAGCATTGCATATTTGGCTCTGAACGCATGCAATGCGGATTTAAAAATCATAACGGTGCAGGTACATCATGAGCATGGAAAGTGGAAACGACATGAAAAAAATTATGGCAGCAGCCGCAGCTTCAGCATTTGCGGTTTTCGTCGTAGCTGGCGGCGTAGTCGTCCTAGGCGGTGCGACGCCAGCAAACGCACAGCAGCCCTCAACCGGCGGGCACAAAGCTTCAAAATACTACAGTGAAGATACAAAGGCACCGCAACGCCGTGGCGGATATTCTTATTCTGCAGAAGACACGATTAACACTTATGGTGACAGCCGTACCTTAAGCGGAGGTGCCAATTCCTACCGCTTCGAGCTTTACACCCGCCAGACACCATCTGGTCCGTTTGATCACGGCTACTTTTTTGACTCCGGTATTGGCATCAATGGTGGCAACTCGCCCTATCTGAAATAAAGATTGTCAGATTTTCTCGATCTGAAGTAAATGCGTTTTGTCTGTTGCTGCATAAGTCGGTGAGGCTAAATTTTTCCGTCCGGTGCGGCTCTAACGTTGTGCGAAACTGGTCTCTAAATCAGAGCCGGTTTTGTTTTTGCAGTTATGCTTTGCAGGTTGATGAGTTGCCTGATCGTACAGCAAGCTCAGATCGGCCAATAGTTTTTGTTGTGTTATTCGCGTTGTGCATGGGATGCGTTGAGAAAACGTTTTAGACCCGGTTATGCTGGTGGCGCCAAGATAGGATGCCACGCGCTATAACCGGCCTGCCAGTGCACCGGTTATAAAAAGGCTATATACCGATTTGTGTCTTGCTTGCTCTGGTCACAGAGGCACAACAGGCGGTATAGGAGCAAATGTTTGAAATCTTATTCTGCCGCAACATTGCGGCACAGAACGCAGGAGTTTGGGGATGAAAGCGAATTGGATTGTTGCAGCCTTAGCTGTTGCTATGCTGAGCGCCGGGGCAATGCAGGCACAGGCAGCCTGTCAAAAGCTTGGCTATTCGGTTAATGATTACGGCAAGGAAGGCCCGACAAACGATGCAAAGCAACTTCTCGATAAATATATCGCCGAGTGGACGGCTGAGCACGGCATTAAAAAATATACAGTCGGCCCAAAAACGGTAACGTGCAAGTTGTTTCTCGACTTTGGTTTCTTCGATGAACACACGTGCACGGCTTCTGCAACATTCTGTTGGGATGGCCCGCCGGTCAAGATTAAGCAATAAGTATTTTCTGGACAGGCGTGGATATCTTACGCCTGTTCAGATACGATATGATAACGCTAATTGCACTGCGATAGTCTTCAAGATTATATCCCCATCTGTCGTGCGCGCCCGAACCATGCATATAAGAGCGTCGCAAAATATGTCGTTAGGGCTGTGCCAAGCATAAGAGACGGGGCAAATATCCTACCTTCTATATATGGGGACGTGGTAGATTTTTCGTGCGATACGCTTTTGTTTGCTTGATGGAATGCCAGAAATTCTCTAATTTATCCAGCACAAACGTGCCTTGATGACGGCGCACAAAGGCCGTATCTGCCAGCATTCCAACCAAGCCCATTGCAACCAATCGATGACAGCTCTAATACCAAATTCCTGGAAAACGATAGCGTGGACGCATGGATATAGGCCCCAGTCCGACCATAGTAATCATCAGAGGCTCATCTCTCACGATCATCGTAGGTACGCGTTGCTCTTCAAGCTGCTGCAATCGTGCTATCCGGTCCTCCGTCTTAGGATGAGAGCGAAGGAGTGACGGTTGCGGCACCTTTCGCGCTGGTACCGGTAACATTATGTCCTCCCAGAAATGTCCGGTGTAGCGCTCGACTTTCGTTAAAGCCCTAATGAGGCTTTGCGCATCGCCCGTAAGCCGTACGGCCTCCAGATCGGCATCGTATTCACGTGTGCGCGACAAGCTAAGCTGCATGAGGTTCGTCATGACGGGTGCAAGATAAAGTATCAGTATTCCCAGCCAGCTGTATGCAGCTTCGCCATTCATAAGCAGTGCAGTAACGTTAAGAAACACAAGAATAACAGCGATATAGGATAGCATCTGAGTTAAACGGCTCATGAGATCTGCAAAGCTCATGACGAGAAGATCGTTGTTCTTGATATGGCTGACTTCGTGAGCAAGAACGCCAGCCATTTGCCGCGTGCTAAGTTTACGCATGAGACCAACGGTTATGCCGATCGCAGCGTCAGCCTTGCAGCCCGCCGCAAACGCGTTCAACGACAGACTTGGGATAATGTAAACAGCTGGTACTTTTTCAAGCCCGGCACGTTCTGCCAGTTTGGCGGTGATATATGCCAGTTCCTTAGCCCCGACCTTGGAGGCGAGTTGGCCCTTATACATGAGCATGATAATGCTCGCCGGCACGCGGGTACTGAACACAAACAAAATAATAACGATCGCCACTGCCAGCTGGATACCATACCAGCCCCATAGCAAGCCGGTTGACAGCACCAGCAACGCACCGATACCCACCAGCATTATTGCGGTTTGCGTAATATTGCTTATTTTATGCGCACGCTGCATGTCTTTATTTAGCATTGTGTTTCACCTGCAGTATCGAGCGGTCTTCTCGAAACAATATCATTGGGCCGAATTATTGGGCCGATAACCCAAACAATGATTTCTTCGCATCATGAGATACATCGATAGATGGTTTATTGCATATCATAGCCCTGATCTTGCGGCCGAAAGATGATCTAAAATTTGCTTTTCACATCTAACCGCGCACGCATATTTTGCTCGGCAGAAGGAATTAATTTGATCAGAGACGGAACAATGTCATCAGCACTGTTCACAATCTCTACTCTGACTTCAAGTTCCTTGCGGATGAAAGCTTCCTTACGCATATCCTCTAATAACTGCAGAAAGGGGTTCCAGAAGCCTTCAATATTCGCGAGAATGACAGGCTTTTTATGCTGACCCAATTGGGCCCAGGTTAACTGCTCAACCAGTTCTTCAAGAGTTCCAATACCACCTGGTAGCGCAACAAAGGCGTCTGAGCGTTCAAACATCGCCATTTTGCGCTCATGCATGTTGTCTACAACTACAAGTTCGGTGAGCTGTTCCAGCTGCTGTTCGCGTTCGGATAAAAAAAGCGGCATAATGCCAGTCACGTCTCCTCCTTCCAGAAGAGCTGCCCGAGCAACTGCCCCCATCAAGCCAAGGCCGCCGCCGCCATAGATCAGCTTTAGGCCTTGACGCGCAAGTTGTGTTCCAAGCGTATTGGCAGCCTCTGTATAGGCGGACTTGGAACCATGGCCGGAACCGCAATACACACAGACCGTGAGTGAGTTGTGCACGTCTGCATTTGCACCAGCATTCAGCTGTTCGATTTTCTGGGCCTTAGATCGATTCACAGGATTTTTCCATTAAATGCTATTCTTATTGTAATCATAACATATACGGATGCAATCCGTGTATACTAGGTTTCAGCAGGCACGGGATCTGGTCTGAGCTTGGCATTAATATGGCGTGAGAGACTGCGATATGCAGTTAGAATTACACTGTCTTGCCTCGAATATGCTTGAGAGGCGTTATGCGTCGTACTCCTTAGAACCGGCTCGATTTCGCCAAATTGTCTTGCTCGTGGCTCAGCTGACGACACGCCCTGGTTTATAACAGCCCCTTGATGCTATATATGTACATCTAAAGTGTTGAAGTATGGCTGTTGGGGAAGTTTGTCCTGAACGGCACAACAAACTCTTTGGCATAGGACACAAAGCAAAACTTTAACGGTTGCGATCGGCATCCATGCAATCCATGCTATTATTACATATCAGAGCATTGATATCTGGCTGCTGGTTCGAGGGATAACAAGATGTGGGCTATCGTAGTTTTGGTGTACAAGACAGCTATGATTATTATGGCGAGCAGTGTCGCAGTGCTCGCACACGATATTTCCGGATCTCAGCCGCCCTCAGTTCCCCTGTGGCTCAATGCTTCTATGCCACCCCAGCCAATGGATCGAAACAACTTTAAAGCCTTCAAAGTAGCGGGAACCGAGCATGACAGGTTGATATTGACCGCTTCTAAAGTTGAACCCTCTGGCCATACAGCAGGGTCTGCAAAACTTACAAGCGATGATGAAAAAGAACAAGACTTGCTGAACTACGCGGAAACAGTCGGCGAAGCGGCTTCACAATGTGTCGATGAATTTTTTGCGAAAGGCCAATCCCCTCAATTGGATTGCACCATTTCTGATGATAGCAGGCGCTTAAACAAAATAGAGACCGCGACGGAAAATGATGACGTCTTTAGTTCTGCGATAGACCGCGCGCTTGGCTGGTTCAGGGAGTCGCAGACAACCTATCAAAAGAAAATCGTTCCACGTCTCCAAGCCGGCAACCGGGTCGTTGTACTGCCCAGGGATGATAGCAAAGCACCGCAACCGTTACAGAACGAAGCAAGCATTACATTATCTACAGGCGACGAAATCGTCCGCTCATTGCAGAACTGGTTCAAGACGTCTTCAGTCAATTATGATCGTGAAATTTTGCAGCGTCTGGCAGGAATGGATCAAGAACGCGAGCAAGAAGAGCAGAGCCGCCAGGCAGAAGAGCAGAAGCGCTTGCAGGCCGAGGCTGAGGAACGACGCCGCCAGGCAGAAGAGAATAAGAGATTAAATCGCTAGTCAGAGTATCATTAAAAAAAATAAGGTGGGAAGGGGGGGTGGGGGGGGGGGGCGG
>CAWUIN010000141.1:0-6118 GCA_963922535.1 uncultured Hyphomicrobiaceae bacterium | reverse complement strand
ATCTTCTGGCATAAGAGGAAGCATGGATGTGTCAGCCGTCTATCTTATTGCCTAGGTCGTGTCATCAATTACCGCGCGAAACCGATAATTTATGACACGGCCTAGTATACTTTAAGGAACTGCTCAATAAATTTTAAGTCCTGTGCAGTTAAATCGTTTGATATGCTACGACCGTGAAACGAACCTATCGGCCGCAAGGAGGCTGGCAGGTCATCCAGCTGAAACGGAGCATCGCCACTGCTCGCGAAGACTGGCAGAAAACGCTTCTCAAATTCCAAAGCAGTCTCAATTTCCAGCCGTACTGGATCTATCGGACTGTCTATACGCCGTTCGCCGAGTGGATTAAGCCCCACCCAATCAGGGCCGATCAATGCCAGAACGTGAGAGCACTTTGCTATGGCGGTCTCCAGTTCTTTCTGCCAAGCCCCCCCTGGCGTCAGACTGACAAGATCGAGAAAAAAATCAGATTTTGGAAATACGGCCGTCAGTCTATCCACCAGTTTCCTCGCCAAAGCTCCGGTATCACGCCGACGATACGATATAAAGACTGTGCGCTTCAAACTACTCCGCACAAGCGATCCCGTCTGCGATTTAAAGCGCCGGTCGAGTTTCTCAGACAGAATATCGGCACGTTCAAGGATGCCATCCACGCGTCCGCCCCAGATGCTTGCGAGAACAGCGCCACCGATTTCCACGGGATCTGTGTCCTTTCCGCCGCGCAATGCACGTGCAGAGGTGCCGATCCGCCTGGTCAGGGAGGCAATATGAGACAGTCGTGCGCTATGCAGCGAAGCCAGTTCGGCCTTAAGGATTTCAACCTTGCGTTGACCAATACGAGCTGCAGCAAGCCCGGCAATGCGCCCGAGCGCGAACTCAGTTGCAACCAGTTCGGCATGGCATCGATTGAGAAACAGCCGGAGATTTCTCACCAGATCCGCTGATCGCGGCGGTTCTGAAATGACCACCAAATCGTATCGCTTGCTATGTAAGTGTCTGCGCCATGCGCTCACCGTACACGCTCCAACTTTGGCAAGGCTGGGGCTTGGTGGCAGGCCGCCCACAAATTGTGTGCTTTTAACAATGCCGATCACAAACGGTGGACCTGCCTGGATTTCAGCAGGATTGCGTCGTGTGAGATGCCGCCACAATCTTGTACACAACCACGCATGACGTCCGGTCGCCTGCTCAAGTGCGTGGGCGGCCTGTGGTCCCAGGGAGATCAGGGCCCTAGCTTCCTGGTCGGATCCGGCTTCGACTGTGAGGCCAAGTATATGCTCTACCAAGTCTTGAAAATTAGATCCAACGATCGCATCCAGCGCCTCTCCAGGCTGGAGATAAAAGCCGATTTCCAGCTTGGCTGTATGACGGCCATCCATAAACAAGTGGCGGAATGCTACGCGTGGTGTGGCTTGGCTGACAAATGCATCCTCATCGATTTCAATGGTTCGCAATGGCGGAATTTCTGGAAAGCGGACAAATCGGCGGGCGTTGCAAAGCCAATCTTCAGCGAAAAAGCCATGGAGGCCTTTTGCTCTTCGCTCAAACACTGCACCGCTTGAACGGATGAACGAACATGTATCTGTCGGGGCCGGCCAGACAGGCTTTGTAAGTTTATCTTCTCTTCCGGGGAATATTTCACCGCGTGGGTCGAAGAGAGGAATTTGAACGACAATGATCATGCATTAAATGAAATAAGCTGCCTTAGTCCCCCTAAGGGACCAAGGCTTCATGTGCGCTGCGCCGTTTATATGGCGGGACGCATATCAATCAGATACGCAGGTGCAATTTCTTTGTCAATATGAGAAAAAACGGTGCCGAAGTGGAACATCCAGGGTCCTTTGTCAAACCTCGCGTTCATCTTCAATCACCCGGCCGTCGTTGGGTAAGGTATCGGGCGGCACAAGCTGTACAGCTCCCTTGAGTTTCGTGATTTCAAAAAGCGTGGCGGCGATCTCTTCGACAAGACCGTATTCGTGGTTGAGCGCTTCCGCCTTTAATATCATGGTGTCCTGCGTGCGGTCACGGCCAACAACCAGACGCACGCGGCCGAGTTGCGGATAAAGGTCTGAGATGCGGGCAATCTGCCCAGGATGAACGAACGTACCTTTGATCTTTGTAGCCTGGTCGGCGCGCCCCATCCAGCCGCGAATACGCATGTTTGTCCGCCCGCATGGGCTGATGCCAGGCAAAACGGTGGAAAGGTCACCAGTTGCTAAACGAATCATCGGATAGTCACGGTTAAAAGTCGTCACAACCACTTCACCAACCTCGCCTGGCGGCAGAGGATCGCCGGTGCCCGGCCGGACAATTTCGAGCAATACCCCTTCATCAACGATCATGCCTTCAAGCGCCTCGCTTTCATAGGCGATATGGCCGGCTTCAGCTGTGGCGTAGACCTGGAAAACAGAAATGCCGCGATCAAAGTACTCCTGCCGTAAAGATGGGTACAAGGCGCCTCCCGAGACCAGCCCACGCTTGAGAGATGAGGTATCCTTGCCAGCCTGCGCCGCCTTATCGAGAAGAAATTTGAGGTAATCCGGTACGCCCACAAAGGCCGTGGGCTTGAGGTGCGCAATTGCCTCCAGCTGCTGTTCCGTATGATCAGGACCAGCAGGAATAACCGTGCAGCCCAGAGCGCGGGCACCAGCATCGACAATCCACGCACCCGGCGTGAGATGATAGGCAAATGTATTCAGGACGATGTCACCGCTACGGAAACCGGCAGAGCACAGCGCGCGTGCAGAGCGCCACCAATCTTCACCATGACCTTCCGGCTCAAAGATCGGCCCCGGCGACATGAACACACGTTTGAAAGATCTGAAATCCGAGGTCGTAAGACCACCCAAAGGTGGTGCCGCGGCTTGCACTGCGCGTAAAGAGGCTTTTCTGATGACCGGGAGTTGGGCAAGCGCCGCGCGTGAAGTGACGGACTGAGGATCGATGCCCTGCAGATGTTTGGCCCAGCCATCGGCTGTTTCAACCGTGCGCGCCAGAAAACCCGGCAACATGTTGAATAAGGCCAGTTCGCGCTGCTCGGGATCGCGTGTTTCAAGATGATCGAAGTAGCCCCGTTCATTGATCATGAAAACGTCGTATCCTCCAAATTCAGCTCATCGTTCCTTCTGGAAATAAGCTGCGTTTCAACACCGGTCAATGCACCTTAAAATCTGTTGACAGGTCTATGCCTGCTGACGTGAGAGCCACAAGGCCGTTTTCTGCTGCTCACTCTCTGAGGCTTAGGTGCGTTGCGCAATCGCTGCAATCCAGTGACTGGTCCCTTGATGGCGAGGCGTCAAACGCTTGTATTTGCCCATTGCCCTGGATGCCCGAACCGTCTTGTTTTGTGAAGCAAAGAATATTGCTTTCAGGCAGGCCGAAACATGCAGCACAATGCACATCGCGATAATCAATGGAACAGGATCAAGGGCTTAATTGACGACACGGTCTAAGCCCGCGCGTGACACGTGCCGAAGAATGCCAGGAATGCTTAACGCAACGGAGCTTTTACCCATCGACATCGTTTGCATACACCTCATCTGAAATTTTTAAAAAATTGCGGATTATGTGGTTTTATCAGCATTGGAGGATTGACGCCGCTGTCGTTTTTACCATCATATAGTCTTATGAATGTAGAGATTACAAAACGCAGAACAGAAGGCGCAGATTGTAACGGTGAGATCCGTAGGGTTCTGCCGGCCATGATGCATGGCTTGGCACAGCGTTGTCCTTCCTGCGGTAAAGGCAGCCTCTACACACGTTACCTGAACATTGTGGATCATTGTCGGTCTTGCGGTGAGGCGCTGCATCATCACCGTGCAGATGACGCACCGTCGTACTTCACAATTCTTGTGGTTGGCCATCTGATCGTTGGCGGTATGCTTATCCTTGAACAGGCCTATGCGCCGCAGGCATGGGTACATGCCATTATCTGGGGGCCTCTCACACTTATTCTGTCGCTCTGGATGTTGCCTCGGATCAAAGGGGCCTTTGTCGGTCTGCAGTGGGCATTAAGGATGCACGGTTTTTCCGGCAAACCCCAGGGTGCTCCCCCAAATCATAATTAGCCGTTAAAGAGGTCCTTCAGGAAATTCTTAATTTGGAGAGGTGCCGTGACTGAAGCCTTTATAACGCATAAAAATTCATTATCAGCCGCTCATACAGAACAACTTCCCCGCGATGCGGCCACAATGATCATTGTTGATGACAGCAACGGTGAAGCCAAAGTTTTGATGGGCCGTCGGCGGCTTGATCAGGTGTTTATGCCAGGCATGTTCGTTTTTCCGGGCGGGCGCGTCGATGCAGCTGATCAGGATGTTTACAGTGCCGATGAACTGGGGGAAGAAGAAGTTCTGAAACTTCTTCATGACATGAAGGGGCAGCCGAGCAAGCGGCGGGCGCGGGCCATTGCGCTGGCAGCAATCCGTGAAGTTTTTGAGGAGACGGGCATTGTCATCGGCCACAGAACGGATGCGGTAGAAATTTCGCTGTGTCCCGGTTGGGAGGATTTTTTTGCAACAGGCTTCCGCCCGATCCTGTCGCCTATGAGTTTTTTTGCCAGGGCAATTACGCCGCCTGGCAAACCGCGCCGATATGACACACGATTTTTCTGCTTAACTGCTCGCCATATCGGAGTAGATACCGGGCAGCGCGATCAAGAACTGAGTGAAATCGGCTGGTATACAATTTCTGAATCGTTTAACCTTGATCTCCCACTCATAACCCGGCGCATTCTTGAAGATCTCAGTGCCCAGCTTGCTGTGGCACCTTTAGGAACGCAATCTCATGCTGCGCATTACTATATTCCTGATCGCGGAAGGTTTCAGTATGAAGCCATTGATGTCTCACTGCCAGTTGGTTGAGATGCGCCATACGAGTAAGACGTGCAGGAAGTTGCCCTTTAATCAAAATAACAGCGTACGTTATAATCCATAATAATTTATATGTTGATAGTGTGCCTTTTTGACGAACTTCTGCCTTCAAGGTTTAAGATATCGTAGATTTTGACTGAGCAGTTTCGGATGTTTGCTGTGCTTATTCCGCGATGAGCATCAATCCGTCAAGTATTGACGCACCAGGATAAAAAGTAAGGAATGGGGGCAGGCTACCATGTATTTTCGATGCGGTAGAGCAATCTTTACGATCATGATGCTCGCTACTTTTATTGGTTTGTCCGTAAATTTTGTAACAGCAGATATAGGACCTCCAACCGTCACCGAATACGCGGCTCATGTTGGGAATGCCAGGATTATCCCCGCCGGTCACTTGACGCTTGATGGCCATCGCATGCGCTGCGGGAATAGGCCAACCGTGCTTGATGCAGGACTTGACGATTACGGCGCGGCCTATGACGGCTTCATAATCATTAATCCACGCCTCATAAGCCAGGTTCCAACGGCAGTGAAGCTGTGGATTTATTCACATGAATGCGGCCACCAGTTCCGTGGACGGAGTGAGGACCTTGCCGACTGCTTTGCAGTTCAACGTGGTCGTCGGTACGGCTGGTTGACATCGGAGGGGCTCGATGAAATATGCAGGTTTATTAATCCGGCTGCAGGCTCAAGCATGCATTATTCGGGCCCTCAACGATGCAATTCAATGCGTAGATGCTTCGTCGACAAAAAAGTTCATTAGTCCTATTTAGGGATGAGATCTCCGGCCGGACAGAGCACACAAGGCTATGTGGTATTGCCAATTTGTTTGCGTGAAGTCGTCAAAAGGGCAATCGGATATTCTTTAGGCAGTCATCTCGCGTGAGTAATCCGCCCAAAGTTGGAAGGCATCAGCGCGAGAATGGCGATAGGAATGTGCGTTAAGTTTATGGCGGCGTGGGCGGAATATGAGGTTGATCTGGTCGTGAGCGGATAGAAACCTTTGAGCATGCCGATGCGACTTAAATCGGCCGAATATTTTCTCTCGTTTTCGGGTTCGGCGATGGGAAGCCTCGATCGAGTTATTCAGGACTTTGTGCGCCCGATGATCCGCGTTTTTGGCCAGGGCCTTGATTGGCTTGGTGTAGCTGCGAAGCTTATCTGTGACAATGCCCCTGGACGCACCGAACTGATCTATCAATTTCTTCAGAAATCGCTTTGCAGCCTTTGCATTCCTGCGTGGCTGGACA
>CAWUIN010000140.1:0-6129 GCA_963922535.1 uncultured Hyphomicrobiaceae bacterium | reverse complement strand
ATACTACCGCGTGAAAACATACCGGCAATAGCATTGCGTGCCTGCAGTTCCAGGTTTTCAAAGCCAGGTGGCAGACGCATGCGGATGTCTAACCCACGGCCATTAAAGCTGCGAACTTCCCAGTCACAGCGAAGCCCTGCGTGTATGGCGTTTGCCCTGGCAAAGCCAGTCATGCTACTCAAACACATCGATATCCTGCCATAAGCCTCTCAACAACAACGTTTTTCAAGATTATCATTATCTGGGGCGCAGCTGTGGAAGCGGTGTTCCATCGGGCGCCTTCAGGCCGGCTGGACCAGAGTAGTCAGGTGCAGAGGCGGGCTTGGAATTGCTTTGAATTGGCATAACGACCGCAGCTTGTGATTGGGCGGCCTCTTTCTGTGCCGCAGCTTTTGCCTTTTGAGCCTCACGAATTCTGCGTTCAATTTTCCGCCATTCCTCCACGGCACGATTATGTTCTTCCAGGGTTTCAGAGAATATGTGACCGCCCTTGCCATCCGCAACAAAATAGAGAGCCTTGGTTTGGGCTGGATTCAGGGCGGCCTGTATCGCTACGCGGCCTGGGTTGCATATCGGAGTTGGTGGCAGGCCATCAATCTGATAAGTATTATGCGTTGTCTTTTCTCTGATATATGAACGGTAAATGGTGCTTCTCCACGCAACCTGCGAGCCATATTTGCCGTACAGTATAGTCGGGTCCGATTGCAGGCGCATGCCGCGTCGCAGACGGTTGATAAAAACACCGGCGATACGGGCTGGATCGTCCCTTGGCCCCATCTCCCGCTGCACGATTGAAGCCATGATTAATGCCTCACTAACGTCTTTGTAGGGAAGATCGGGCTGACGCTGCTGCCAGGCTTTACGCAGAAATTTTCGCTGCTGCTCTGCCATACGTTGCAAAACATCGGCACGCGAAGCATTGCGCTGCACGTCATAAGTTGCCGGCATCAAAAAGCCTTCCGGCGGCACTTCCGGGATATCTCCAGTTAGATTTTTGTTGGCACGCAGACGGCGGACAATTGCATAACTGGTTAAACCTTCCGGAATCGCGATGAACAAAGGCTGGGTTTTGCCTTTTCTGATCAGGGCTGCGACATCTGCAACACTGGATGATGCTTTGATCTCATAATCTCCAGCCTTCAATGTATCCGGCCGACGTCTATGTAAATACTCCCAAAGCCGGTAACTGGACTGGTGAACGAGAAAGATATGCCGGCTTGCAATAATCCCTTCTTTTTCAAGGAGGCTGGCGATTGCGTGCTCGCTTTTGCCTCTGGCAATGTTAATCAGTTTGTCTTTCATTAACGGGCCAGAACTTGAAACCTGAATTGAAAGCCAGACATGCGCCGTAACCGCAATGATGAGAATGATAAGCAGCGCCGTCAGAACACTGTTAACTAGGCGCATGGTTTGCCCCATCGGCTTTTTGCGCTTTTTGCGTTTACGACCTCCAGGACGTGTTGGTGCACGTGTTGGTTCAATGGCTTCGAGAGGGCTGAGGGGCCGTCTCGCACCTAAATCGCGCCGCAGCCCATTTTGCTCTTGCATTGCGCTCATTCCTCCACCTGCAACCGGAATCAGGGTTAAATACCTCTGCCGTGTTTAAAGTAAAAATTGTGGCGAAAGCGAGCGTGAAAATACAGGAGAAATACAATTGAATTGAAAGTTTGCCGGAAGCTCCAATTGTGTTTTCCAGCCAATGACGATCATGCGCGCATAGCAGCCTTAAGACAAAGAGACACGTGCACCAAATATCGATCAGCGCTCCTGTCAATCAGTCCATGTTGTCATTTAGGCCATATCTTCAATGATCGCGCGAAACCCGTCATTAACGATATAGCCTAAAACTTTAGAGAGAATTTTTTTACGTCAAAGTGTTACAATCTCAGAAAACGGATCGATTATTCAACACGACGCATGATCAAGGAAGCGTTTGTTCCACCAAACCCGAAAGAATTCGATAATACGGTGTTAATCTCCATCGCCTTGGCTTTGTACGGCACCAGATCGATCGATGTTTCGACGGATGGATTATCCAAGTTTAGCGTTGGAGGCGCAATATTATCCCGCATCGCGAGAATCGAGAAAATCGCTTCAACGGATCCTGCAGCGCCCAGCAAATGGCCAATCGCGGATTTCGTCGATGACATCGTAAGACCGTCTGCATTAGCCCCGAACAGGCGCTCAACAGCCCCAAGCTCGATTTCATCTCCCATCGGTGTCGATGTCCCGTGGGCGTTGACATAATCGATCTCGGAGACATCAATGCCAGCTTTTTTCAGGCATGCCTGCATGCACCGAAAAGCACCGTTGCCATCCTCTGCCGGAGCCGTGATATGGTATGCATCGCCCGAAAGGCCGTATCCAATAATTTCAGCGTAAATCCTTGCGCCACGGGCTTTAGCGCGTTCATATTCTTCCAGCACGACAACGCCGGCTCCTTCGCCCATGACAAACCCGTCGCGTGCTGCATCGTATGGCCGGGAAGCCTTCTGCGGCTCCTCGTTAAATCCAGTGGAAAGCGCGCGGCAAGCTGCAAACCCTGCAAGCGCAATGCGGCATATCGGGCTTTCTGAGCCGCCTGCAACCATGACTTCGGCATCGCCAAGCGCAACAAGGCGCGTCGCATCGCCAATTGCGTGGGCACCCGTTGAGCATGCCGTTACAACGGAATGGTTGGGACCTTTAAGTTGGTGTTTGATCGATACATATCCGGAGGCCAAATTAATAAGACGGCCGGGAATAAAAAACGGGCTGACACGGCGTGGCCCCTTTTCATTCAACAACAGCGATGTCTCTGCGATACCCTGCAGGCCGCCAATACCTGAACCAATCAAAACGCCTGCTGCTTCACGATCATCATCCGAGCTTAGGAGATCCCCGGCATCTGCAATCGCCTGATCTGCAGCGGCTACAGCGTAAACGATAAAATCATCAACCTTACGTTGTTCTTTAGGCTCCATCCAGTCATTTGGATTGTAGGTGCCATTCGATCCATCGCCACGCGGAATGAAGGCGGCTATCTGGGAAGCCAGATCAGAGACTTCAAATTCTTCAACGCGCCGCACGCCACTTGCTCCCTTAAGCAGCGCCTTCCAAGTTTCTTCTACGCCGCAGGCAAGAGGCGTAACAAGTCCTAGGCCGGTTACAACAACTCGTCGCATATGTTTACCTGGCATTAATCTTCGGGGCGTTAATGAGCGTGTTGACCATCAACACGCTTACTAAAAGAGATGCTGTCTGAAATTATGGCGACTGCATCCTGAGCACATTGTGTGTAAATCATAAATATGACTTACGCTTCACTTGCGTTCTTTTCGAGGAACTTCACCGCATCACCAACGGTCAGGATATGCTCTGCGGCATCATCTGGAATTTCACAGCCAAATTCTTCTTCAAACGCCATGACCAGCTCAACGGTATCAAGGCTGTCCGCACCAAGGTCGTCGATGAAGGAAGCATTATCGCTTACTTTATCGGATTCAACGCCCAAATGCTCTACAACAATCTTTTTTACGCGCTCTGCGACATCGTTCATAGTTTAGTTCCCTCGTTCATTATCTTGATCTTGTTGTTTCAACGTTATGCTTAGCGCCTGGTTATCCTTATGGAGCACTTCAGGTTTTCCAGAACGACCCTGGTTAAATTGTCGCACTTAAGAGGCAAACGAGCACTTCATATATCAAATGTGGTCAAACTCATTCACATCTCAGCCGATCGGCAGGTATCATAATTCAATAGTCTTGGCTAGCATTGCTACTGTGCAAAAATGACCGTTTTTTCGAGTAATTTGCACCTTTTTCTGCGACAAGAAGGCCCATTCCATCAAATCATCACCATTCCACCGTTAACGTGCAAAGTCTGCCCGGTCATGTAACGTGCCTCCTCACTGGCAAGATATAGCGCTGCCGCTGCAATATCTTCCGGTGCACCAAAGGTATTAGCCGGTATGGCTTCCATAATGCCTGCGACTTGCTTTTCATTCAAGACATCCGTCATCGCCGTTTTGATGAAACCTGGCGCAATGCAATTGGCGGTAATCCCTCGCGATGCGACCTCTCGCGCCAGTGATTTCGTCATGCCAATCATACCCGCTTTGGAGGCGGCGTAATTAGCCTGCCCCGGATTGCCGATAACAGCGCTAACGGAAGAAATATTAATAATTCGGCCATATCCCGTCTTGGAGCGCATCATGGAACGGGCCGCAGCCCGCATCAGCATGAACGTCGATGTCAAATTGACGTTAATTACATCTTCCCACTGGTCGTCTTTCATAACCATAAAAAGATTATCTTTTGTCAAACCGGCGTTATTAACAAGGATATCAATTCGCCCTGTCGCGCCGATCGCTTGATCAACAAGCTGGCCGACTTGCTCTTTATCTGCCAGATCGCATGGTAAGACATGCACGCGCTCAGCTAATGCGTCACTTAACTCCTGCAGTTTATCCTGCCGCCGACCGGAAACTGCCACGGTTGCGCCACGGGCGTGAAGCAACCGTGCGATGGCCTCGCCAATGCCACCTGTGGCACCGGTCACAAGAGCATTTTTACCTGTAAGATCAAACATTTTAATCCTTTGGGGTTGATCTGGAGAAGCCTTAAGAAGCTTTGCCTGTCAAGTCATCAGGCAAGCGTTGTTCAAGTAGAGCAGCCAAAGCTGCTACATCATCTGGTGTACCAACCGCAGTTGATTTCGACGTTTTGTCAATTCGGCCAATCAGCCCGGATAAAACCTTGCCAGCACCAATTTCATAGAATTCATCGACACCGGCAGCCCGCATGGCCATGACGCTTTCGCGCCAGCGCACCGTCGCGGTCACCTGTTCGACAAGACGCGCGCGAATTTCACTTGTATCCGAGATTGGCGCTGCCGTAACGTTTGCGACAACCGGTATCGCAGGGCGATTCATAGTCACTTTTGCGAGTTCCTCGGCCATGGTATCTGCTGCCGGCTGCATCAATGCGCAATGGAACGGTGCACTCACCGGCAGCCTGACAGCCCTGCGAATACCGTAAGCCCTGCTGATTTCCGGCACCCGATCGAGAGCGACCTTGGCGCCAGAAAGAACAACCTGCGTTGGATCGTTGTCGTTTGCAACCTGGCAGACATCGCCCTGCGCAGCCTCTTGTGCGATTTTCTCAGCCACATCAAGTCCGCCGCCGAGAAGAGCGACCATTGCTCCTTCTCCAGTGGGCACAGCTTTTTGCATTGCTGCACCACGTGCCCGCAGAAGACGGGCCGCATCGGCAATTGAAAACGTACCAGCCGCTGAAAGCGCGGAATATTCGCCAAGTGAGTGGCCGGCTGCAAACATTGCAACATCGGCCAGCTGAATACCATATTCACGTTCCAGAACACGCATGACAGCCATGGAAACCGCCATAAGTGCAGGCTGCGCATTCTGCGTCAAAGTGAGCGTTTCCTGAGGACCTTCCCACATGATGGCGGAGAGTTTCTCATCAAGAGTACTATCGACTTCATCGAAAACGTCGCGTGCAGACGCAAACTGTTCCGCCAATGCCTGGCCCATGCCGACGCTCTGACTGCCCTGGCCTGGAAATACAAATGCCCGCGCCATCTGTGCGCTCCTTGTCAACCATCGATCACATTCGATCGTAAATGTTCATTTACAATGTTGAATGCCGTAAACTTCAGTAAAAAAGCGCTATACACATTGTGCAACTCCATGTGTCAAGAACTATTCGGACAGTTGTTTTCGTTTATGCCGACAGGCATGCTTGCATTTTACTGACTTATGACTTATACACATTCCTTTCCGGTTGGAAGCTGAAGAAGCAGTATTTTAGTATAGGGCAGAAATATGTCCGTTGCTTTGTGTTTCCACTCTTCTGGGTCGTCTTTTGAGCCTTTCCTCATTGCAGAATTTTTGTAATGACCTCGGCTCATAAGGGGCTATGCGCCGAGTAATAACAGCAGGTAAGGAAAGGTGCTCACATGCCTCTCTATGAGCATGTCTACTTGGCACGCCAGGACGTGTCACAACAGCAGGTTGATGCAATCACGGCTGAACTCAAACAGGTCGTAGAACAAGGCGGCGGTGCAGTCGCAAAGACAGAATATTGGGGTGTAAAGTCCCTCACATACAAGATCAAAAAAAATCGTAAG
>CAWUIN010000139.1:0-6134 GCA_963922535.1 uncultured Hyphomicrobiaceae bacterium | reverse complement strand
ACTGGTTAAAGCCTTTTGCCTAGTAATTCTGTAGAAAACTGTGAAATTCGCACGATAGAGACACATGTTTGGCCATATTTTATCGTTGCGCAATTCTGTCATTTGCTTACATTACGCTTCGCGGACGAAAATGCATTGAGGCGACCGTAAGGCGATTAAGATGGGCAAGAGGGAGGCATATGGAGTATTTCCTGCAGCAGTTGATCAACGGCTTAACACTGGGGTCGATATACGGGCTGATCGCCATTGGCTATACAATGGTCTACGGTATCATAGGTATGATCAATTTTGCGCATGGCGACATCTTCATGGTCGGCGCATTCATTTCGCTTATTTTCATTTTACTGTTCGGTATCATCGGTGCATGGCCCATAGCGTTGTTACTGCTGGCGCTCATTATGGTTCTCGCATTTGCCATGCTGTTGACATCCGTCTGGGGGTGGACGGTTGAGCGGATTGCCTATCGCCCGTTACGCGGCTCCTTTCGCCTCGCACCGCTGATTTCGGCCATCGGCATGTCAATATTCATATCGAACCTTGTCCAGAACATTCAAGGCGCACGCGTGAAACCTCTGCCACCGATCATATCGGGCGGTTATACGATTATCGAAAGTGACAGTTTCTCCGTCATTGTCTCGAACATGCAAATCCTGATCGTGATTACAACAGTAACGCTAATGGCGATCTTTAGTTATATCATTTCCTCAACGCCGTTAGGACGTGCCCAGCGTGCCTGCGAACAGGACCGCATGATGGCGGCGCTCACCGGCGTCAACGTTGATCGCACCATATCGATAACATTTATCATCGGCGCCGCACTCGCTTCAGTCGCTGGCATAATGTATCTGCTTTATTATGGTGTAATTGACTTCTACATCGGCTTCCTAGCCGGAATAAAAGCATTCACAGCGGCGGTTCTCGGTGGTATTGGCTCACTGCCTGGCGCGATGCTTGGCGGCTTGATCATCGGTTTGATCGAGGTGTTCTGGTCTGCTTATTTCTCTGTTGAGTATAAAGATGTCGCGGCATTTTCCATTCTTGCCATCGTGCTGATCTTCCTGCCCTCCGGCCTCCTCGGCCGCCCGGAAATTGAAAAGGTGTAAGGGTGTAAAGCATGTCAGGTAATATCTTTGCACACGTCTCTTATTTTGCCCGGCAGCTGAAAAAGACCGTCATTGCCGCGCAAAATTCTCATATTGTCCGGGGCCTGAAAGAAGCTGCTATCGCTGCGCAAAATTCTCATCTTGCCCAGCGCCTGAAAGATGCTGCCATCGCTGCGCAAGGCTATCATATTGGCCGGCCTCTTAAAGAGGCAGCAATTGCCGCTGCTGTCGCATTTCTTTTATGTATCCCGATGTTTGTGTTTAAGACGATTGAAGCGCCCGGCGGCCTGTCGCTCGAAACGCGCTGGGGGCTGGTTGGTGCGATCGTCACATTCGCCTTTCTTGGCAAGCTGATCTTAGGGCTGTTGCAATCTGAACATGTTTTGACAAAAATGCCGGCAAGCTCGGCGTTTATCGCCAATCGCTGGTCCGATATGTTCAAGTTTGTCGGGCCGGCGATGATCGTATTCGCGGTCATCCTGCCGTTCTTACCGTTTTCAGACCGCTATATCATGGACCTTGCGGTTCTTGTTCTCACCTACGTGATGCTTGGCTGGGGCCTGAATATCGTGGTTGGTCTTGCCGGCCTGCTGGATCTCGGCTACGTCGCCTTCTACGCCGTCGGCGCTTATTCTTATGCGCTGCTTGCCGCACACTTCGGCTTCTCATTCTGGATTTGCCTGCCGCTGGCCGGTATTCTGGCCGCATTCTGGGGTATTATCCTCGGCTTCCCGGTATTGCGCCTGCGTGGCGATTATCTTGCCATCGTGACACTTGCCTTCGGTGAGATCATACGTGTCGTGCTGCTCAACTGGTACGAGTTTACCGGCGGTCCCGATGGCCTTTCCGGCATTCCACGGCCCACCTTCTTCGGGCTCGAATTCTCCCGCTGGCCCCAGGAAGGCGAAGAGACTTTCCACACCTTCTTCGGTCTGGACTATTCATCCTTGCATCGGATCATTTTTCTTTATTATATCATCCTGATACTGGCACTGATCACAAACTGGGTGACAATCCGCCTTAGGAAACTGCCGATCGGACGTGCCTGGGAAGCCATGCGCGAAGATGAAATAGCCTGCAAGTCACTCGGGATCAATACGGTGATGACCAAACTGTCAGCTTTTGCCATAGGTGCCATGTTTGGCGGCTTTGCCGGTTCGTTCTTTGCGACCAAGCAAGGCTTTATCAGCCCGGAAAGCTTTGTTTTTCTTGAAAGCGCAATTATTCTCGCAATAGTCGTGCTTGGCGGCATGGGCAGCCAGATTGGCGTTGCAATCGCCGCCGTCGTTTTGATCGGCGGACTTGAATACCTGCGCGAACTCACCATTTCGAAAGCGATTTTCGGAAATTCCTTTGACGCAAACCAGTGGCGTATGGTTATCTTCGGTCTGCTGATGGTGATGGTCATGGTCTGGCGACCGCGCGGACTTATTGCCAATCGCACGCCCTCAGTTGCATTGCAGGAACGCCGTGCCATCGGTGCAGATCTGGTCAAGGAGGGACAGGGCTGATGCAGATATCTGCTTCAACCACGCCAATCCTCAAAGTCGAGCACCTTACCATGCGCTTTGGCGGCCTTGTCGCCGTCGATGATGTCTCGTTCGAAGCCAACCGTGGCGACATCACAGCCATTATCGGCCCCAACGGGGCCGGCAAGACCACGCTCTTTAACTGCATTACGGGCTTTTACAAACCAACCGTTGGCATGATTACCATGACCCGCGCCAATCAAAGCCAATTCATACTTGAGCGTCTGCCCGACTATGTCATCTCCCGCAATGCTGGTGTTGCACGCACATTCCAGAATATTCGCCTGTTTGCAGGCATGACGGCGCTCGAAAACCTGCTCGTCGCCCAGCACAAGGAGCTCATTGCAGCCTCAGGCTTTACGTTTGGCGGCATCCTGGGCCTGCCCTCTTTCAAGAACGCGGAAAAGGCCGCCCTCGAAAAAGCCGCTAACTGGCTGGAGCGGGTCGGCCTCCTTGACCGTGCGGACGACGCTGCCGGCGATCTGCCGTATGGCGCACAACGCCGTCTGGAGATTGCTCGCGCGATGTGCACCGAGCCGGAGCTGCTCTGCCTTGACGAACCTGCGGCTGGCCTCAACCCGCGCGAAAGCAAGGAGCTGAACCGATTGCTCCTCTCGATCCGTGACCAGGATGGTATCTCAATTCTTTTGATCGAACACGACATGGGCGTCGTGATGGAAATTTCCGACCATATCGTCGTACTCGACCATGGCAAGAAGATTTCCGATGGCACGCCAGAGCAGATCCGCTCCGATCCAGCCGTGATTGCTGCTTATCTCGGAGTTGAAGATGAAGAAACCGCGACCATCGAGGAGGAACTTTCCTCATGACGCAAAATCTCCTCGAAATCCGTGGCATCGAAACCTATTACGGCAAAATCCAGGCCCTGAAGGGCATCGATCTCGATGTGCGCGAAGGTGAAATTACCACCATCATCGGTGCCAACGGTGCCGGTAAGACAACACTGATGATGTCGATCTGCGGCAGCCCGGCACCGCGCACCGGCTCGATCAAATTCGAGGGCCAGGAAATCTGCGGTCTGCCAACGCATAAGATCATGCACTTAGGAATCGCCCAATCCCCGGAAGGCCGCCGCATCTTCCCACGCATGAGCGTGCTGGAAAACCTGCAGATGGGTGCGATCCTCAACAAAGAGCAGGCCGTAACATTCGGCCAAGATCTGGCTCACGCCTACGAGTTGTTCCCGATACTCAAAAAACGAGAAAACCAGCGCGCCGGCACAATGTCCGGCGGGGAGCAACAAATGCTCGCCATCGCGCGCGCCCTGATGGCACGCCCACGTCTACTCCTGCTGGATGAGCCATCGCTCGGCCTTGCTCCATTGATTGTCAAGCAAATCTTTTCTGTGATTAAAGAGCTGAATGAAAAGGAGAAGCTGACCGTGTTCCTTGTGGAGCAAAACGCCTATCATGCGCTAAAGCTTGCGCATCGCGGTTATGTCATGGTCAACGGTCAGATCACGTTGTCCGGCACAGGCGACGAGCTTCTCCACCGCGAAGATATCCGAGCCGCTTATCTGGAGGGCGGGGCACACTGATCGAGAACAAAGAAAGCAAAACGCATGGGCATTATTTATGACAACTCGCTCACCGCTTTTATCGTCATTAACTTTGTTCTGGCCGGCGCTGCGGCCTGGCTAACCGGACGCGCGCTGGCGCGCAGCTGGTCACCCGTGTGGCTGGTGTTCTTTTATATGCTGCTGTTGGCCCTGCCAGTACGCTTTTTTCACTGGAGCCTTGCAGAAGGCACGCTTTTGTCGCTGCAGCTTTACATCGTCGATACGCTGCTCCTGATCGCCATCGCCTTTCTGTCATACCGTATCGCCCGTACGACCCAGATGGTTACGCAATATCCATGGCTTTACCGCCGTACAAGCATCGTTTCCTGGGAAACGACGTCTTCGTCTCCAGCTTCATAAGACGACAGGAGGTAAGTTTTCAGCTGCAGCCATCGATCAGCCATCGATAAAGGGCTGCTGATCCGAGTTCCCGAGGGTGGGGGACCCAAGGGAGATCCAGCACCACGCAAACGCGTAGTGCACAATCACCACTGTGAACAAGGATGACTATCTTATGAAAAAGTTTATCTTGGGCGTTGCACTCGCCGTTGGCCTTGCCAGTCCGGTATTTGCGCAGAACAACGACGAAAAAACGATCAATATTGCAACTATTGGTCCGATGACTGGCCAGTATGCCACGTTTGGTGCGCAGATGAAGGCTGGCGCGATTCAGGCTGTTGCTGACATCAACGCCGCCGGTGGCGTTATGGGCAAGCAGCTGAATCTGATCGTTGAAGACGATGCATGCGATCCGAAGCAGGCTGTTGCCGGCGCCAACAAGCTGGCAGCCCAGAAAGTAGCTTTAGTCGCCGGACACTTTTGCTCGGGGTCCTCTATTCCTGCCTCCAAGGTTTATGCCGAGGAAGGCATCATCCAGATATCTCCGGCGTCCACCAATCCAAAGCTGACCGATGAGCGCGCCGGCCCGAACGTATTCCGCGTTTGCGGCCGTGACGACCAGCAGGGCCAGGTCGCGGGCGAGTACATAGCTGAGATGTATAAAGGCAAAAAGATCGCCATCCTTCACGACAAGACCGCCTACGGTAAGGGCCTGGCCGACCAGACCAAGAAGTTCATGAACGAGGCAGGCCTCACGGAAGTCATGTACGAGGCTTATACTGCTGGTGAAAAGGACTATACTGCGCTGGTCTCAAAAATGAAGAATGAAGGCATCGACGTTGTTTACGTTGGTGGCTATCACACCGAAGCTGGTCTGATCGTTCGCCAGATGCGTGACCAGGGCATGCAGACCAAGCTGATTGCCGGTGACGCGCTTGTCACTAAGGAATATTGGCAGGTGACTGGCGACGCAGGTGAAGGTACCCTGATGACCTTCTCACCTGACCCGCGCAAACTGGATGCAGCCAAGGACGTCGTCGCCAAGTTCCGTGCCAACAAAATCGAACCGGAAGGCTACGTGCTTTACACATATGCGGCCATTCAGGCCTGGGCAGCAGCCGTAGAGGCCGCAGGCTCGGAAGCAGTAGATAAAGTCATCCCCAAATTGAACAGCATGGAATTTGACACGGTTATCGGCAACTTCAAGTTCGATGCAAAAGGCGACCCGAACCTTCCTCCATACAAGTTCTATGAGTGGAAGAACGGTACGTACGATCAGATCAACTAAGATCTGAACGGTTTCGTCTGATCAGTCACAGACACGTCATAAACTTGACACTTTGGCCCGGCGTTTTTTCTTAGCGCCGGGCTTTCCTATGCTCAGGGTACCCAGCAAAATAAACAGCTCAATTATCCTGGCCGGAGCCACATGTCGCGGGCAACTCATTATCGAAATTGAAGCGTTTATTTTGCGGGGCGCCCTTATATCGCCAGCGTCCCTGAGGAATGCGGAAATGGCACATATTTATCCGCATTGTCATGTGGCCATCATGTGCGGCAAACGGTTTAAGCCCGCCAAAGCGT